>JBJEMZ010000041.1:0-3576 GCA_051879935.1 Wujia sp.
CCTCTGATCCGGGCGATATCATCATTCTGCTTGGCGGTCGTACAGGACGTGACGGATGTGGCGGTGCAACCGGTTCCTCCAAGGCACATACAGAGAGCTCCATTGAGACATGTGGTGCGGAAGTACAAAAAGGTAATGCTCCGACAGAGCGTAAGATTCAGCGTTTGTTCCGTCGCGAAGAGGTTGCAAGTCTGATTAAGAAATGTAACGACTTTGGTGCCGGCGGTGTGTCCGTTGCGATCGGTGAGCTTGCAGACGGTCTTCGGGTCGATTTGGATAAGGTTCCAAAGAAATATGCAGGCCTTGATGGTACAGAGCTTGCGATTTCCGAATCTCAGGAGCGTATGGCAGTTGTGGTTGCCCCTGAGGATGTTGACAAGATGATGCAGTATGTGGCAGAGGAAAATCTCGAGGCCGTAGCCGTAGCTGTTGTCACAGAGGAGAAGAGACTTGTGCTCAGCTGGAGAGGAAAGGAAATTGTAAATCTTTCCAGAGCATTCCTTGATACAAATGGTGCGCATCAGGAGACCGATGTAAAGGTTTCTATGCCGGATGCGGATGATAAATATTTTGAACAGAAAAACGAGACAGGCGATGTGAAGAAACTTTGGCTTGATACACTTTCCGACCTGAATGTGTGCTCGCAGAAGGGACTTGTGGAGATGTTCGATTCCTCCATTGGCGCAGGTTCCGTCACAATGCCGTATGGTGGAAAGTATCAGCTTAGCGAGACGCAGACGATGATTGCAAAGCTTCCGGTTCTGAAGGGAAAGACGGATACTGTTACGATGATGAGTTATGGTTTTGATCCGTATCTTTCAAGCTGGAGCCCATATCATGGTTCTATCTATGCGGTACTTCTTTCCGTAGCGAAGATTGCGGCATCAGGTGGTGATGTAAGCAAGATTCACCTTACATTCCAGGAGTACTTTAAGCGTCTTGGCACAGACCCATATCGCTGGGGACAGCCGCTTTCAGCGTTGCTAGGTGCCTATGATGTACAGATGGGACTTGGTCTTGCATCTATCGGTGGTAAGGATTCCATGTCCGGATCCTTCAACGATATTGATGTTCCGCCGACACTTGTCAGCTTTGCAGTAGATGTGGCAAGCTATCAGGATGTTGTGACACCGGAGCTGAAGAAGGCAGGCAATCTGCTTGTCCAGTTTGATATTAAGAAGGATGCATACGATATTCCGGATTATAAGGATGTGCTCGAAAAATACGGAAAACTGTATGAGGCAGTCTGTGCAGGGAAGGTTGTATCGGCGTATGCAGTCGGCTTTGGAGGTATGATTGAGGCACTTTCCAAGATGGCTTTTGGTAATAAACTCGGTGTGAAGATTTCAGGAACTGTGAGCAAGGATGACCTGACAGCTAAAAACTATGGCTCCATTATCTTGGAGGTTAGTCAGGATGATGTGACAGCGCTTGGCATTCCGTGTACAGTTATTGGTGAAGTACAGGCGAGTGCACAGTTTGAATATGCTGATACCGTTATCTCTATGGAGGATGCTTTGCAGGCATGGACAGGCAAGCTTGAAAAGGTATTCCCAACCGAATCCGGTGTTGAGCAAAATGATAAGATCAATGATGCATTAAAGATTGAAAACGGTATCGTGACATCCAAGATGTATGATGCAGGTTCTATTCTGATTGCAAAAAATAAAGTGGCAAAGCCAAAGGTATTTATTCCGGTGTTCCCGGGTACCAACTGCGAGTACGATTCCGCCAAAGCGTTTGAAAATGCGGGTGCGGATGTAAATACGATTGTATTCCGCAATATGGATGCACAGGGAATCCGTGATTCTGTCGATGCATTTACAAAAGCAATCCGGGAAAGCCAGATTATCATGTTCCCGGGAGGATTTTCTGCCGGTGATGAACCGGATGGTTCCGGTAAATTTATTGCCACAGCGTTCCGGAATGCGAAGATTGCCGATGAGGTTATGAAGCTCTTAAATGAGAGAGACGGTCTTGTGCTCGGTATCTGTAACGGATTCCAGGCACTTATCAAGCTAGGTCTTGTGCCGTATGGTGAGATTCGTCCGCAGGAGGATGATTCACCGACATTGGCGATGAACAGTATCGGTCGTCATCAGTCGAAGATGGTATATACAAAGGTTGTAACCAACAAGAGTCCTTGGCTTTCTCAGGCAAAGCTTGGCGGTGTCTACTCCGTTCCGATTTCGCGTGGAGAAGGACGATTTGTTGCAAGTAAGGAATGGACGGAAAGGTTGTTCGCAAACGGACAGGTTGCAACGCAGTATGTAGATATTGATGGAAATCCGACAATGGATGAGTATTACAATGTCAACGGTTCCTATTACGCAATCGAGGGTATTACAAGCCCGGATGGACGTGTACTCGGTAAGATGGCACACTCTGAGCGTAAAGGAACAGCAGTTGCTGTCAATATCTATGGAGACCAGGATCAAAAGATTTTTGAGTCCGGTGTAGCATACTTCTCATAACTTGACTTTACTATAGACCGATTATATAATTCATATTATCTTAGTAGGCATTACAGGGATATAAGGGTTATATAATCGGTTTTTTTGAATATTTAGGAGGGAAAGACTGTATGAAAATTTCTACAAAAGGAAGATATGCACTGCGATTGATGCTTGATCTGGCTGTTTATCACACAGGAGAGCCCATCAGTTTAAAAGATGTGGCAAAGAGACAGAATATATCTGAAAAATATATGGAGCAGATTATATCCGTGCTGAATAAGGCGGGCTATGTGCGTGGAATCCGTGGGGCGCAGGGTGGTTATGTACTTGTGCGTACACCGAAGGAATATACGGTCGGTATGATTCTTCGGTTGACAGAAGGCGATCTGACACCGGTTGCCTGTGTCGGAGAAAATCCTATGCCATGCGACAGAAGGACATCCTGTGTTACAGTTCGTATATGGGAAAAAATGTATGAAGCGGTTTCGGGTGTCGTGGATAATATTACCTTGCAGGATCTTGTGGACTGGGAAAAGGAACAGTCAGATCAGTATGTAATATAATGTGGGAGCACATGGGACTGACAGTTGACAAGCTTTATAGTTCTTTAATTAAGTATATATGGGGTATATCGAATACATGGGGATTCGCAAAAAGAAAATTTTATATGCAATTATGGTTGTATGCATGATTGTTTTCGGTATCTTTGGCACATCCGGTCTGATTGGTGACAGTGGAAGGAATACGGATGACAGTGATTCGGCGTCCGGCACAGAGGAGCCGCAATCGGAAGATATTCCTGTTACAAGTGAGGATGATGCTACGACGGAGGAATCCCAGCCTGAAAAAACAGTGCTCGATGTTCGACTGGAACAGCTTGTTGATGCGATGACACTCGAGGAAAAGGTGGGACAGCTTTTTTTTATTAAAAATGATGGTCGTTTTGGAACAGAGGAGCTTGCACAGTATCCGGCAGGGGGAATCATCCTGTTTGCAGGAGATTTTCGTGACGAAACTGCAGATTCTTTGACCGATAAATTGCAGGGCTTTCAGGAGGCAAGCACCTATCCGCTTTTAATCGGAACCGATGAGGAGGGTGGAAGCGTTGTGCGTGTCAGTC
>JBJEMZ010000042.1:0-3571 GCA_051879935.1 Wujia sp.
GATACAGATGATGAGTAAGAATACCTTGATTCTCATATACTAATAGATAAGAACATTTCTTAGGAGTAGCCATGACCATCTACGTTGTAGCTCCCGGGGATACCGTCAGTTCGATAGCAGCCGCTTATCAGATACCGTCGGACACGATCATTTATAATAACCAGCTTATTTTTCCATACACTTTAGTTGTAGGGCAGGCACTGCTGCTGTCCACCCCTTCCGAACAGCAGCCTTCCCGCTTTGTCGTTACAAATGGATATGCATATCCATTTATCAGTAACTGGGTTCTGACGCAGACCCTGCCCTATCTTTCCAGATTATCTGTGTTTTCTTACGGTTTTTCGTCCGAGGGAGACATTATTCCTCCTGTATTGGACGACAGCTTCATGATTCAGGCTGCCTATGAATATCAGGCGGCACCTTTTTTAACGCTGACACCGTTTGATGCCAGCGGACGGTTTAATAACAATCTGATTTCTTCCGTGCTCAACAATCCAACTGCTAAAGATGCGTTAATAGACAATCTTGTAATGACTGTAACTGAGAAAGGCTTTCAAGGTGTAGATATTGATTTTGAATATATTCTCGCAGAGGACCGGCTTGCGTTTGTGGATTTTGTGTGGGAGGTTCGCACAGCGATTAACCAGCTTGGATATCCGGTGACGGTGGCATTGGCGCCTAAGACCAGTGATGATCAGCCCGGATTGTTATATGAGGGAAAGGATTATGCCTTGCTTGGAGAGGCGGCTGACGAAGTATTATTGATGACCTATGAATGGGGGTATACGTACAGCCAGCCAATGGCAGTTGCACCGATCAATAATGTCCGAAGGGTAGTCGAATATGCCCTTACCCGTATTCCAAATGAAAAAATAAATCTGGGGATTCCAAACTATGGCTATGATTGGCCTCTGCCATATGAAAAGGGTGTGACAAGGGCGACTACTATCGGGAATGTCGAAGCAGTTACGATAGCAGCGAACAATGGCGCAGAAATACAATTTGATGAGACAGCTATGTCACCGTTTTTTAATTATACCAAAAATGGAATTGCACATGAAGTATGGTTCGAGGATGTCCGAAGTATGCAGGCAAAATTCAATCTGGTAGAGGAATACGGTTTGCGCGGCATGGGATACTGGCAGATTATGCGGCTTTTTCGTGCAAACTGGCTGTTGCTGGCTGACCGGTTTTTTCTGCTGTGATTGTTATGTATCGCTTGCGCATCCCTTTATGTAAAGCTATAATAAAAAAATATTATGTATGTTCAAACTGTGATGAATGAACGTGGGAGTAAGGGATGGAGAGACCGAATACGTATCGAGAACATCTAAATATGAAATATCGGAGTCCGGAGGCCGTGCGGGAGAAGTGGATACGGATATTTCGTGACATTAATCCGTACACGGACCCTTCTGTGATGCTGCAAAGTGTCAAGGAAGCGTTTGCATTGACAGAGTGCGTCATGGCAATTGTTCTGCTTGACTTTCAAGACCGGTTTATTGCGTATGGAACGCCGGTGGATGGGGATAAAAATACATATGTTTTTCATTATGATTCCGGAGACGTTGTGATAGATTTCATGGATTATTCTGTGTATGGGATGACAAAGAGTCTTCGTGCAATCGGCTATAATCTTCCGGAGGACATGGATGAGACGAGGAGGCTTCGCGATTTTATATCCCATAATCTTGAGACGACTACCAGTGAATATTTTCGCGATAACATGAATTACACATCTGTTCTTCCGGTAATATATAATCTGGGACAATCCCTGGTTGTTATGGGCAAGCTTCAGCCGGAAGATGTTCATCCGTCGTTTGAGTGTTTGCGGGTGAAGGAAGGTGAGACTATTGGTCTCTCACACGAATTTATTGTGGACCGATTTATTGCTGAGTCCGGAACATCCAGACTGTATGAAGGAAGACATAACAGGCTGAACAGAAGAGTGGCAATCAAAGAGCTGCTGCCAAAAACATTTTCGGAAATCTTACTTAACAATGAGAGAGACCTTCTGGTTGGTCTGTCTCATCCGCGTATTCCAAACATATATGATGTGTTTAATCAGAACGGCACATTTTATATTGTTATGGATTATATCGATGGTATGGGGCTTGACAGGTACATTATGCAAACGAAATGTACATTGACGCAGAAGTTGAAAATCATATATGACATATGCGATGTAGTGAATTATCTGCATGCAACGAAAGGTATGATTCATGCGGATTTAAAGCCTCAAAATGTCATGGTGGATGCAAATGCAAATGTATATATTATAGATTTTGGAACTGCCATTCATAAGCATGATACGGAAAATATACGTGGTGTCAGTGCAGGATACACCGCACCGGAGGTGATTGCCGGCAAACCAATCGATTACAGAATCGATATTTTTTCTATCGGGGCAATCATGAAATATGTGTTTCATGAAGAACTGCAAAATATGCAGCAAAAATATAGTGAAAATGCAGAACAGATTCAGCGGATTATCACGCGCTGTATGGAGCATGAACCATATGCAAGATACAATAATGTTGTGGAAATTCAGTCTGAGATTAACGCAATTAATCAGAATGGAACAATCAGTCTGCGCAAGGTTGCCAAACCGAAACGACGTGTGAATGTACTGCGGGTTATATTATATGCGGTATGTATTCTCACCATTGCCGTTTCGGCGGCTATTAAAATAAAAGGTTTGATTGATACAAAGAAGGATAAGACCGGGACAGATACGATGGGAATGGCGGATTCCGAAACCGGGAATTCCGGTACAACCGCCACGGTGTCGGACGAGGAGGCTTTGAAGGCATTTAAGAAGCTGGAACAACAGGCGTGGAGCAGCCTTGTATCCGGGGATGAGGACGCTTATATCGGATTGTTTCGCTGTGAAGAGGCCGGGGAGGCACTATTACGTGAAAATTTTCGACTGTATCACAATGAGATGCAGGATGTATATAATGATTGTGATTATGTGCTTTTATGTAATGAGAATGGGTTATGCTACGGAAGTGCCACACGAACGCTTGTGTCAGGAGAAGGGGTAAATGTAAGCTATGTCCGTAAGGAATTTACATATCCATTCTCCTATAAAAATGGCGAATGGAAATTGGATGTTACATCTGAGACCGGGGTTGTGACTGAAAATAAAGTCAAGGAGACTGTGTACCATGCGTTGACAGATAACTTTAATGAAGCGAGAAAGAACGGACGCAACTATGCACTTTTATGTGGAAACAATTATATCTGGCTTGACAGTACATTAGTGTATGAAGGCATGCTGGAGGGAAGTGTAATTGCGGCTTCTCAGATGGCAGACGGATCGGTTGAAATTTCGGTTTCATTAAAAAACGGAACTGACAAGGAACAGACAGTCAATGCCTGCACGGTAAGCTTGATGACCTCGCAGGGAGATGTAATCGTGACAGATTACTGCGCGGATGTAAATGTGATAATAGAACCATATACAAGCAGGATGGTATCATTTACGATTCCTAAGGAATCTGTGCAGAATATTGCAGTTGTGTGGAATGAGATGAAAGCGGGTATTTCCATACAATGAGATGCTATT
>JBJEMZ010000043.1:0-3571 GCA_051879935.1 Wujia sp.
CTCGGCCTCATCCTGCTTGCCATCTGTATTGCACTCCCGGTTACAATCTACACAAAAAGCCGGCCGGTGGCAATCTCATACTGCATTGTAAATGCCGCCGAACCGGATGCAGTCAACACAGATTTTGTAGACGATTACCGCACAATGTTCGGCCTGACAGGCGCCTATCAGGTACACAATGACCTGACAGTTCACTTAGACAAGGAGACATATCTGCAGGAATCCCAGGGTTCAAGCGCATCGATCTACACAGAACTGCCAATGCTCTGTTTCAATGGTTACTATGACATCATGATTTTGGACGAAAAAGGGCTGGAATACTGTGCAATGCAGGAAATCATTTATCCGCTTAAAAACTATCTTCCCGCCGATATCTATTCTTTGGTCGAGGATCGTTTATGCGAAGCCGAAGATCACGACGGCGTAAGCGTACCATTTGCCATCGATATCAGCGATACCGACTTTGCGAAGCATTTAAATCTCGGTTATGATAAAGTTTATCTTGGTTTTCCGGGCAATTCGGAACGAAATTATGTAAATGCCAAACGCATGATCAAATATATCCTTCATCTGGACATCGACACCGAGACAACATACTAAAAAACAAAAAATCAGGGCGAGGCGAATCGTCCTGATTTTTCTTTTTATTCTATACTAATTGTCATCCTCTTCATTGGTCATATTCATAACCTGACGTTTTCTCGCAAGCTCATCATTTGCGAGGTATTCATCATAAGTCGTCTGCTTGTCAATCAAACCGGTATTCGTAAGCTCCATAATACGGTTGGCGGTTGTCTGTACAAACTGATGATCCTGACATGCAAACAGAGCAACACCCGGGAACTTAATCAGGCCATTATTCAATGCCGTGATGCTTTCCATATCCAGATGGTTGGTCGGCTCATCCAAAATCAGTACGTTGGAGCCCATAATCATAAGCTTGGAAAGCAGGCATCGCACCTTCTCGCCTCCCGAGAGAACCTTGACCTTCTTTACTCCATCCTCACCGGCAAACAGCATACGTCCAAGGAATCCACGCACATAGGTCGCATCCTTATCATCCGAATACTGTGCGAGCCAGTCCGCAATCACAAGGTCATTATCAAATTCCTTCGTATTGTCCTTCGGGAAATATCCCTGCGAGGTTGTAACACCCCATTTATAGCTTCCTTCATCCGGTTCGAGTTCACCGGCAAGAATTTTAAACAGCGTCGTTGTAGCAATCGTGTTCGGACCGACAAAAGCAATCTTATCATCATGTCCGACCGTAAAGGATATATTGTCGAGCACCTTTACACCATCCACGGTTTTTGAAATGTTGGAAACCGTAAGAACCTCATTTCCGATTTCACGCTTCGGGCGGAAATCGATATACGGATATTTACGGCTTGACGGGCGAATCTCCTCGAGCTGAATCTTCTCAAGTGCACGTTTTCTGGAAGTCGCCTGCTTTGACTTGGAAGCATTTGCGGAGAAACGCTGGATGAACTCCTGTAATTCCTTGATTTTCTCCTCTTTCTTCTTGTTTGCTTCCTTCATCTGCTTAATCATAAGCTGGCTGCTCTCGTACCAGAAATCATAGTTGCCGGCATAAAGCTGAATCTTCGCATAATCAATATCCGCAATATGTGTACATACCTTATTCAAGAAATAACGGTCGTGGGATACAACGATTACCGTATTCTCAAAATTAATCAAAAACTCCTCAAGCCACGCTATCGCATCCAAATCCAAATGGTTTGTCGGCTCGTCGAGTAAAAGGACATCCGGATTTCCAAACAGTGCCTGTGCAAGCAGCACCTTAACCTTTTGGTTACCGTCAAGTTCACTCATCATCTTATAATGCACATCCGTCTCAATGCCAAGTCCATTCAGCAGCATCGCAGCATCACTCTCTGCATTCCAGCCATCCATTTCTGCAAATTCTGCTTCCAGTTCTGATGCGCGGATTCCATCCTCATCCGAGAAATCTTCCTTTGCATAAATCGCATCCTTTTCCTTCATAATGTCATAGAGACGCTTATTTCCCATGATAACCGTATCAAGAACCATATATTCATCGTATTTGAAATGGTCCTGCTGCAAAACGGAAAGTCGTTCCCCATCGTTCATGATTACTTCCCCGTTTGTCGGTTCAAGCTCTCCGGACAAAATCTTTAAGAACGTAGATTTACCGGCTCCGTTTGCACCAATCAATCCATAACAGTTACCTTCCGTAAATTTGATATTTACATCCTCAAACAGTGCCCGTTTGCCCAAACGAAGCGTTACATTATTTGCACTAATCATATTGAATTCCTTTCTGTTTCCTTTTACAATACGTGTTCAAACTTTCTTGAGTATAGCAACGACCACTTTTTATGTCAAGTAGCGCGACCCGGATTTTCAGTTATAACGGCTTATTGCACAAAAAGGCAGTTGCCGCATCCGGTTTTCCCCTTCCGCGGCAACTGCCTCACATTTCTTTTTGTTTTATAATTCTTTTACAATCGGATCATACAAATCCAACCGGCAGTGCTCATCCTCTGCAAAATGTCTGCATGTCAGGCAGCTCTTTCCGGTTTCTTCCACGTTGCAGAAGCAGTCCTTTTTGTCCCGCTTATCATATGCACTGCAACGTTCTGCTACTTCTCTGTAGATTTCAGCTCCACTTCGCATATTACATCCTCCTTGTCTGATAATGACAAACCCTGCGTAATCAGGTTCGGATATAGTATGTAACAATTCATACGTTTTTATGCCTGCCCTGAAGCCATTGTCAAAAGCGAACGCATTACCGTCAGGCTGACAATATAGGAATAAGCACAATCCAGATTCACATTGCAAATATCATTTACATATTTTTCATGTTTTTCCCATACATATGCAAGCAGGTCGGAAATCGACTTGATTTCCCGCGCATTCCTTTTATCATATACGCAATCCACACTTCCCCGGCGATTGTTGATAAATCTTCGCATCTGATGTTTCAGGCTTTCCTCATAAACACAATGGTCTTTCAGATTGCCGGGATAATGCGCGTTGTGCGGGAACGTAAAATAATCTGCGATATAATGAAGGACAACACCCATGCGCACGCTGGAACAGATGGAGATTCCTTTTTTACGTGTCTTATAATGCTCCAGAAACCCTATCATCTTTTTCACACACACATCAAAGGTTTCTTCCATACAATGGCGCTTCGTCAAAAAACTGATTGTGCAGTCCGGAAGTATGCTTCCAAAATACAGCGAAAGCCGATGTCCGAACCGCTCGTCCATATCCAGGCCGTGAACAACACCCCTTGCCAGTGAAATGTGTGACTTTTTACGCATAATTTACCTCCTCATTTTTCATCCCTGCACCCCTGGCTCATAGAACCAGTGTTTTTCCCAACACGTTTTGAAACAATATACCTCGGTCGGCATTTTACTTCCTCATAGATTTTGGATATATAATATCCGATAACTCCAAGTCCAAGCAAAGTAAGGCTTCCGAGAATCAAAACCAAAAGAATTACCGTTGTAAATCCTTCTACAGCATGTCCCGAGAAATAATTCACAAGCGTCTGTGTCCCCAATACCACCGCAAG
>JBJEMZ010000044.1:0-3568 GCA_051879935.1 Wujia sp.
GATAATAGACAGAATGCCCAAATACAGTTTCAAAATGCTGTATATGGGCATTTTTGCGCATCTGCTATAGCTTTTTGTTATATGTAACCATAATATTCTCGAATTATACAGCTTAGGAAATAAGTGGTAAATTTAGCTCAAGTCAAAAGCATACTAAAACGGTATGAATAATAAGAAATTACTTTTGAGAAAAGGGGAATGCACATGTCCAATGTAAAAAGAATTAGTATCTATAAAGAGAATACGGCAGATGACTATTTGAATACAGCACTTGATGTAGCGAAGTGGATAAAAAAATATGAGGTAAAAAAGACCGTCGGTAAGAGTTGGAAGATAAGCAGTGGAGCCGGTTCGAACGAAGGTGATGACCTGGCGAATAAGATGACAGACCGGAGCATCTATTCCGGAGCTGCCGGAGTCGGATATTTTTATTTACAGTTATTTGAAGCAACCGATGATAAACAATATCTGGATGAGGCAATCGAAGCGGCAGAGTATCTGCTTGATACATTTCATGAGGAACTTGGCGTAAAGCCCGGAATCCACGGAGGTATTACAGGAGAAGGATTCTTTACGGAAGCATTGTATAAGAAAACAGGAGAACAGAAATATCACGATTATGCGATAAAAGTCGGAGATGTCGCTTATAAGACCGCATATAAGGAAAATGGTCTGATTCATTGGGACAGTCTGGTGGATTACATGGGAGATGGCAGCACAGCTGCTTATTGGCTGTATCTGGCGAAGCTTACAGGGGAACAAAAATATGTGGAATATGCAAAGCAGTTATTGGACTATATTCTTACATTTAAAACAGACCTTCCGGATGGAACGGCATATTGGAAGTTTTTAGATATCCATCATTATTTTCCGGAGCTTCCCGAAGGTGGTATACTTCCGAATTTTGCACATGGAACAGCGGGTGTCGTGTATTTGCTCACAAAGTATTACGAAGCGACAAATGATGAAAAATACTTAGATATTGCCAAGGCCGGTTTTCAGTTCCTTGTTAATATCGCAATTAACAAGGAGGATGCATCCATAGTTCCGTATCTGTATTTGCCGGATGCAGATGAGCCATTCGATGTATTTTATCTAAGTCTGTGTCACGGACCGGCGGGAGATGGAATTGTTGCAAAAGAACTGTACAAAGCGACAGGGGATGAGAAGTATCTGGATTTTTACAAGAGACTTTCCAATGCACTGAATCAGGCCGGTGTAACTTACAAGCGGTCGCCGGGATATTGGAATGATTGTATCTGCTGCGGATCGGCGGGTGTATTTCTGCATTTTGTAGATGGTTTGAAGCTGACCGGCGAAGATGAATATAAGAGGCTTGCGATAGGCGTTGCGGATAAGCTTGTCGGTGATGCATATAAAAATGCTGAGGGAACACGCTGGTATAATGCATGGACAAGAGTTATGCCATGGAATGTAGATGCACATATTGGTCTGTATATGGGAAGTGCCGGAGCAGCAAGTGCATTGCTTTCGTTATATGGTGCGTTAACAGGTAAGAAAATCACACAGATTTTTGAGTTTTTAGAGGATGCTGAATAGATGGGAGGCGCAGGATGAGTTTAGATCAAAGCTTGGAATTTGCAGGAAAAAGTGTTGTTGTAACCGGTGCCGGAGCAGGTATGGGAAAACAAATTACACTTGATTTTTTAAAACAGGGAGCAACTGTGGTCGCAGTCGAAATAAAGGAAGCATCCCTTCAGGCATTAAAAAAAGAGCTTTCGGATGGATATGAGGAAGAACTGGTACAAAGGTTTATTCCTTTCGTGGGAGATGTTTCGGAACAGAAGACAAATGAAGATATGATAAAAAAAGCAATTGAAGCGAACGGAAGGATTGATATTCTGGTAAATAATGCGGGGATTGCAGGACGGAGTGAACCGGTAACCGAAACAAGAAATGAGGATTGGGATCGGATTTTGGCGGTTGATCTTACAGGTCCGATGTATGCAATCAGAGAGGCAGTAAGCAGGATGTTAGAGCAGGATACCGGTGGAAATATCGTTACGATTGCTTCTGTGGCCGGACAAAAAAGCGGTCGTTCCAGTGTGGCATATACGGTGGCAAAGCATGGACTCATAGGTTTGTGTGAACATACGGCATGGGCCTATATGCACAAGGGAATCCGAAGCAATCTGGTATGCCCGGGAGCAATAAAAACAGACATGGCGAGTCACACTGCTACGGAGAGTGCATTTGGGCGGCAGAGGATTTTAGCAGCGCTTGATCCGCAGATTGTGACAGGAGAAACCTGTGATATATCCCGAACAGTTTTGTTTTTAGCGAGTGATAAAGCGAAATTTATCAATGGTGCATCAATTGTGGTAGACGGAGGATTATCCTGTGGTTAATAAAACCATAGAAGAAATGAAAATAATGCATAACGAGAAAGGAAGGATAGTATGGGTAAGATTTACAAAAGTATAACAGAGTTAGTAGGAAGGACACCGTTGGTTGAGCTGGTGAATTTTGAAAGGAACAATGCATTAAAAGCGACGATCTTAGGAAAACTGGAATATTTTAATCCGACGGGAAGTGTAAAAGACAGAGCGGTTCTCGGTATGATTGAGGCTGCTGAAAAAGAGGGGAAAATAAAGCCGGGGGATACGATTGTTGAAACGACAAGTGGAAATACCGGTATTGCATTAGCTGCTTTTTGTGCGGCTAAAGGTTATAAATCAATCGTATATCAGGAGCCGGGATGTACGCCGGAGAGAACGCAGATTATGAAGGCTTACGGGTGTGACCTGCGGGGGTTAGACGAGATTCCGGGTATTCAGGAGATTATGGCAAACTATGGATTTGATGTTGTGAAGATTATGGCTGCAGTTGCAAAATATGCGGAAGAACACGGTTATTTTTATATGGGTCAGCTTGTCAATGAAGCAAATCCGGGATCGCACTATGCAACAACAGGACCGGAGCTTGTGGAGGATACGGATGGTAAGATTGACATAGCAGTTATGCTGGCAGGAACAGCAGGAACTCTGGCTGGTGTCGGTTCTTATCTTCAGGACAATATTCCGGGCGTGAAGATTGTAGGTGTACAGCCGACTCCGGAGGCGTTATCCGGTCCGGGTGGAAATGTGAACACGATAGATGGTGTGGTAATATTTGACAAGCCGGATGGATGTAAGCATCCGTTTGTAGTAAGAAGGAATTTTAAGTACGACGAAGTCATAAATGTTACTGGAGATGACAGCTATGCAATCGCAAGAGAGGTTGCCGAGACGGAAGGGATTTTCCTTGGTGCTTCAGCCGCAGCTGCGCTGACTGCCGCCAAACAACTGGCACTTCGTCCGGAGAATGAAGGAAAGAATATCGTTGTGATTTTAGCAGATAACGGAATGAAGTATTTATCAACCAATATGTATAAATAGTGAGACACAAACGATACAGTTAATTATTATGTGGGGAGTATGTTGCATATGAATTTAAATATTGAAACAAAATGTATATATGGAAATAAAGAAGACTTATCAAAAGAGCCAACCGGAGCCATCAGTTTTCCGATATACCAGACTGCTACATATGCGCATCCTGAAGTAGG
>JBJEMZ010000045.1:0-12896 GCA_051879935.1 Wujia sp.
TCCGCTGCCATTGACACCAGACTATTTCCCGGCATCATGGAGAACACCATCGCAAATGCGATAGTAAACGCCAAAAAGCGTTTCCATTTGTTCTTCATACACGTTTACCTCCTTATAATAAATTTGTACAAAAACATATGCATATTTTACCAAAAATCCACAAATTATTTTATAGGGTTGCCAGAAATGGCAATTGACTTTTTTGGCAATTTTTATATATTTTTACGCTGGAAGCTGTTATAATTTTTATTAATACATAAAGCATAAAGAAGGAGAAATGCTATGAATTTCGCGGAATTATTAATTGAATTATGTCAGGAAATTTCCTGTTCACAAAAGAAGCTGTCCGATGTATCCGGGTTATCTACTTCCGTCATAAGCCGTTATATATCCGGCGAACGCACACCGTCCATCGGAAGCGAACAAATCCGGGCTTTGGCCAATGGTTTGGAAATACTTGCCAAAGAAGCGAACCAAAGTGGCAAAACCATCGACCCAGACAAATACACAGCACGCAACCTGATTTCCATGCTTGAAAAACCTTTACAGACGCGCAAACATGACTATGAAAGCTTCATCAGGCATTTTAACCGTATCATTGAGCACTTTGACATCCATATGAAATCCATGGCAAATGATACCAGTTTTGATGTATCTTACATCTACCGTGTCCGTTCCGGCGAACGCCGCCCGGTAGAACTTGGCAGATTTTGCAGTATCATCGCCGATTATATTGTCAAAAAGTATTCATCCCCGGCCGACATTGAAAAAGCATGTACCTTATTGTCCTGTGATGCCGAAACGCTTCAGGACACTGCTCTTTATCATCAATTGATTGTTGATTATCTGACCGCCGATGCACCGCCGGAGCCGGCGGCGAAGGAAGGAAAGGCAAGCCAGATTCAGGGTTTTCTCCAGAAGATGGACGAGTTTGATCTGGATGAATACATTCGTGTGATACATTTTGACGAATTAAAAATCCCTACCCTCCCTGTCCATCTTCCAACGAGCAAAACATATTATGGTCTCGAGGAGATGCGCAAGGCGGAGCTTGACTTCTTTAAAACCACTGTCACAAGCAAAACGAGCGAGCCAATCTTTATGTGCAGCGACATGCCTATGACAGAGATGGCGGAGGATATGGATTTCAACAAGAAATGGATGTTCGCGATTGCCGCCTCCATCAAAAAAGGATTGCATATCAATATCGTACATGATGTGGAGCGGCCCTTTGAAGAGCTGATGCTTGGCTTCGAGGCGTGGATTCCGATTTATATGACCGGCCAGGTGTCGCCGTATCATTTCCCCGGATATAAAAACACGACTTTTCGACAGTTAAATTATTGTTCCGGGGTTGCCGCGCTGCACGGAGAATGCATTGAGGGATTTCATGACGACGGTAAATATTACCTGACGAATAACAAAACAGAACTTGCGTATTACAAGAAGAAATGCGAGAACATCCTGTCGCAGGCGAAGCCGTTGATGGATATCTACACAGAAGATAAATCACAGGATTTTACGGACTACATCGACGAGATGGCACACATAAAAAAGGATTGGCGTTCCATACTTTCGAATCTGCCGCTTCACACGATGCCGGAAGCTTTGCTAAAGGACATGATATGCAATCTTTCTTCGGACAAGCAGCAAAGGATTCTTGACTGCTACAAAAAAGAAATCGTTTTTATGAACACGATTCTTGCAGATAACCATCTGTCTGTAGATATGATGGAGATGAGCGAGGAGGAATTCTCAAAACATCCGATGCGGCTGTTTTTGTCAAATGCATTTGTTCAAGACTCCATATGCTACACATATGAACAGTACCGTAAGCACCTTAAAGCTACAAAGGAATATGCAGACTGTAACCCGAACTATTCTCTGCATATTGTCGAGCATGTACCGTTCCACAATATTCAGATTCATATCATAAAAGGTACCGCCGTTATCATCTCAAAGGCAAAAACGCCTATCATCCATTTTGTGATTAAATATCCGACGATGGTCAAAGCGTTAGAGAGATTCCAGATTGCGCGGATTGAAGCCGTATAAGAAACAAAAACAGACAAAACCCCCGCCTGCCTCCTACAAGGCAAGCGGGGTTCATACATTCATATCCTATATCTGGCTCTCGTAATCTTTTATATTAGAAGTATACTTGCGTGCTGTCTCATCGGAGATTCTGCCCTCTCTCACAAGTCGCTTCAAATCACTGTTCATGGTATGCATACCCAGATTCTTTCCACCCTGCATAGAAGACTGAATCTGATGGGTCTTACTCTCACGAATCTGATTTGCGATCGCATCGGTGTTAATCAGAACCTCTGTTGCAATTGCCATGCCGGTACCATCTTCCGCCGGAATCAGCTGTTGGGTTACGATTCCTCTCAATACATTTGCAAGCTGCGTTCTTGCCTGAGCCTGTCCGTGCGGCGGATATGCGTCGATGATTCGCTCAATCGTCTGCGGTGCGCTTGTTGTATGGAGTGTGGAAAGCACCAGATGTCCGGTTTCAGCCGCCGTAATCGCTGCACTGATGGTCTCAAAATCACGCATCTCACCAACAAGGATGATATCCGGGTCCTCTCGAAGAGAAGAACGAAGTGCTTTGGCAAAGGAATCTACATCCCTTCCAACCTCTCTTTGATGAATCATGGACTTTGCATGGTAATATACATATTCAATCGGATCCTCGATGGTCATGACATGCTTTGCCTGTTTCTTATTTACATAGTCAATCATGGATGCCAATGTGGTTGTCTTACCGCTTCCCGTCGGGCCGGTAATCAAGACCAGTCCTCTCGGCTCATTGATCAGCTTTCTTACTACCTCCGGCACATCCAGCTCAGCGAATGTCGGAATCGTGTCGCGCAGAAGACGACATGTGGCTGCCAGGTTATTTCTCTGATGATATACGTTGATTCGGACTCTCGTTCTTCCGCCAACCATCAACGCGAAATCCAGGTCTTCTCCCGCAAGCACCTTCTCCCTCTGGCTCTCCGTCAGAGTCTCCATAATAATCTGTTCGGATTCCTCCGCGGTAGGAATCGGTGACAGCATCTCCAGCTTTCCGTATTTTCGGAATGCAATGGAAGTACCAACCGTGATATGTACATCGGAACACCCCTCAAGTTTCGCTCTCTCAATTAAATCATAAAATGTCATAGATTATCTCCTTTCGTCGAACCGAATTTATCTGATCTCTTCTCCCGGCTTCTTTTTCAATTTTTTATCCTCATACATCCGTTCGTCTGCCTCTTTCATGAGCGTATCCAGATCATATCCCTGCTCCCCGTACGCAACGCCGGCTGCAATCACACACGGAATGCCGTCTTCCACACTGTTCAATCTGGCGAGTTCGCCTTCCCAGCGTTCCTTGATGGAATCCATCTCCTCCTGTGTCACATTGCAGGCAATCATCATAAACTCATCTCCGCCGATACGGAATCCGTGTACTTTATTGTTCACAACTTTACGAATGCTGTTTGCCGCCTTGATAATCAGCTTATCTCCGGCCTCATGACCAAATTCGTCATTCATCTTCTTCAGATTATTGACATCGAGATTGAAGATACCGATGGAATCAAGGTCTCTATATTTTTCTTCCTTCATATCAAGGAACTTCGCCTTGTTATAAAGTCCGGTCAGTCCATCATGCTCGCTGTCATAGAGCAGCTTGTCCTTGATGATACCATTTTCCACGAACAACTTAATGACACAGAGCAGCACATTTTCTTTCATCAGATCCGTGTTCATGTTCGGCCATACATTCAGATATACTGCATATTTCTGATCGGATACGGAGCCATCGCAGAGCTTCCGGAACTTGCTGTCCTGACCACATCCGTTCAGAATCATCACTTCCTGAATCTCCCGTGCAAAACTGTCTATGAGAATTTCGTCTTCTCCATCCATGAAAAATGCGTTCTCAACATCCGTATTCATCTCCACACGGTCATTGCTGTAAACATTTCCCATGGTGCTGTATGTAATGATATCCATCTTGTCATTTCTCTGGATAAAATAATATGCCTTGCTGGTTTTAAAATAATCCGTGAGCATCGGGAGCAGCTCATAATAGGTATCCGAAAGCTTCTCCAGAACTGCCGTCTGAAATGCGGATAATTTCTGGAAGAACGCCATGTACTTCGTGATATCACGATTTAATCCCATGTACTCCGTTATATCGGACATGAGATGAATTCTGTATTTCTTTTCTTCCTTCTCAAACATACCAGACTGGAATCTGAAATACTTCTTTGTATCTGTGTCGATATTTTCCCACTCGACCACATCTCCACCGACACTCAGCTCCGGACAATCATCGATCCACATGAAAATCTCAGAAGCATCCATACCCACAATGTCGTGTCCGTACTTTTCTGTAAAATAGGAATCCGCATATACAATCTCATCCGAACCGTCTGAAATAATGACAACACCACCGATTTTATCAGATACAAATTCTACAATTTCATTTTTAAAATCCATACGCCTTCTCCTTTTCTCGATTCCGATTTCACACTACTCAAATGTAAGAATGTCCGCAAATCCGGTCATCTCGAATACTTCCATGACATCACTGATTACATTCTTCACAACCATAGTGCCATGCAATGCATTCATCTTCTTCTGCGCATTCAGAATCGCTCTGAGCCCGGAACTTGCCACATAATCACAATCCTTCATGTCAAGTACAAAGCTTGAAACGCCATCAACCAAGTTCTCATTAATCTCCTCAATCAGCTTCGGTGCAGCATTCGTATCCAGACGTCCGCTGATTTCCATGGTAAGATTCCCACCATCCTGCATCTTGTTAATTTCCATATGTATCCTCCTTGCAATTCATACTTTATAGTCTATTGTATCATGTATGCCATGACTTTACCAATGTTAAAATATTTTTCTTGTTCTCATAACTGTACTCTACATTATCCATGCTTTTTTTAACCATAAAAATGCCCAATCCGCCAATCTGACGCTCATCTGCCGACAATGTGATATCCGGATCTTCCTTTGCCAGCGGATCAAACGGCTGACCGGAATCCACGATTGTAAACACAGCGGTTCCGTCCGTATCCGTGTGCTGTGTTTTCATGCTTACCGTGCAGTCTCCCGTTTTACCCTCATAGGCATAGCTTGCAACATTTACAAACAGCTCCTCCACACAGAGCGCAAACTGCATACAGACTTTCATGGGACAGGATGTCATACCGAGGGTATCCTCCACAAATTCTATCACCCGGTCTAAGTTATCCAGCGTCGCCTCCACAGTTAACTCGTTCTTCTGTTCTTCCATAGGACCCCCTTCATCATCACAAACTGTTGATAAATTCCAATGATTTTCTTATCTTCTCCGTTCCCCGCATCTCAATTAACACAGAGGCATCCGAAAAATAAGCTTCGTAATATCGCCGGAAAAGCTTCCAGTCGATACTTCCTTCTCCAAGTGCCAGATGCAGATCTGCCTTCAGGTCGTTATCATTGATATGCAGATGCTTCACATAAGGCGCAACCCCTGTAACCCAGTCATTGATTCTGGTTTCATCCCCAAAAGCATGGGCATGTGCGTAATCAAAGCAGATTCCAAAATTGTCTACATCCTTGAATCGGTCTGCGAGAGCTGCAAGCAGTATATGGTCCGCATCAAACATATTTTCCATGTAGATATTCAAATCCGGATGCTGTGCCAGCTTCTCGGACCAATATTCAAAATTGCGCTCCACCCAGTTTTGCCGATAGCTCTCCAGATTGAATGTCGGAATATAGTTTGTGTGAAAAACCACCGCTTTTGCTCCCAGCTGCTCCGCGATACTTAAACTCTGCTCCACTCTGTAATCCGAGGCTTCCCGTATTCTCGCATCATCCGAAAAAACCGTGACATCCAGAAATGCACCGTGGCTGGTACAATATTCCGGAAGATTGCCCAGATTTTTGTAGAATTTTACCGTCTCCCGCAGACGGGCTTTATCCTCCAGCAGTGCAGGAGCAAAGAAATCATTGTACTCAAACCCACAATGATACTCCTCCGCCAGACTCAGACTTTCTTCTATATTATTTTTATCCGGTATAATCAAAATGTTATTTATCTTCATTCTGTTTTCCCTCGTCATCCCGCTTCACTGACACCACGGAATACACAAATACACCTTTGCTCTTTCCTTTCAACGGGATCTCGCCGACTTCTTCTACCTCGACACGATCCTTCACACGCTCATAGATTGTATCGCTGATTAAGACCTGTCCCTTCTTCGCATTTGCCTCCAGTCTTGCCGCGGTATTTACAGTATCACCGATTGCAGTGAAATCCATACGGAACTCACATCCCACATTGCCGACAACCGCCGGTCCGCAGTTGACACCGACACCGAATCCGACCGAACGGCCAAATTCCTTCATCAGCTTGTCCTCAAGTGCCGCACCGCCCGCAACGATATCCATCGCCGCGCAAACCGCCCGAAACTCATAATCATCCAGATCAAACGGCGAATTGAATACCGCCATGGTCGCATCACCGACAAACTTGTCCAGTGTTCCGCGATTTTTGAAGATCGCGTTGGTGGTAAGGTTCAGATACTGATTCAAAATCTCTACTACCTGCTCCGGCTCTAACACCTCCGACATGGTCGTAAACCCTCGGATATCCACAAAGAGTACTGCGATATCACGATTTTCGCCGCCAAGCTTTATCTTGAAATCACCCTTCTTCGAGATTTCATCCACAACCTCCGGCGCCACATATTTCTTAAAGGCATTGATGACCTTCTTTCTCTTTATGCTCTCGAGAATATACCCGATTGCAAGACAGTATATGTATGACACGACAAGCACAATCGGCAAATACACAAGGCTTACGGTAGTGCCCTTGTTGTTTAAGATCACGCCTGTCAAAAGCTCTGCTCCAATTGTAACAAACAGCAATATTGCGGACAACCAGATTTTGCTTCTCTTGAATATAAAATGCATGATGGCTGCCACAATCGCAAAGATCATACCAAATATATATGGATTTCCATTTATGGAGAATCTGCCCTGGATATACGACTGCAGGATGTTCGCATGAATTTCCACTCCAAACATCTGGGAACTTCCGCCGTTTGGCACCTTAAAATTATCCTGCATTCCGGTAGCATACGCACCAACAAGCACGATACTGTTTTTCAGTGCACGACAGTCAATCTTTCCCTCCAATATATCAATCATGGAAATACACTCATAATCTAACGGTTTTCCCGAATAGTTAATCAGGGTTCTTCCATATTTATCCGATTTGATTGCATTTGGCGTAATTCCCTGCGTCTCGCAATACCGATCATAAATCATCTTGGAAAAACTGTTATAGCTTTGCCCTTCGTATGTCTCCTCCGCGATGATGCGTCGAACGGTTCCATCAGAGTCCTGTGCCACATTCGCATAACCGATATCAACAGCACCCGCAAGCTCCTCATACGGATTCACCACGGCATCAATCGGATACACACGCAGACCATTTTCCTCTACTTCACTTTTTTCACTGTATATAAACTGGGATGCAACAACAACATTGCCGCTTTCTTCCGCCTTCTTGGCAAATGCAGCATCCCCCGCTTCATCCACATGTCCCGAGAATATGATATCGAATGCGATGACCGATGGTTTTGCGTCCTCATATGTATTCAAAACATCAATCAAATCTGCATACTGCTGCCTCGACCATGTCTGAATCGGCCCTAACACATCCAGTGTACGCTCATCGATGGCGATAATCTTAATCCGGCTGTCGATGCCTCTCGGTATCTGATAGAGCGCATCCTTTAACATATAATCAATGGAATAAAACAGATTGGTAATCGTGAGCAAAAATACGATAGCTGCCACAAGCAGGCTTTCCAGTATATCCCGTAATACTTTTTTCTTCTCCATAGTTTCTCTCCCCTCACAATGTTATGAGCAATTGTGAAACGCACAATTATTTTCTACTGATATATACCATGGTGATGTCGTCTGCCTGCATCTCGCCATCCGCAAATGCGTCCACCTCATCATACATCGCCTGCACAAAGGTATCTACATCCGCAGCTTCGTCTTTATGGCGGTTGAGCATATCCTCAAGATATGCATCCCCAAGAAGCTCCTGCTTTGGATTTAACGCCTCGGTCACGCCATCTGTGTAGAGATACATACAATCCCCCGGGTCTAGCTGCACATGCTGTTCCCGATAAGGCACATCCTCCATCATACCAAGCACAAGGTTAGCCTTTGCCGGCAGCATAGAAAACGAACCATCTCCTTTTTGAATGAACGGAAGATTGTGTCCCGCATTTACAAAGCTTACATCTCCGGTTGTAATGTCTAATACACAGATAAATGCAGTTACAAACATGCCTTCTTCATTCTTGTAGCACAGGTTATTGTTGGCACGGCTTACAACCTCCGTGAGTGGAAGTCCCAAAGTCGCATAGTTTCTTATATGAATCTTCGCCATACTCATGAACAGCGCAGCCGGAACACCTTTACCGGACACATCCGCAATGAGATAGCACAGGTGCGTGTCATCGATCATAAATACATCATAGAAATCGCCGCCCACTTCCTTTGCCGGACGCATCGCCGCTGTCAGTGTCACATGGTCAAGTTTACTAACCTCCGTGAAATCATTTTCCAGACAGCCCGCCTGAATTCTGGTGGCAACCTCAAGCTCGGATTTAATCCTTTGCTGCTCCGTTACCAGCTTTGTCGTCTTGGTATAGAGCATGTTCATGAATGTGCCGTATATCTTTCTGTTTTGTGCTGCAATATCCTCAAAAAGCTGTTTTGAGATATTGGCGCAGCGCACATCCCCCTGGGCACGCACGGTTGCGCCTCGCTTGTCACTGTTTATAAGACCAAGCTCTCCGATGAAATCACCAACGCCAAGGGTGTTAATCAGCTTGCCGTCCTTGTCTAATACCGGCGTCACACCTTCTAAGATAATGTACATTCCATCATCCGGCTCTGCGCCGATTGTCACAATATCCTGCCCGGATGGAATCGTGACCTCCGTCATGGCCTCGAGCAGCAGTCTTACACCCTCCTGTAATTCACCGGTTTCACTTATCTTAAAGAACTCCCGAATGGTCGGCAATGTTCTCAAATACTCAGCATTCATATTTTTCTCCTTATTAGTTCCAGTTAATCTCTGTATCTTCCGTAATCGGCTGTGAGAAATCGAAATCCCAGCTTCCGGATGCTGCAGGATTCAATGTAGGAACCTGTGCGCATGCTCCGTCTTCCACTGTCTGCGTTCCAAACACGCTTCCGTTATACATAAATGTGACGGTGTGTGGTCCTTTCTCCAAATAAGCCTTCAACTCATCGGTTGTAAGATCCAACGATGTTCCATTTTCTGAAATCTCAACCAACTTCTCAATTACCTCCGGCGGAATCTGAGAATAGTCGATATCCTCTACATCGGTCAGATAATCGGTCTTCACGTCATCTTCATAGATAATAACCTGCTTACCTTTCGCTACGGAAACTTCATTCTCTGCTGTCGTGCCATCTGCATAGCAAAGTCTGGTTGTAACCGTACCTTCAAATACCGCTACCACCGTATATTTGATTCCGTCTTCTCCTGTATATGTATAGATACGGAAAACGGTTCCACGCACCGACATGGAGGAGTTCGGTGTGTTGATTTCATAGGTTGACTCTTCCGAGAGCTTATTTTGAACTTCATTTGTAATCGCACCCTGCTCCAGTTCAATGGACGTCTTGCTATTTGCACTGTCGCCCTTTGCAACAAGGGAAAACTTTGTATCTTGCTCGACATAAACATACTTGTCCTCATCCATTTTCAAGGTCATCATACCCTCATTCTGGAATACCGTATCTCCGGATTCAAGTACCATGTTGTTGTATGCATCCAGATCACCGATATTCTCTCTGGTAACGGTGGCTTTTCCTTCGAGCTCAAATACCTTAATCAATCGGTACGCTTCCTCTTTGCTGGCAAATACTGCAATCAGACAACCAACAACCACTGCTACTATCGCAATCGCCACGATAATAATCCATTTTTTACTTCCTTTTTTCTCCATGTTCTGCTCCCTTCCTTTGAAAATGTCAATGCCTGCTTAGATTATTGTTTGTTAAAAATTCGCTTACCTTCATCCTTAACATATATCTCTCTTCCACCAACATAGCTTGTGGCATCATCACTTACTGTCCAAGTTCCACCCTCAAGCTTATATGCTGTCTGAGTTTCAAGTAATACTGTTACACCATTTGGCAGAAAATCGTTCATCATCCATGTGGCGCAAACCGTTATATCTTTCTTAATGCTATTACCCGCCAAATCCTTGGCTGCTATAGTAAATATTTTCTTTCCATCATCCGAATTAAGCGTTAAGCTTGCTTTGTTATCAATTATTTTAACGCTGTTTCCGTCCAAGGTTACATCCGCCAGATTTAAGTCTGAAACATCAAGCACTATCTCATCTGCATAAATTAGGTTATCATTCTCTGACAGGGCAGGCTTCGTTTTGTCTATTTTAAATGCAGGAAGTACTGCTGCAACCGTTCTCTCTCCGGTTTCTATTTTCTTGAAGTAAATATTCGTTGCCTGCTTAGTCTCAGAATATGTAATCGACTTTGTATACTTTCCGTCTAAGCTCTCGCTAAGCAAATATCCGTCCTTTGCCGTTACCACTACATTTGACACATAGAATTCATTTAATCCCATATTACCGGTAAGAGTATATGCATCTGCCGGAACCGGAATAAATTTTTCTTCCTCAGGTTCCTCTTCCTTAGGTTCCTCTATCTTAACCTCTGTTGTTGCACCGGCTTTCTTTGTCTCGGTTGCCGCATATCTGACGTACCAGGTTCCATACTCCACAGGCGTCTCGATATTTGCACATGTCGTCCAGACCGCTGCAGTCTTTGAAGCGGCATATTCCATAGACTCCGTTGTTCCTTTTAATGCTTTTCCGTTTGCAACAACATTTGGTGCAGCCTGCTCACTCTTCTCGGTTGCAGCAGGAAGGGTTACGGTTACATCACCGGTTGGCTTTCCTGATACCTTAATGGTTCTATAGTTGTTTCTTGTCACAGTGATTCCCGACTTTGTAAGAGCGTAATCCTCCGGAATATAGTGGTCATCATCCGCTATATAGTTTATCGCCTGGATACTGCCTCCCTCTGCCACGCTTTGGCTTGTAGCCGAGCCCTCCGAGAGAACAAGACCGCTTCCGGAAGGATTAATTACATTTACATCAAATGTATCCAATACCTTCACTGTAGCAGGCGCACCTGCCTTTAAGGTTCTTGTCGCCTTCTTACGAACCAGATATGTACCCGGTGTGCTCACCTCTGTTGCAGAACCTGTACAGGAAGTATAAACTGGTGTATCAGAATATGGCGCATACTCTAAGGTTGCATCCGTGCCCTTTATGGTGTACACATCACCAACCAAGCCGGTAGGAGCCGCCTGCTCACCCTTTTCGGTAAGTGCAGGAAGGTTTAAGGTAATACTACTGTCAGTAGGAACTGTAATAACACCACCGGTGGTCACACTTGGTGTAAGTTTAACTACGATACCCGAATAATCTTCCTTCTCCTCAACTTGTGCATCGTATGACAAGTCGCCGGCCGGTGTAACAACCGAAACATCCGAGGTATCAGCTACATAATAATTTTCAGAATCCAGATTAAATGTATATTGGGCGGTCTTTCCGCATTCAAGGGAATAACTACCATCTAAAGTATATCCGGTATCTGCCTGAACCGCTATGTCTGTTGTAAACATATCTGCTATGGTTTTACCGGAATCAAACACGCCGGAATAATCATAACCGGTTACATTTGAGTGAACCGAAAGTACAGCCGAAGAATTAATCGTTACATCTTCATTCGCAAGATTAATCTTAAAGCTACCATCGCTATTTGAATTATTTCCTTTGTCAGTATATGAGCCTGACACAGTGATGGTTGGTGTGTTTGTTGCAGTTATTCCGTTGGCAGTAAAATCAGTAACTTCAAGATCGGCATTCAAGTTAACAGCTGACTGTGAATTGAGCGTCGTCACTTCCGAAGCCGAAGAAACAACTACAGCGTTAGAAGAATTATTGGTAAGTGTTCCGATACTTCCGCCCTTCAATTCTGAATTTGCAGTATTATTAAGGGTAAGAGAAGAGACTGTTCCTCCCTTCATAGTGAATTTTCCGCCTCCGATAGTAACAGTTCCTGCCGAACCGTTATTCGAAAAATTAGTCACGCTGCCTATTGTCACATTACCCATACTACCGTCATTGTATACATTAGTTATGGATGTAACATCGATGCTACCTTCTATGGTGCCCCTGTTATCTATTTCGCCTGCTGTGTAACCAGTTAATGAAGAAACATCGCCTGAAAGTACCGCTTGTACAGTAACAGTACCACCTGATCCCAAAATAATTTTATTTGGTGTGTCTCTATCTACAACAATACGAGCTCCGTTATTTACTTCGAATTCAGAGGTTTCGTCAATAGAAGGAGAAGAATTATATATATTTGAAACTGTAATTACACTACCCGTACCGCTAATCGTATAATTTGCAGCCTTGACAATTTGCTCATTCAACCCGCTTATTTCAAAAAATATAAGAAACGCTAACACAAATGCCAAAAATTGTTTTTTTCTTTTTTCATAACTGAATCCTCCCATATTCTATATTATCTATAAGCTTGTCCTACTTATTTTTGGCTATCCCGTAAATGAGTAACCTGAACAGAATACTACTTTAGCATATCGTTGTCAATACCCTTTTTATTTTCTTTTGAGAATTTCTTCTATACACTAAAATATATTCTATTAATTTTATCTTTCCATATATAGGAAATCAATGAAGCCGTGATAAAACGACATTAAACCGTGATAAAACGACATTTAA
>JBJEMZ010000045.1:12996-16557 GCA_051879935.1 Wujia sp.
AACCGTGATAAAACGACATTTAAACGTAAAAAGAGCTGTACTTTCGCACAGCTCTCTTGTTATACGCATTCTCTGCATTTCTCATACTTAGTCAATCTTCGTAAATGTATATTCTCCTTCACTCGTTACATAGAATGTGCTGCCTCCGGCATAGGACGTGCCATCACCCTGCACCCGCCAGGTTCCTCCGCCTAACTGGTAGGAATATTCCGTAGTCAGTCTTACCGTCGAACCATCCGGAATCATTCTGTCCTTCATCCAGTCTGCTGCAACTACAACCGTTGTCTTACTTGTATTACCTGCAACATCAATACATGTTATCTCGTAGGTTTCCTCGCCAAGATTAGAGGAAAGCTGCAGGATTGCCATGTGATTTTCAATCTCCACCGCTTCTCCGTTTACGAGCACCCGGGCAAGATTATCATCTTTAATAATAACCTCCACCTGTTCACCATATATCTTCTCTCCGGAACCTGCATTCAATATCGCAGGGGAATCCATATCTATCCTGATTACAGTCACTTGTATTGCTGCCGTCTTTTCTCCGGTGGCAATCTCTTTCAGATAGATATTAAACGTATCTGCAGACTCGCTCACTGTCAGTTTTTCTCTATAGTTTCCATCAAGTGCCTCTGCGATTAAATATCCTTCTGCCGGTGTGATTATAACATCAGAAGTATAATATCCGTCAGCTCCCTGCTTACCGCTCATGCTGTAAGGTGACTCCGGTGCTTTCAGGTATGTAATCTCAAAATCCCCCGTCGCCGTTACTGCATTATAGATATCCGTCTGGGCAAAGGTTGCACGCACCGTATATGCACCAACCTTCGTCGGGGCTGTCTTCGTATAAGTTGCGTCTTCTGCACCCTTTACTTTATATTCATATGTTACATTGTCTATTCCATTTGTTGCGGATGTTACAGCCGGGCTTATAGTTCCCCCATAATAGACCGTTTCCACAGTAACCGTTCCGGTACCCGCTTTTTTGAGAATTTCAAAATCATCCGTCGCCGTTACTGCATTATAGATATCCGTCCGGGCGAAGGTTGCACGCACCGTATATGCACCAACCTTCGTCGGAGCTGTCTGTGTATATGTCGTGTCTGCTTCACCCTTTACTTTATATTCATATGTTACATTGTCCGTTCCGTTCGTTGCGGACGTTACGACCGGTGTAATTGCTTCTCCGTATGTAACATCAGTCACCATAACTGTTGCCAAACCATTCGCACGTACAATCTTAAAATCTGCAGTTGCTACTACAGCCTCATAATTTACTGTCTGCGCAAATGTTGCCTGTACTGTATATTCTCCAATCTCTGTTGGATTAGCTGTCGTATAGGTTGTATCTGCTGCACCCTTTACTTTATACTTATAGGTTACTGCATCAATTCCGTTTGTAGATGATGTTACGACCGGTGTGATGGTTTCTCCATATGCAACATCTGCTATGGTAACTGTTGCCAAACCACTCGCACGTACAATCTTGAAATCAGCAGTTGCAGTTACCGCTTCATAATTTACTGTCTGCGCAAATGTTGCCTGTATTGTATAATCTCCTGCCTCTGTCGGTTCAGCTGCAGTGTAAGCTGTATCCTCCGCACCTTTTTTCTTATATTTATAGGTTACTGCATCCGTTCCGTTTGTAGATGATGTTACGTCCGGTGTGATGGTTTCTCCGTACGTAATATCCTCCACCGTAACCGTTCCACTGCCCTGTGCACGCATAATCTTAAAGGTGGTCGTTACTACCACTGCCTCATAATCTGCTGTTTCCGCAAATGTTGCCTGCACCATATATTCCCCAGCTTCTGTTGGCTCATCCACTGTATAGGCTGTATCCGGATCATCCTTTTGCTTGTAGCGGTATGTCACAGAACCAATTCCGTTTGTTGTTGATACCGGAATCGGATTGATACTTTGTCCGTATCTGATATCTACTACCGTTACAGTTGCTGTTCCTTCCGCACGCAAAATTGAAAAATCTGCTGTTTTCGTTACAGCTTCATAACTCGCCGTCTGCGCAAATGTTGCCTGTACCGTATAGTCTCCAACCTCAGTTGGCTTGTCTTCCGTGTAGGTCGTATCCGCTGCACCTTGTGCTTTATATTTATACGTTACCGCATCAATTCCGTTTGTAGATGATGTTACGACCGGTGTGATTTCCTGTCCAAATTTCACATTTTCTACCGTTAACGTTGCCGAACCTTCTGCTCGCAGGATTGAAAAGTCTGCTGTTTTCGTTACAGCCTCATAACTCGCCGTCTGCGCAAATGTTGCCTGCACCGTATAGTCTCCAACCGCTGTCGGTACAGTCGCTGTATAAGTTGTATCCGCTGCACCTTGTACTTTATATTTATACGTTACTGCATCAATTCCGTTTGTGGATGATGTTACGACCGGTGTGATTTCCTGTCCAAATTTCACATTTTCTACTGTCAACGTTGCCACACCATCCGCACGCAGGATTGAAAAATCTGCTGTTTTAACTACCGCATAATAATTAACTGTCTCCGCAAATGTTGCCTGCACTGTATAGTCACCAACCGCTGTTGGAACAGTCTCGACATATGCAATATCCGGAGCACCTTGCGCTTTATATTTGTATGTTACCGCATCCGTTCCATTTGTAGCTGATTCTACTTCCGGTACGATTTCCTCTCCGTATTTTTTATCTGTTACTTTTAGCGTTGCCACACCATCCGCCTGTGTAATCTTAAAATCTGCCGTTGCCTCTACCGCTTTATATGTATCTGTCTGTGCAAATGTCGCCTGCACCGTATATTCCCCAACAGCAGCCGGCTCAGCTTCTGTATAAGTCGTATCCGGCTCGCCCTTAACTTTATATTTATAGGTTACCGCATCATTTCCGTTTGTAGATGATTCTGCGACCGGGCTGATGGTTCCACCATACTGGATATCAGAAACAGTTACTGTTCCGATACCTTCCAGCCTATTTACGTTCAGGGTGATTGGAATATTGTCCGTAGAAACTAAAACATCATCCGCATCATCTGCTTCTACGTCTGTCCATTGTTCCAGGCTCAAATCTCCGGAATACTTATCTGCCGCTTTGTCGGCCTTTACTTTTATGGTAAGGTCCTTTGTGCCTCCGCTTGACAATGGAATGATACTCCCTACCGTCAACGCAGTTTCTCCGTCATAAAGCTCTACAAAATCAGGTATCGCAGCAACCTGATATCTCATGTCACACATGCCTGTATTACTCAATGTCAGAGTTTTGGCTGTCTCTGCTATATCTGCTGTTCCATATCCAACTTCCAAATCCGAAAATGCGATTGCATTCTCTGATGCAGTCAGCTTATACAAATCCGATATTGTTTTACCGGTAAAAGTCGATGCCGGAAGCAGATATGAATTTCCACCATAGCTTACATGCCATCCGGAATAACCGGAACTTGTAATCTGCGTATCGGAATTCACTGCCATTGTCAACCCGGATGGAATATTTGTTGTTCCACTTAATTTTAAAGAATTACTGATTGTCAAAGTTCCGATTGAACCACCATATGCATCCAATGAATCCACATAAATCTCTGC
>JBJEMZ010000046.1:0-3533 GCA_051879935.1 Wujia sp.
AGACCCTCAGTCGTTGCAACGGCAATTCCACCATCTTTTAAAGGAAGTGTACAATTTACTGCCATACCCGGAAGTCCGTTGTATCGTCCATAGCTTGTAATCGTTCCATCTTTTTCATATTTTATAACACCATATTTACGGTAGGTCGATATCCACAATGTTCCGCTCGCATCTGCAATTACATGGCGCACACTGACATCCTTTAACATCTCTGTCAGTTCGTTTGTCTGCTGTTCATTTTTGGAATTATAGATATAGAGGCCTTCCTCTGTACCAATGTATTTTTTTCCTTTATACTCATAAACCGCATTGACCATGCTCTCCGGCATGCCAATTTCCATATTGTAATCAATAAACTTGCTTTTCGTAAGTAGCAGCAAGCCGACACGGGAAGATGCAATCCAGTAATTCCCTTCATAATCCTGAATCATTCCGGATATATACGTATCAATCTGACTGTCATTGATATGTACAAAATTGTACTGACTGTCAAAATAACCGTACCCATTATCCGCACAAACCCAGATTCGCCCTGCGTCATCCTGCATAAATTCATTGATTCCATCCACACCCGCAACATACGATTTCCCGGAATTTGCATCCCGATAAACAAATACATCTCTTCCGGACGTTCCAACATAGATGTTTTCCCCACATGTCTCGATAGTAGAAAGCTCATCGCTTACTTCGTCTGCCATAGGAATCACATGTTTTTTTCCGGCAGCATCAAACACATAAATACTACTCCCCGTAATTCCCCACATCTCGTCGCCTTTTGATACTATATCCCGAAATTCAATCGTTGCAAGTTCCTCATCAACATAAGGCACCATCAAAAATGCGGAATCATCAGAGCGCGTTTCCTTTTGTGCCGCCTCAATCGTATAAAGACCTGTCACACAGGCAACATAGATTGTGCCGTCTTCCGCTTCCGCAATGTCAAATATTGTCTTTGTCCCGGCATAGTATTCTTCCTGCAGATGATGATTTTCACCATCTTCAATATAAAACAGGCCATAATTATCCGTCCCTATCCACATTCGACCTTCCCGGTCCTGCGTGATACAGTTAATGGAATACAAATCTGTACGCTCCGTATCCCACAAATCAATACTTTGAAAACCAGAACCATTGGTACGATAAAGTCCGCCGTCCGTACCCGCCCACACATATCCGGTCGAAGACTGATACAGACAATTTATCTCATTGCTTCCAATCCCGTTTTTCTGATTGTAAACAGTCTGAATATACCCGGCAAGAAAAGAGTCCTTTGCATGCACAGGTACACAAAACGAAGACAGCAGAAAAAGGCATACCATAAGGAATGCCATTATTTCCGCTGTTCTTTTTTTCATCTTTTTATTATTTAACATCAGGCTTCTCTCAAGAATACTTTATAACACTTATACGCTTCATAGATATCCGCTTTGGAAGTAACCTCCCAAGGTGCGTGCATATTCAGTACGGCAACACCACAGTCGATAACCTCCATGCCATATAAGGACAGAATATAGGCAATCGTTCCGCCACCGCCGATATCCACTTTTCCAAGTTCTGCCGTCTGATAGCAGACCTCATTTTTATCGAGCATCTTTCGGATTCTCGCAATATACTCCGCATTTGCATCGTTGCTTCCGGATTTTCCTCTCGAGCCGGTAAATTTGCTAAACACGACTCCTCTTCCAAAATAGGATGCGTTATTTTTTTCAAATGCGCTTGCATACAATGGATCATATGCAGCATTTACATCCGAGGAAAGCATACTGGAATTTGCAAGGCAACGGCGAAGCTTAAGTTCATCAAACTGTCCCATTGCATGCATCAGTTCTGCCACAGAATTCTCAAAAAACCGCGACTGCATACCAGTTGCACCGACACTTCCAATTTCCTCTTTATCCGTAAGAAGGCAACAGGTTGTCTTCTCCGCATCCTCCACATCCAGCATCGCAACAAGAGATGTGTATGCACAAACTCTGTCATCCTGACCATAGGACATCACCATACTTCTGTCAAGTCCTGCCTCCTTTGCGTGTCCTGCAGGAACAACCTCAATCTCCGCCGACATGAAATCTTCTTCTGTCATGTCATATTTTTCTTTCAGAAGCTGTAAGATTCCCTCCTTGACCGCATCCTTCTCCTTGTCAGGAAGCGGTCTGCTTCCCACAAGGATATCAAGATTTTCTCCCTCGATTACCTTATTTGCCTTTTTCTCCATCTGCTCGCCGGCGAGATGAATCAGCAAATCCGTCACACAAAATACCGGGTCATCTTTATCTTCACCGATTTCTATCGAAATCTTCGTCCCATCCTTCTTTACCACAACTCCATGCAATGCAAGTGGAAGTGCTACCCACTGATATTTTTTGATACCTCCATAATAGTGCGTATCCAAATATGCAAAGTCCTCGCTCTCATACAATGGATTCTGCTTGATATCCATACGCGGAGAATCTATATGGGCGCCAAGGATATTCATACCTTTTTCAAGCTTCTGCTTTCCGATTCGGAACATGGCAACCGTCTTATCCATGCAGACATGATAAACCTTATCCCCCGGCACAAGCGTCTTTTTCTCTTTGATAATATCTGCCAGATTACTATAACCTTTTTCTTCCGCAAGCTTCACAATCTGTCTGACACATTCCCGTTCCGTCTTGCCTTTATCCAAAAACTTCAGATAATTCTTACAGAGCTTCTCAAGCTCAGACAACTGTTTTTTGTTGTAGGTTTTCCACGCATTTGTACGTTTCATCAATCGATACCTCCCTGCTATGGCTTGTCGTTATTACTATCATTATATCCAAATCTTGTCTTCTTAACCTTCTGTTATATTCCGTTCTATCAGGAAACAAGCGATGTTACAACCTTTTCCAAAATTGTATATGCCTCATCACACAGACTTTCTGTCACATTGAGCGGTGGTACAAGACGGATAACCGCCGGCCGCACTGCAGTGATAAGCAATCCCGCATCTGCCGCACGATATTTTACTTCTGTGGCAATCTCTTTTTCAAACTCAACACCGATCATAAGGCCCCGTCCGCGTACTTCCTTGACACAAGGCAGATTCAAAAGCTTTTCGCGGAAATATGCACCGACCTTATCTGCATTTTCCGGAAGTTTCTCATCCATAATCTCTCCAATCTGCGCATAGCTTGCAGCACAGGCAACCGGATTGCCGGCATAGGTGCTTCCATGTGCGCCCGGTCCAAACGTAAGTGCAAGCTTTGCACTCGTGCACATCGCGCCAATCGGCATACCGCCTCCCATGGCCTTCGCCATACTGACACAATCCGGTTTCACACCATACCCCATAAATGCCATCAGACTTCCGGTACGTCCCCATCCGGTCTGTACCTCATCAAAAAGCAGCAGCATATCCCGCTCGTCGCACAGCTTCCGAAGTCCTTCGAGAAATTCCTTTGTTGCCGGAATGACACCACCTTCTCCCTGGACAGGCTCCACCATAATCGCAATCGTATCCTCGGTACAGGCATCTTCAAATGACTTTATATTATTGAACTCTGCATAGG
>JBJEMZ010000047.1:0-3515 GCA_051879935.1 Wujia sp.
ACAGAAAGATAGTGTGAAAACAAACAAATGTTCGAAATAATGCTTGCATTTTAGAACAAACGTTCTTATAATGGAAGTATGAGTACAGAGATACGAAACAATTTCACAGTACAGGAAAAGCTGCAGATACTTGCGGATGCGGCAAAGTATGATGTTGCGTGCACATCGAGCGGTTCGGATCGGCGCGGAAAAAAAGGCGAGCTTGGCAATTCGGTGTCATGTGGCATCTGCCACAGCTTTGCGGCGGATGGGCGCTGTATTTCGCTTCTGAAGATTCTTATGACGAATCATTGCGTGTACGACTGCAAATACTGCATCAACCGGGCGAGTAACGATGTTCCGCGGGCGACATTTACGCCGGAGGAGATCTGCGAACTGACGGTAGAGTTTTACAAGCGCAATTATATCGAGGGCTTGTTTTTGAGCTCCGGCGTCCTGAACAATCCGACCTATACGATGGAAAAGATGTGTGAGACTTTGCTTTTGCTTCGCACGAAATATCATTTCAACGGTTATATTCATGTGAAGACGATACCGGGTGCTTCCGATGAGCTTCTGGCTGCGGCAGGCTATCTGGCAGACCGTATCAGCGTGAACTTAGAACTGCCGACGGAGGATGGCTTAAAAAAGCTTGCGCCGAATAAAAGCTTTCACAATATCTTAGACCCGATGGGAAAGGTGCGGGATACGATTGCAGCACACCGTATGGCGATTGGCAAGGATGCACGCATGGAGCGAAGTAATGGAAACCGCTATCTCGAAAACAGCATATTCTCCGGGGCGGCCGGTATTGCAAAGCAGGCAGATGCACGTACAAAGCAGGGCAGAAATTTGAATCAGAATCCGAATCAAAATCTGGAACAAAAGCATGATTTGATGGCAGATGTTACCTCCGCACTGACGAAGTCCAACGCATACCAGCTTGCTCCTGCCGATATGGCACAGTTAAAACGCAGATTTGCCCCTGCCGGACAGAGCACGCAGATGATTATCGGTGCAACAGGGGAAAGCGATTACACGCTGCTTCAGACAACACAGCAGCTCTATCAGGGCTATGATTTAAAACGCGTGTTTTATTCTGCCTATATTCCGATTAACGAGGATTCGGCGCTTCCGGAACTTGGAACCGCGCCGCCGTTACTCAGGGAACACCGGTTGTATCAGGCAGACTGGCTTCTTCGGTTTTATGGATTTCAGGCGACGGAGCTTTTGTCGGAGGAAAAGCCGAATTTTAATGAGGCACTCGACCCGAAATGTGACTGGGCGCTCAGACACTTAGAACAGTTTCCGGTGGAGGTGGAACGCGCGGATTACCAGACACTTTTGCGTGTGCCGGGCATCGGACCGAAATCGGCCGGACGTATTGTGTACGCGAGAAGGTACGGAAGACTGGATTACACAGGATTAAAGAAGATGGGGGTTGTGTTAAAACGGGCACAGTATTTTATCACCTGCGGGGGAAGGCAGCTTTATAACACACCGATTGAGGAACAGTATATTACAAGACAACTGATAGGTGTTGATCATAAGGACACCTGGAAGGCATCCCATGCGGATCAGAATTTTAAACAGATGTCATTTACGGATTTTGGAATCACATGAAAATTTTTACATGTAAAGACCGGTTGGAAGACCAGCTCACATGTGTTTACGATGCATGGAGCGAGGCACTGAAAGTCGGGCACGATCAGATACAATTGAAGAGAGAACCGATTGCACAGATGTCTTTGTTTGAAGAATATGTCCATGTGGAGCCGGATGCTGAAAAGACAGAGAAGGTAATTCGTTCGATACGCGGACAGATTTCGGAAATGGCGTATATGTATGTGTACTATGCCACGCTTTCCATGGAGAAGGATGCATTGCAGGCAATCTATAATTTCCTGCGTGTCGGGTTTGCTGCGGGCAGCAAGGTGTGCAGTATGTACACGAATCCACATGTGATGCGCATGATGGAATTAAAGCGCAGGGTCGGCAATGAGAGTCATCATTTTCGGGAGTTTCTGCGGTTTCAGTCACTTAATCATAAAGTGTATGTTGCACATTTAGAACCAAAAAGTGATGTGATTATGCTGGTTGGAAGACATTTTGCAGACCGCATGCCATCGGAACACTGGATGATTATTGACGACACTAGGAAAACCGCGTGTGTGCATCCAAAAGACAGTGAGAATTATCTGCGTTATCTGACGGATGCGGAATTTGAGTCATTAACTCAGACGGAATCCTATGAGGATGCCTATACGGATATGTGGAGAACGTTCTTCCATGCTATAAGCATACGTGAACGGGAAAACTATATATGCCAGCGCAACCTGTTTCCTATCTGGAAACGGAAGCATGCTGTTGAGTTTCAGAATGGATCCGGACAGGATTGAGGTTTCAAATTATACTATCTCTGATAAGTCTTTACAAAAAGATATTGATTTTTTTATGAAGACTGCATATAATAAATTTGATTGATAGAATTCAATCATTTTAAGAGCGTTGCTACTTTGAGTGCAAACCTTAATTTAAGTGCTTCACTACTTTGAATGTGAGCCTTTAATTTAAGTGCTTCGCAGCTTCAAATGCGAAACGTTATTTTTCAGGGAGATAACAGCAGTATCTCCCTGTTTTCTTTTATTAAGGAGGATAAAGGTGGACTTTTACCGTATAAATGAAGAATATAATAGATTTCTTCAAAGTTATGAAAGAGAAAAAAGAGGGTAATATTTTGATTCGTGTTCAGAGAGATGAAAAAGAGATAAAGGGAGAAACATAAGATGCCACACTTTTACTTTACAAGACATGGTCAGACAATCTGGAATGTCGAAAATAAAATCTGCGGTGCAACCGATATTGCATTGACCGAAACCGGTCATAAACAGGCGGTAGAGCTTGGAGAAAGAATTATGACAGAGGGAATCCGGATTGATGAAATCCTGTATTCGCCTTTGATGCGTGCTGCAGATACCGCAAAACATATCGCAGAGATAACCGGGATTCCGGCACGACCGGAGGTTCGCCTAAAGGAGCAGAATTTTGGAAAATATGAGTCGACGGCACGGGACGGTGCGGAGTTTCAGCTTGCGAAAGCACAGTTTGTAAACCGGTATTGTGGCGGTGAATCCATGCTGCATCTGAGCCAGCGCATCTATAACCTGCTGGATGACATTCAGAAGGAAGCCGTCAGGACAGGTAAGGTATATCTTCTGGTTGCCCACAATGGAATTTCGAGAATCATAGAGTCTTATTTTCGCGACATGACAAACGAAGAATTTGCTGCATTCGGAATTCGCAATTGTGAGATACGCAGATATGATTTTTAAGAAGGAGAAGGAACAATGCTTCTGGATAAAGATATACGGGAACCACTGTTTGACTTCCTGGAGGAGCGGTACGGAAAGGTTCGTATTCTCGAAGAAAAAACAGTTGGAAATTCCCGGGCAGATGTTGTTATGGTGTTGCCCGGTAAAATCGTGGGTATTGAAATCAAGAGTGACGCAGACAGCTATACCCGGTTAGAGAGACAG
>JBJEMZ010000048.1:0-16362 GCA_051879935.1 Wujia sp.
AGCAAAAGGGCTTACATCTCTCTGTGTAACAGACCATTTCGACATGGATTTTCCGGTGCGTCCCGAAGAGCCGGATATGGATTTTGATTTAGACATTCCCACCTATTATGGCACCTTTGACAAACTAAGCAAATCGCTTGCACCGGAATTTGACCTTCGAATCGGCGTGGAACTCGGTGTTATGCCGGAAACAACCGAAAAACTGAATCAGTTTGTAATGAATCACCCGGAGCTTGATTTTACGATATGCAGTCTGCATGTTGTAGATGGCTATGACCCATATTATCCTGAATATTTTTCAGGGAAAACAGACAAGGAAGCGTATGAACATTATTTTGAGACGCTTTTATATTGTGTGCGAAATTTTGAGAATTTTAATGTATGTGGACATCTTGATTATGTCGTGCGTTATGGTGCAGGCAAAGCCGACAGTTATCGTGTAAGCGACTACTATGATATCTTTCGGGAACTGTTTTCCATCCTGGTCTCGAGAGGACAGGGAATCGAAATCAATACCGGAAGCCTGTACCGCGGACTTTCCTTTGCACATCCGCATCCGGATCTTCTGAAAATGTATAAAGAAGCCGGCGGCGAAATCTTAACTGTCGGAAGTGACGCACACCACGCCGAACATATCGGTTATGCATTTGACTATGCAAAAGAGCTTCTGCTTGCAAATGGTTTCCGGTATTACACAACCTTTAAAAACGGGAAACCGGAATTCCATAAAATTGATTCATTATAAATTTACCTTTTATAATCAAAAAAAGAGCCCTCACATATCAATCTCAGTGACGGACTCTTTTTTGATTATTACTATATTACTTTTTATTATTTTCCTTTACTTTGTAAATTGCTTTTTGGAATGCAATAATATTTTTCATGCTATACTTTTTCACACTTAATCGAATGCTTCCACCAGCATACTCTACAATAAGCCATTTTTTAATCGTAAAGAAAAATACAACAATAATTACCGCAGCTATTAACAATCCCATATAAATCCAACCACGTATATCTTCAAATATAAGTGCCGCAAGAGGAAAAAGTAATGCAAGAATCAGCAAAGAATACGGTTTGCTGTCTTTAATCTTTGTTCCGGTAATATCCTTTACATCAACAATTTCTCTAGTTGAAAATTTATTGATAATTCCTTTCTTATGATTGTAATACATTCTTTTATCTGTCAAAATTGCCTGCTCATTTTTAAAGCCTTCACCTGAAACAAGATTCAACACCATTCCGTTTCTCAGTGTAGCTACCGGCCTCTCATCATCAATAAAACTTTCATTCATTACATTTCCGGACACATTTGAATCGTAATAGTTGTTGTTCGTATCATTTTCACCCATACCCAATCTCCTCCTTTTGTAAATTGTTAACGAAGTTAACTATATAAATTATACCATTTAATTCCTTTCATTTCAATGTTTACCTATTGCAAAGTCATATGCATATAATCTTCATATTGCGGTGAATTTTCACGCAGTCCTTCCACGATATCCTTCAGACATGCTATAACGTAATCTGCTTCCTCTTTTGTGTTTTCACTTCCGAGCGTAAGTCTTATGGAACCACGTGCAAGCGACTCCGGAAGTCCGATGGCTGTGAGCACATGAGAAGCCTTTTTTGAGGATGCATTACAGGCTGAACCGCCAGACGCACAGATTCCGAGAGAATCAAGCATCACCAGCACTGCCTCACTGTCCACAAACTGAAAGGATACATTGATATTGTTTGGAAGTCGTTTTATTCTGTGCCCATTCAGCCGTGTATACGGAATCTCACTTAAAAGTCTTCGAATCATGTAATCCCGTAACCTGCTTTCTTTTTTTATTTTTTCCTGCATCTGCCTTTGGGCTATCTGTGCCGCTTTCCCAAATCCGATGATGCCCGGTACATTTTCCGTTCCTGCCCGCCTGCCGTTTTCCTGGGCACCACCATGTATAAAGCTGTCAAGCAAAAGTCCATCTCGGATATACAAAAAACCGATTCCTTTCGGTCCGTTCAATTTGTGTCCGCTTGCAGACAGTAAATCAATGTGCATCGCATCTACATTGATCGGGAGCTGCCCATATGCCTGCACTGCATCTGTATGAAATAAAATATTATGTCTGTGTGCAATTCGTCCAATTTCTGCAATCGGCTCAATTGTACCAATCTCATTATTTGCAAACATGACAGAAATTAAAATTGTATCCTCCCGTATCGCACGCATAAGTGTAAGTGGATTCACAAGTCCCTGTTCATCGACATCTAAGTATGTCACCTCAAATCCGCATCGTTCCAGATACTCAGCTGTATGCAATATGCCATGATGCTCAATTTTCGTTGTGATAATATGCCGGCCTTTCTTCGCATATGCACGTGCGGTTTCTTTTAACGCCCAATTATCCGATTCCGAACCGCCTGCCGTAAAATAGATGCATTCAGGTTTTGTATGCAGGGTATCTGCAATCATTTTTCTGCTCGTTTGTATTGCTTCCCGGTTCTCTCTCGCTATTTTATAGATTCCCGAAGGATTCCCGTATCGATCGTGAAAATATGGCTGCATCGCCCGGAGCACTTCCGGGTGTGTACATGTCGTTGCCGCATGATCCATATATATTATCGGTTCCATTTTTTCGCTCCTTTCAAAATTGTGTACATCCGTCTCATGAGGCATATTCTGCAGGTTTCCGGGATATAATGAATCAAGAGATGCCGGGATGTGCTATTATGTCAAAACAAACTATCATCAAAGGAACCGTGATTCTGACAATCACAGGTATCCTGACAAAATGCTTAGGCTTTTATAATAGAATATTCCTGACACGCCTGATCGGTGTTAAAGAACTTGGAACTTATCAATTGATTTTCCCGCTTTACATACTTGGTATTTCCTTTTGCGCACAGGGAGTTGCAACCTCTGTCACAAAACATGTTTCCTATCTGCTCGGAAAACAGGATGAACGAAATGCAAAGCGTTTTTTTTATTTTGGTGTGGCATTAAGTTTTTGTTTAAGCCTGCTTGTTTCCTATGTTTTGTATCGGTTTTGCCATGGTATCGCAGCCAATATATTAAAAAATACAGACTGTACCGGGCTGCTCCATATCCTGTCCTTTGCCATTCCTTTTGTCGCCTTAAAAGCCTGTATCAATGCATATTTTATGGGATACAGCAAACCAGGCTATTCCGGAACCTGCCAGCTTATCGAACAGATCATCCGCATCGGTTCCGCTTATGTCCTGTCCGTGTCCTATATGCAGGGAGACATCAGCGCAAGGCTTGCTGTCTATGCCGTCGTCATCGGGGAGATCGGTGCAACGGTTTACGCATGTTGCTGTTATCTTCTGTTCACACGCAGACATCCCGTGAACAAAACGATAAAAAAGATAAAAATCCGAAAAGATATGCTTCAGGATATTATCCCGATCACATCAAACAATGTCATGTTTACATTATTTTCAAGTTATGAGGCAATCATCCTGCCCGCCTATCTGTTTCGCTTTTACGGCAATAATGGTGCTGCCATGGAGATGTATGGTATCATTACGGGGATTGTCATCCCGTTTTTGCTGTTCCCGTCCACCATTACCAATTCCCTCTCCTCCATGCTGCTTCCATCTATCTCTTATGCCAGTGCAAAGAAGGATACTTCAGCAATAAAAAAAGCACTGCTCTCCAGTGCTTTTTTCGCTGTATTACTTGGACTTTGCGCCTGCATCTTCTACGGGCTGTTCGGTGAATTTTTATGCACCTTTGCATTTAAGAGCAAAGATGCCGGTATTCTGCTTCGGGAGATGGGCTTTTTATGTCCGCTCATTTATCTGTCTACCACCCTCTCAAGTGTCATGAACGGCATCGGGCTTGCATTCCCGAATCTTCTCTATCATATAGCCGGTATCACGATACGGATACTCTCCATCGTCCTGCTTGTATCTTCGGTTGGTATTCCGGCATACATCGGTGGTATGGCAGTCAGTTATCTTTTACATAATGTACTGACGCTTTATCACCTGTATCGTCATCTGGTAAAAATAAAATAGCGAAGATACTATTGTCTTACTGCCAATCATACGGTGTCTGCTGATATACGTAATAATTAAGCCAGTTCGTATAAAGTGTATTGGCATGACACCGCCAGGATTTGATTGGCTTTTCATTTGGATCATCATTTGGATAGTAGTTCACCGGGATGTTTGGATTCAATCCCCGTTTGATGTCCCGCTTATATTCCTGGTCAAGCGTCATAGTATCATACTCCGGATGTCCCGTCACAAATATGTTCTTTCCTTCCTCTGCAATAATCAGGTACGGACCGGTTTCTTTGGATTCAGCTACAATCTCTAAGAGCGGATTGTCAACAATTGCCTGTTTATCCACAGCAGTATAGCGGGACTGCGGTACGAGGAAAGAATCATCAAATCCGCGCACAAGCGGTGTCCGCTTATGAAATGTGTAATGCTTGTAGACACCGGACAGCTTCTCCGGAAGTCTGTATTTTTTTACACCGTAACGATAATATAGCCCTGCCTGTGCGCCCCAGCATATATGCAGGGTGGATGTCACATTTGTCACAGACCAGTCCATGATTTCCGTAAGCTCGTTCCAGTACTCAACTTCCTCAAACTCCAGATTTTCAACCGGCGCTCCCGTGATAATCAGACCGTCCCATTTTCTGTTTCTTACATGTGCAAAGTCCGTATAAAAACGTTCCAGATGTGACTCTGACACATGCTTGGATTCGTAAGACATTGTACGGATAAAAAATATATTGACCTGAAGCGGAGTATTCGAAAGGCTTCGAAGCAGCTGAAGCTCCGTATCCTCCTTCAGCGGCATCAGATTCAGGATTAATACATTCAGCGGACGAATATCCTGACTGATGGCACGGTTTTCATCCATAACAAATATATTTTCCTGCTCTAAAATCTTTTTAACCGGTAAATCATTATCAATTTTAATTGGCATAACTTTAAAACCTCTTTTCCTGCATTCCCGTTAGCATATCACTTTTTCATCATAACTGCAAGAAGTCATCCTCAGAAATGATTGGAATTCCGAGTGATTTCGCCTTCTTATTTTTCGAAGATGATGAAAGGACATCATTATTAATCAGATAAGTTGTCTTTGCGGACACACTGCCTGCCACCTTGCCGCCACGGTCTTCAATCAGCTTCTTTAGTTCGTCGCGGTTTGAAAAATGGGAAAGGGAGCCGGTAATGACAAATGTCTTTCCTTCCAAATCCTGTTCCAGATTGTTTTCTTCCACAACCAATGTGACTTCTTTTAAAAGCTCGCGAAGCACCCGCACATTCTCCGTATCTGCAAAATACGCAACGATTCCCTCCGCAATGACATCCCCAATTTTCTCAATTTCGGCAAATGTAGCTGCATCCGCCTGAAGGATTGCCTCGACATCCTGCTTGAAATATTTGCAGATAGCCTTTGCCATGGCGGTTCCGACATTCAGGATTCCAAGTCCGTAAAGGACACGTGAAAGCTCGGTTGTACGACTTTTTTCGATGCTTGCCATCATGTTGTCGTAAGATTTTTCTCCGAATCCGTCTAACGCAATAATTTCATCTTTAAAGCGGTCAAGATGATAAATATCGTATAACTCATGTAAAAATCCACAATCCAAAAACTTTTCCAGGGTTGCTTCCGACAATCCATCGATATTCATGGCATTTCTCGATACAAAATGTGTAAATAATTTGATTGCTTTCGCCGGACATGCCGGATTCGGACAGACAAGTGTCTGCGCCTGATTTTCATCCCGTATTTCCGTTTTACCGCCACATGCCGGACAAGTATCCGGAACGATAACATTTCCGCTTCTTGTGAGATTTTCGCTGATCTGCGGAATAATCATGTTGGCTTTATATACCTTTATCGTATCTCCGATTCCGAGTTCAAGCTGTCTGACGATACTGACATTATGCACACTCGCACGGCTGACGGAGGTTCCTTCGAGCGATACCGGTTCAAATACGGCAACCGGATTTATAAGCCCGGTTCTTGACGGACTCCACTCGATAGTCCGAAGCGTTGTCTCCGCTTCCTCATCCGCCCATTTAAACGCGATGGAATCCCGCGGGAATTTTGCGGTACGTCCCAGATTCCTTCCGTATATGACATCATCAAAGGAAAGAACAAGTCCATCGGACGGGAAATCGTTGGTGCTTACCTTCCCCGCAAACATATGCACGGTTTCCTCCATCGTCTCTGCCGTCACATCCACATGCTCTACGACCTCAAACCCAAGGGATGTCAGGAAATTAAATTTTTGATTCATCGTCACATCAACTGACACATCACCAATATCAAGCATATTAAAGGCAAAGAAATGTACATTTCGCTCTGCGGTAATCCGGTTATTCAACTGTCTGACACTTCCGGAACATAAGTTTCGCGGATTTTTATATTTGCTTTCCACATCCGGAATGGTGGCGTTGATTCGTTCAAAATCGCTGTAGGTAATGACCGCTTCGCCGCGAATGGTAAGTGTTCCCGTGTAGGATATCCGCTTCGGAAGATTCGCAAATACTTTTGCATTGTTCGTAATAACCTCTCCGACTTCACCGTTTCCGCGTGTAACCGCCTTCACAAGTTCTCCGCCTTCATAGGTAAGCACGACCGTAAGCCCATCCATCTTCCAGGACATGACACCTGCCTGGCTGCCAAGCCATGCGGCAAGATCCTCCACACTTTTGGTTTTATCTAAAGAGAGCATCGGTGCGGCATGCCGTTCCTTCGGCAGCTCACTCACAATCTCGTATCCGACATTCTGGGTTGGGCTTTTGGAGAGAATTAGTCCGGTTTCTTTTTCAAGCGCAACTAATTCATCATAGAGGGCATCGTATTCAAAGTTTGTCATAATCTCGGTATCAAGCTGATAATAGGCTTTCGATGCCTCATTCAACAGCGATACCAGTTCTTTTATTCTCTTTGTCTTATCCTCGTTCATATCGCTCCTCCTTGCTTTACCATCTCTCTGAGTCTTTTTTCTTCCTCAGGTGTTAACTCGCGAAATTCACCCGGGCGCAGATTCCCAAGCTTCACATTCATAACACGCACACGCTTTAGATGTACAACATGCACATGCAGGGCGTCACACATACGCCGAATCTGGCGGTTTAACCCCTGCGTCAGTATGATGGAAAAATTTCTGGCGCCGGTCTTTTTTACTTTACAGGGTTTTGTTATCGTATCCAGAATCGGCACACCGGCAGACATCTGCCGGATAAAATCCTCTGTGATATCTGTGTTCACCCGTACATGATATTCTTTTTCATGGTTATTTCTTGACTTTTGAATCTGATTGGCTAAATCCCCGTCATTCGTCAGAAGCAACAGTCCCGTGGAATCCTTATCGAGTCTTCCAACATAATTGACATGTTCAGGAAAAGTCACATACTGAAAGATACTGTCCTTATCCGCATCCTTTGCGGTACAGACCTGTCCGATAGGCTTATTATAGGCATAAATTACTTTCTTTACACGGTTATTCACGTTCTTACCATTGCAGATAACAACGGAGGATTCATTTACCCGCACACCAAGATCTGCCACGATTCCATCTACCGTGACTTTCCCATCTGCAATAAGCCGGTCTGCTTCCCGTCTCGAGCATACTCCCGATTCACTTAAGTATTTATTGAGTCTGATTTCGTTCACTCTTGCTTTCCTCTTAATTTTATTAATTTTTTTGTTGCATTATTAGTTTCATAGTTGTATAATCGCTTTATAAATTTCAGAAAAAAGGTAAGGAGGCATATTATGGATAATATCGATAAAAAAATTCTTCACTTATTACAGGAAAATGCAAGATATCCGCTCAAGCATCTTGCAAGTAAGGTATTTCTTTCATCTCCTGCTGTATCCGCGCGTATTGAACGTCTGGAAAAAAGCGGAATTATTTCCGGTTACCACGCAAGCATTGCCCCGGTTTCTCTCGGATACCATATCACAGCGTTTATCAATATGGCGCTTGATCCGAAACAAAAACCGGAATTCTATCCATTCATTCAAGCATGTCCAAACGTTCTTGAATGCAACTGTGTGACCGGTGCATATTCCATGTTGATTAAAGTCTGCTTCCCGAGCACAATGGAGCTCGATACCTTTATCGGACAGCTTCAAAAATACGGGAATACGGAAACACAGATTGTGTTCTCCACTCCGGTTCAGCCAAGAGGCATTGATATTCGTGCTGTCGATGATGACGACGAGGATTCCATGGATGATTTTCTTTAATGTTAATATGAAAGAATGGGGCTGTCGCATAAGCAACAGCCCCTTATTTTATTGTGCGGAACTTATCTTTTCATAAAACTCTGCAAATGCAGAATCATTTGCGATACAACTATTTACATTGTCCTGTACTGCCTTGTAGAGATTCTGAATATCCGTCCCCTGGCTTTTCTCATCAATATAGGCCTGAACTTCTGTAGAGAGAGGAGAATTGTCTATCTTATATTCATCCCCTGTCTTTAAAATATAAAACCGGTTTATATTTAACGGTACACTACTGATATTTGCAAGTGTCAAGTTACTTGTGACATAGACAAGTGTTGCATCCTCTGTATATCCGGGCATTGTATAACAATTCACATTAGAATATGCTTTAATAACAGCTGCTCTCTGTTCATAAACAGACATATCCTCAAACTGTCCGGGATCCGTCACGCAAGACTTCAGTTTTTCCTGATCACAAACAGCAAGTGCAGCATAATACTCGATAATCAAGGAATTAATATCCAAATTTGCATTTGTCTCATAGGAAAAATCAGGCTGTTCCTCCTCTGTCTCCTGTTCTGTTGTTTTATTTTTACTGAAAATACTCAAATCAAGATCCGAGAAAAAATAAAAATAAAAAACTACTGCAAGCAGAACAAAAATCATCCACCCTAAAAAGAGTAACAGTCCGGCAACGCCTTTTTTTTCTTTCGTATCTTTACTCATACAGCATCCTTTCACGAGCTTTCGTCTTTACAATGTGTAAATGCACCAGAGAGGAATCGAACCTCCGCACATGGCTCCGGAGGCCATTGCTCTATCCACTGAGCTACTGGTGCGCAACTTCTATTGTATCTGATTTGATCTGATTTTTCAAGGCTTGAATGCTATCAAATTTCATTTCTTTTCGAATATGTCTTATAAATTCAATATTCAGGTACTTTCCATACAGGTTTTCCTCAAAGGAAAGTATATGTGTTTCCACTTTAATTTTATGGTCATGGTCTACAGTCGGATTGTCTCCGACATTGGTGACCCCCTTATATTTCGTGCCATTTATGCATACACATGTCTCATAAACCCCATTTGGAACAAGAAGCTTATCCGATTCCGGAATCAGATTCACTGTCGGAAATCCGATGGTTGCCCCTAACTGTTTTCCATGCTGCACGATTCCCGACACACTATAATTCCTGCCCATGAGACAAGCTGCCCCGGCAACATCTCCCTGCATAATCAGTTCCCGAATCGTTGATGAGCTGATAATGGTATCTCCCTCGGTAAGCTTTTCAAAGGAAACAACTGTAAAGCCGTATTTCCTGCCATATTCCTCAAGGGAGTCAACATTGCCGGTACGTTTTTTTCCAAAGCAGAAGTCCTTTCCAACCACAACGTAGGACGGCTGTAGCCTGGCAACCAAAATATCCTTTACAAAAGTCTCCGGCTTCATAGATGCAAATTTCTTTGAAAATTCGCATGTAATATTCACATCAATGCCAAAGGATTCAAATAACCGGTCACGTTCCTTTACCGTGTAAATCCGCTTTGTATCCGGCATGTCAATCGTAAACATAACAGCCTGCTTTCCGGTTTCGTGCGCAAGCTGCATCACCTTGTGAATCAAAAGCATATGTCCCTTGTGTACACCCTCGAATTTACCGAGTGCAACCACGGTGTCTGTTAAATTTGCGTCATTGTAAGCGATTTTCTCCACAATTGCTTCCTCAAATTAAGATAAAAACATTTTAAAAGGTTTATAAATATCTTCCGCTTCCACATAATCATATAACGCAAGAAAAACTCCATCCTCATATACACGAATCCGATTTTCCCGCATTTTCGACATAGATTTAAAAAAACGTGGTGACAATTTATTGCCATTACGCAGATAGTTCTTCCCCTGCTCTGTGATTTCAAACGCCGGATACGTCGTAAGCAGTGCATCAACCGGCATAATATGCGCAGAAAGTGTACCCTCCTTTGCAAATGCCTCGATTTGTTGAAGCGTTAAAGCATCCGTAACGGAATAACCATGTACACGAAGCCTTTTCAGCGCAGCAAGTGTCGCATAGCACGAAAGCTTTCTTCCGATATCCCTGCAAAGCGATCGGATGTATGTGCCTTTTGAACAACTGACATCAAAGCCATACAGACCATCCTCATATGTGATATTTTGGATGTCATATATTTTTACGGGGCGTCCCTGTCGCTCAATCTCTATCCCGTTTCTTGCATATTCATACAGCTTTTTTCCGTCTTTTTTTATCGCCGAATACATCGGAGGAATCTGCTCATACTCTCCGACAAATGACAGGATTGTTTCTTCAACGGATTCTTTTGTCAGCGTTTCCGTAATACCGGCTTCGTCTGTCCGGACAATGTTTCCGGTGATATCCTCGGTATCCGTCTCGATACCAAGCTTCATGACCGCATGATAGCGTTTATCCCCTTCAGTAAGCATATCCACAAGTTTTGTCGCCTTTCCAAGACATACAAGCAAGACACCCTCTGCCATCGGATCAAGCGTTCCTGTATGACCGATTTTTTTCTGCTTTAAAATCCCACGGAGCTTCGCAACAACATCAAATGACGTAAATCCGGCCGGTTTATATACATTGATTATTCCATCTATCACAACTGTTCCTCTATCATTTCCAGAATACGTGCCAATACCGTTTCAAAATCACCGGTCACTTCAAATCCGGCTGCACGGATATGACCACCGCCACCGTATGCAACGGCGATTTTGCTTACATCGACCTTGGAAATCGATCGAAGGCTGACCTTCATGGTATCCTCTTTTTCAAGCTGATATACCAGAATTGCAACCTCCACACCGTCAACTACCCGAATCCGGTCAACAATTCCCTCTGTCTCTTCTTTGCCACAGGAAAATGTCCGAAACATCTCCTTTGTGACATAGGTATAAACTACCTGTCCGGACAGTGCAAGTCTCGCCTGAAGCATCGCCTGTCCTGTCAGAAGATTTTGCTTGTAGCTGACCTTATAAAATGTCTCATCGATAATACGCTGTGCATCAACACCCTGCGTGATTAATTTTCCTGCAATCTGCATCGTTTCTTCCCGACATGCAGAGAATTTGAATACGCCTGTGTCATGTACAATTCCAAGATAAATGCACTCCGCACATGTAAGAGACAGCTTGTCCGGATTTAAATGCCGATACAACACTTCACATGTAGAAGAGGCATCCGGGTCACAGTAATAGTAATCATCGCCAAAGCCTTGATTACTTCTGTGATGATCAAGGCATGCCTTGTGTTTTGCGTTTCCATACAAATCATAAAATATGCCATGCCGGTCCCGGTCACTGCAATCAAGAGAAATTGCCAGATCCGGCACATTGTCACATACTTCATGACAGATTGCATCCGCACCCTTTAAAAAGTTAAATTTATCCGGTATCTTCTCCAGATAAACCGTCACTTGAACATCATAATTGTCCCGAATGTAATTATATAATCCGAGACAGGAGCCGACACAATCGCCATCCGGACGTATATGTCCGAATATGCCGATTGTGTTTGCATGTTCAATTAATTCCAACAATTCATTCATCATGCTGTTTGCTCATATCCTCTTTTATTACTTCATCAATTCGTTTTGACATATAATTTCCGTACTCAATGGATGTATCTAAAACAAAGGTAAGCTCCGGTGTATTGCGCAGATTGATGGATCTTGCAAGCTCTCTGCGGATATAACCGCTTGCCTGTTCTAATCCCTTCAACGTCTCCGCTGCGGATTCCTCATCTCCAAGTACACTGATATATGCCTTACAATACTTCAAATCCTGTGTTACTGTAACATCCGTCACGGATGTCATAGGATTGATGCGTGGATCCTTTAATTCCATTCGGATAATCCGGGAAAGTTCTTTTTGAACTTCTCCGTTTATCCGCTGTGATTTATGACTTGTTTTTCTCATTTATCTCGGTACCTCAACCATAATATAAGCTTCTATCTGATCCTCTTCCTTTATGTCATTGAAGCCATCAATCACGAGACCACACTCATATCCGGTTTTTACTTCCTTTACGTCATCCTTAAAACGCTTCAGGGATGCAAGCTCACCTTCAAAGATCTGCTCACCCTCACGGGAGATACGAACCTTGCAGTTTCTCTGAATGACACCATCTAACACGTAGGAACCGGCAATTGTACCGACACCGGATGCTTTGTAGGTCTGGCGCACCTCGGCATGACCGATCACCTTCTCTTCAAAGATCGGATCGAGCATACCCTTCATGGCACTCTCAATATCTTCAATGGCATTATAAATAACGCGATACAGACGAATATCTACCTTCTCACGTTCTGCAACCTCTTTTGCCTGATTATCCGGACGAATATTGAATCCGATGATAATCGCATTACTTGCGGAAGCAAGGATAACGTCGCTCTCATTGATTGCTCCGACACCGGAGTGGATACATTTTACAGCCACTTCCTCATTCGAAAGCTTAAGCAGACTCTGCTTTACGGCCTCTACGGAACCCTGAACATCTGCTTTAATAATCAGATTTAAGTCTTTGACATTACCCTCCTGAATCCGGTTATACAAATCATCAAGCGACATACGCTGTTTTGTATCTGCAATCAGCTTTTCTTTTCCACGATTAATAAATGCCTCGGAAATAGAACGTGCTTCCTTCTCGTTCTCGGTTGCAATTACGATTTCACCTGAATTTGGCACACCGTTTAAGCCAAGTACCTCTACCGGCATGGAAGGAGTTGCTTCTTTTACCTTGCGTCCCTTGTCATCAAACATCGCACGCACCTTACCGTGTACATCACCGATTGCAAGACAGTCTCCAACATGCAGGGTACCCTTTTGTACAAGAACGGTTGCAACAGAACCACGACCCTTGTCAAGCTGTGCCTCAATGACGATACCACGTGCCTTACGATTCTTATTTGCTTTTAATTCCAGAATTTCTGCCGTAAGGATAATCATCTCCAAAAGATTATCGATACCCTCTTTTGTATGTGCAGAAACCGGGCAGAAAATAGTGGAACCGCCCCAGTCCTCCGGTACAAGCTCATATTCCATAAGCTCCTGCTTTACACGGTCAATGTTCGCACTTTCCTTATCAATCTTATTGATTGCAACAATAATCTCAATACCTGCCGCCTTTGCATGGTTGATAGCCTCAACTGTCTGTGGCATAACACCATCGTCTGCTGCAACAACAAGAATTGCAATATCTGTGGACTGTGCACCACGCATACGCATTGCTGTAAATGCCTCATGTCCCGGTGTATCCAAAAAAGTAATCTTCTGGTCATTGATTGATACCACGGAAGCACCGATATGCTGTGTGATACCACCTGCCTCAACAGCTGTAACTTCAGAATGACGAATTGCATCTAAGAGGGAAGTCTTACCATGATCGACATGTCCCATAACACACACAACCGGCGGTCTCGGTGTCATATCGTCTTCATTTTCATCCTCCTCACGAAGCAGCTCCTCGATGACATCTACTTTTTCTTCCTCTTCACAGATATAGTTATACTCTAATGCAATCTCTGCTGCTTCATCAAAAGCAAGATCAGAATTCACATTGTACATCTTACCTGCCATAAACATCTTCTTAATAAGCTGTGCAACCGGTACTTTGATTTTAGCTGCAAGCTCACCGACCGTTAATACCTCCGGCAGCTTGATTGTCTTTATAACCGGTTCTACAGGTTCCTGTTTCTTTGGTGCCGGCTGATGATTCCGGTTGTTGACATTTCTGTTATTTGGATTATTATTGTTAAAATTACGGTTATTGTTGTTATTATTGTTGTTACGGGTATTCCGGTTGTTGCTCACTGCATTCCGGAAGTTTGTACCCTTGCTCTCAGGCTTCTGATTGCCACGATTCTGCGGATTTGCCTGATTCTGAACATTCGGAGGATTTTTCTTCTTATTATTATCCTGTCTGCGATTGTCCTGATTTTTGTTTTCCTGTCTGTTGTCCTGTTTCTTTTCTGCCGGTCTTTTTGTATCCGGCATCTTTGTCTCCGGTTTTTTCGGGACCGGCTGTTTCTCACTCGTTTTCGCTGACTCCGATTTTTTTATCTCTGCTTTTTTGTCAACCGGTTTCTTTGCTTCTGTTTTTTTCTCAGTCGTTTTTTTCTCAACCGTTTTTTTCTCAGCCGGTTTTTTATCGACTGGCTTCTTCGACTCCGGCTTGCCTGCTAAAGCCTCTCGCACATACTGTATCATTGCATCATCAATGCTGCTCTGTGCTTTTAAGCCATCCTTTTTGCTGCTTAATATCTCAATTATCTGACTGCTCTTTATTTCTTTTCCAAGCTCTGTTGTCAATTGTTTTGCAAATTCGTGTACTCTCATGGGCTACACCTCCATTCTCAAACTATCCACTCTGTCAGAAATCTGTTTTGCAAGACCCTGATCGGTTACCGCAAGTACTGTCCGTTCCTGTTTTCCAATCTGATTACCAAGCAGACTGCTGTTAAAAACAACATGATACGGAATATGATAGTACCGGCATTTATCCATAAATTTCTTTTGTGTATTCTTCGAAGCATTTTCTGCAATCAAAACAAGATAGGCATTGCCTTCCTGAATTGCCTTTTCCGTCAGAAATCCTCCGCTTGCTACCTTTCCTGCCTTCGCAGCGATTGACAGCATGGATAATACACGGTTTTGATTCTGATTCAATTATACCATCTCCTTACCGATTGTCTCATATACGGCATCCGGTATATCTGTCTTGAGTGCCCGTTCAAGCGCCTTCGTTTTTCTTGCCTTATCCAGACATGAACTGCTCAGGCAGATATAGGCACCTCTTCCGTTTTTTCTTCCGGTTTTATCTACGCATATATCATTTTCCGGTGTCCGTATTACCCGGACAAGCTCTGTCTTTGGTTTCATTTCGCGACAGCCAACACACTGCCTTTGCGGTATTTGTTTTGCCAAATCAATTACTCCTCATCCTCATAGTCGTCATAGGTATCATAGTCATCCTCATAGTCATCTATAATCATACCCAGTTCCTTCGCCTGTGACTCACTCTTTATATCAATTTTATAACCTGTCAGTTTTGCTGCAAGGCTGGCGTTCTGGCCTTCCTTACCGATAGCAAGTGAAAGCTGGTCATCCGGTACTACAACCTTTGCACATTTCTTCTGCTTGCCATCCTGCTCTTCAGTGTACGCCTGTACCCAGATAACATCAGATGGGCTAAGTGCATTCTTGATATATACCTCTGGATCTTCATCCCATGCAATTACATCTATCTTCTCGCCCTTTAAATCGTCTACGATTGTATTTACTCTGGCACCTGCCATACCGACACAAGCACCTACCGGATCAACATTCGGATCGTTGGAACGAACGGCTAATTTCGAACGGGAACCGGCATCTCTTGCAATTCCCATAATCTCCACAACACCGTTTTGAATTTCTTCAATTTCATTTTCAAACAGACGCTTTACAAGCTCCGGATGTGTACGGGATACATGGATATTGATACCGCTATTCTTTTTATCCTTACCATCTTTCCGCTTATTATCCTTCTTCTCCGGCTGTTTTACTTCTACAACATAGAGCTTGATATGATCGCCGACCTTATAATGCTCCGTCTTTACCTGCTCATTTTCTTTCAGACGAGTCTCGGTTCTCTCGTCAAGGCTAATATAGATAGTATTATCCACAAATCTCTGTACCACACCATTTACGATGTCGCGTTCCTTGCAGGCGAAACGCTCATAGATTGCATTTCTCTCGCCTTCCTTGATATTCTGGATGATAATACTTCTGGCCTTCTGAGCAGCCATACGTCCAAAATCCATGGATTCAATCGGATATTGCACATAATCACCGATTTCATATTTTTCATCCATTGCCTTTGCCTGTGTCAGGGAAATCTGATTTGCATCATTTACGACTTCCTCCACGACCTCTTTTTTACGAAGAACACTGATTGCACCTGTTTCACGATCCATATGTGCTTCTACAAGTACATCTTTACCATAGTCCTTCTCACATGCCGCAACAAGTGATTTCTCAATTGCCTCCATTACGATTTCCTTGCTGACACTTCTTTCGCGCTCTAATTGATTTAAAGCATCAATAATTTCTGACATTTTTCTGACCTCCT
>JBJEMZ010000049.1:0-3492 GCA_051879935.1 Wujia sp.
ATGACTGTTTGATTCGAACACGGTACAAAAAGAAAAATAACCCATATAACAGCATGAGCGTGACACATATGTAAAACCGTGATTGATTTCGAATTAATACCCTTAACAGCCAAACATTTCCGTGTGATGCAATCAGTACATAAATCTGTTCCGCCAGTACAATCGCTGCTATAATACCGCATACAATATATGTATTTTTACTCCATACATAGGTTTTAAAGTTTCCACGTTTTGAAATCTGAATCGTAAGAATCGAAAAAAGCATCCCAAACGTAAAGAAAAGCCAGAATTTCACATTCGAAATACTATTGATACCAATCCAAACTATATATCCAAGATACGCGATAAACGCAAACAAAAGCCATGCCATCACATCGCAAAGCACCGAAAAGACTTTGACACTGAGAGGACAGACTTTTGCATACTGCCATATACTTTTTGTTTGATTTTCCTCCGGAAGCAAAACTGCCTTACAGGTATCGCAGACCGCTACCTCCTCTTTATAAACATCCCCGCACACATGACACCGAAACATAAACCCCCTCCATACGCAATTCCTATGTAAAAATAACCGACAAAAAACTGCCTTTATTTTAACATGCCTTACGCATTGCTTCAAGCGGATTTAAACGGGATGCCCAGCGCGCAGGAAAATATCCTGCAAGAAGTCCAAGTACCGTGGATGCAAGTATAGCGGCACCCATAAGTCCCGGAGAAATCACAGCAAGCTTCACCCCCTGTTCAAGCATCAAAAGAGATGCCGCCACCTTGTTTACGATGCCCTGAAAAAGTAGGGAAACGAGCACGCCCAGAACGCCGCCCACAAATCCGAATATTCCGGATTCAAACAGATACATGTGATTTAACTCGTCGATATCACAGCCGAGTACCTTCAAAAGACCTATCTCATCGACACGGTCATAGACTGCCGTCATCATCGTATTGCTGATACCTATGACTGCAACGAGTAGCGAAATCATGCCGATTCCGCCGAGCAGGAGCTGCATCATGCGAACCGTCTTTTTCGCAGAGTCGAGATATTCCTTCTCATTTGTCGTCTGATACCCCATATCCTGCAGCTTCTTGACGATAAACTCCACATCCTCCATATCCTCTGCCACGACAACCGCACCTGTGTATACCCAGTCACTGTAAGGATTGCCATTTGCATCCACTTCCTGTCCAAGCGGCACATTGTCACCGGCATACATTTTCAGATATCGTATCAGGACATCCATATCGCAAAAGATACTCTGCGAGTTTTCACTAAATGCATCCGCATCCCCGGCAAGTACACCGGTTATCTTCAGACTGCCGGAAAATGTTCCTTCTCCAAATCCAACATCCGCCTGCATCTTTTTCCCAATCAACGCGTTCAAATCACCGTTCATCTCCTGATAGCTTGTTCCAAGCTTCTCGTTGTACAGCATATAGCCCATGGAATTGCCGAGGATGAGCTCCGGTTTTTGTGTGCTTCCATTCAGTGCCGAACCATCCGTCAGGGTAAGCTGTTTCAACTCCTCCGCCGGCAGCCCGACGAGATTGGAGTATATTGTATACTGGTCATAGTCAAGTGTCGCAAACACCTCGTACCGCGGATAGACACGGGCAACATGGTCAATTGCCGTAAACTTTTCCATGTTATGTTCCGTAAGCAGCTTCTTTTTGTTACTTGTCCCTTCCGGTGCCTGTACAACAATCTGCCGGAGGGATGCATCGTCTCCAAACTGGGCAAGCATCTCCCGTTTCACACCATTCCCCAGAGCCAGAAGAGATACCACTGCGACTACACCAATTGTCACGCCGAGCAGCGTGAGTATCGTCCGCGCTTTTCTGCGTCTCATATTCATAAATGTCAGATGATATATAAAATGCATCAAATCTCCTCCAGACGTTTTTTCTTTTTACGCCATTTCCCAATTTGTATTACAAGCAGAACAGCAAATAATAGGAAAATACCTATGACAATCCATGTCTGCATGCTGATACCGGATTTCTCCGGTGCTTCCTTTAAAGTTTCCAAATCCTCATATGTTACCGTATCGATAGAGAACCACACATCCGTTTTCTCGGTATAAACATTGCCATCCTTATCCTCGTAGGTGATGGTAAGCACATCCCTCGCCAGCACCTCCGTTTCATCTGTTATGTGTGTTGCTTTTGTAATGAGATCAATCGTACCACTTTTGCCCGACTCAATCGTACCGATATAGGTTGTCTGCTTTTGCACATGTTCCCCCTCAATGGCAGCACTCACGTTATAGAGACTTCCCTCGCCAAGATTGTTTACCTTTGCAGAAAGCTCCACATCGTCTCCCACCTTCACGGTATCTGAAAGGATATCTGTCACGGAAAGTCGCTGTTTTAACACGACTGGCAAATACAGCACATCCTCCATCGTATACGGTGTTCCATTCCCATCCTCATATTCCATCTTAACTGTCAGCTTGTATGACTTTTCAGCAAGTCCGGATGCCGCACACATGGCGAAGGTTAACTCCTGCTCACTGTTTCCGGCAAGCTCCGCCACATAGGTACTCCCCGTGTTCCCGACCGCATATAATTCCCCTGTCTCCGATAAAACCGAAACCTTCATATTCCGCACTTTGTTTTTCGATGTGTTCATAACCGTGACCGAAAGAGAAAATTCCTCCCCGGACACAACCGTTTCCGGTGTGACAGAATATGCTGTGACAAGTACCTTCGGTTCCGCCGCCTCTGTCTTGATACCCGATACATACGTGAACAGACAGACAAACAGCACCATAACCATTCCTATCGCTATTTTACTTTTTTTATACTGCATATTCCCTTCCTCCCATATTTCTATCAAGCCATCAATGTACCGGCTACATCCTCCACGATTTTTCCGTCTGCAAGCCTTATAATCCGATCTGCTTCTCTTGCAAGATCCGCATTATGAGTAATCAACACAAGCGTCTGGTTTAATTTTTTAACGGAATCCTGAAGCAGCATCATAACCTCATCACCATTTTTTGAATCAAGGGCACCGGTAGGCTCATCTGCCAGAATCAAGGTCGGACGGTTGGCAAGTGCCCTTGCAATCGCCGTCCGCTGCTGCTGTCCGCCGGACAACTGGTTCGGCAGATGCTTCCGTCTGTCCTTTAATCCAAGCAGCTCGATAATATGGTCTATATATTCCTTATCCGGTTTCTTATGATCAAGCAAAATCGGCATGCGGATGTTTTCCTCGACGGTAAGCACCGGAATCAGATGATAGGACTGGAATACAAAGCCGATTTTTCTTCTGCGAAATACTGACATCGCATCGTCATCCAGGGTTGTGATGTCGCGGTCATCCACGATAATCTTTCCGCTTGTTGCCGTATCGACGCCACCCATCACATGAAGCAGGGTTGATTTGCCCGAACCGGAAGCTCCGACCACAGCAAGAAATTCGCCTTTTTCAACAATCAAATTCACATCGTCGAGCGCCCATACCCGTGTATCGCCGCTGCCATATGTCTTTGT
>JBJEMZ010000050.1:0-3477 GCA_051879935.1 Wujia sp.
TCTCATGTTCCGCGGCAATCATATGTTTTACCTCCACTTCACTATTCTGCTTTATGGCTAGGGATTTCTTTTGTTCCGTAAGCATACAGGAAATATGTCAGGTCTCCATCATCATACGGCATATCCGGTTCTTCCACACAGTGCCGTTTCACTGTATACATCATCCTGTCATACCCAAATGGTTCATAAGGCAGAATGAAGATCACAACGACCTTTTCCAATTTCGAATACAGTTGACCGCTCTTAAATATAGACTTGTCAATGAGCGAATGATAATAACGTGCCCGGCGAAGTTCTTCCCTGCTCTCTTTCTGATATTTATTCGGTTCTAAGTCGTAAATCGCAGATTCAACGCGAACCTCTACATCCTGTTGTTCTTCCCCATTTAGATCCGTAAATGTTCTTATGTAGGCATCCATCTGAATCCCATGATTGCGCGGGGTTGCTCCCTGCTGATACTTCTGCGGAATGAGTTCCAGGTTCCTAATCTTTTTCCCGGTAATCGGTTCAATAATCGTCCGGCAGAACTTTTTTGCTTTCTCCTAATCCTCCTGCATCGTCAGCTCATTGAACATAAAAATCAATTTTAGTTTTTTATAACCACAGTAAACATATTAACGAACGTAACAAGCAGGTCGCCATTTACAAGCACTTTTAAAATATCCATATTAAAATCCCCTCTCTTGACTTTCCACCCTAACACCTTTATAATTTGTTTAAATCGAAAGGGGTAACGAAATGGAAATAATAATCTTAATAATAGTTATATCTGTAGCAATACTGTATGTATTTGCATGTTTTAAATTATATGATTTCATAATCACAAAAAAAGAAAAGAAAAAACAAACAATAGAACTACTACAAGAACAAAATAAATTACTTCAAGAACTAAAGCAAAAGGAATAGTCGACTATTCCTTTTTATTTACCATCCAACAAGCAACTTATTGATAAGCCATACAAATAAGCTGGTTTCCGTTGTAGCATCCGTACTTGTGCATCTGATGCAGTTGCATCATCCAGTATATTTATCACTAAATCACTCCTCTCTTGACTTTCCTCTCTCCCACCCTTATAATTTGCTTAAATCGAAAGGGGGAAAACAAAATGGAAGTGATAATGATAATATTAATAACAATTGCAATTATAGGTTCAATATTTACAATAATACAGAACATATATAAAAAAGTAGAAGAACAAAACCAACTACTGAAAGAGATATGTAATGAATTGAGGGATATAAAGCAAAAGGAATAGGCAACTATTCCTTTTTTATTTACCATCTACCAAGCAACTTATTGATAAGCCATATAAATAAGCTGTTTTTCAAGCAAAAGTACGGCTCCAAACCGAAAAACTTCGTTTGGAGCCGTATTTTTTGCAATATCCATGAAATAAATTATTTTATATTCTCCAGATACTTAATGATGTAATCCACCGTGTCATCCACCGGCATCAGACTGCTGTTGATAAAGATATCGTAGCTGTCAAGTGCACCCCATTTCTTTGAAGTGTAGTAATTGTAATAGGAGGCACGCGCCTTATCTTCCTTGATAATTTGTGCTTTTGCCTTGTCTGCAGAAAGCTCGAACCGTTTCGAGACGGTTTCAATGCGGTTTTCAAGCGGTGCATAAATAAAGATACGTACAAGACATGGATTGTGACGGAGTGCATAATCCGCACAACGTCCAACAAATACACCCGGACCTTTTTCCGCAAGCTTCTTAATTGTATCGTAAGTTGCCTGAAAAGCCTGCTGGTTTAAATTCGTCTGATACCCGGCACTTGTAAAGCCGTAACTGTATGGGTCCGTTACAATCGAATACAGAAAGCTTCGGGTCGGCTTTTCATCGAGCGACTTTAAAAATTCTTCACTTAAACCGCTCTCTTTCGCTGTCTCGTTGATTAATTCCTTGTCATAGAAGCTTATAGACAGCTTTTCTGCAAGCCGTCTTCCGATTTCCCGTCCATTGCTGCCAAATTGTCTTCCTATCGTGATTATTGTCTTTGCCATAGATAAGCCCCCTTTTATATGTACATAACAAAAACATCCTACATTTACGTCTAACAACTTAACATAATTCTATCTTTTTTTGTGCATATTGTCAAATATTTTTATCGAATAATGTATTTTTTGTAGATATTATACAATATTATAAGTCTTCATACTTCTTAGCAATGCTATTGAATTTCTCAATATTGGCATTTACCCGACTCTCAACAGAACGATAAGTCTGATTGACACGGAGCTGCATCATGATATCGTTGTAATCATTTTGGGCAAGCACAGGTTCCATGCGGATATAGATATCATCCGGATGGAATTTGGTTTTGAGCGCCCGCAGTGCATCCTTTTCTCCGAGCATCTGGCGGAATTCTTTTGCGCGGTCGCTGAAATTGAGTGTCCCCTCGATTAAATCGCCCAGATCATGACTCGGATAAATCGTGATAAACTGCGCATCCGGCCATTTATCTGTATTTAACACTTTGCCGGCTTTCAGCCCAATCACGATAAACTGACGGATGCCGGCATCATACAACGGCTGTATCGGCTCATTGTCAAGCATACCGCCATCCCGATACTGATTCCCGTCGATTTCCACCGGTTCATACATGACCGGAAGTGCCGTTGAAGCGAGCAACAGCTTTTTGATTGTCTCCACATCGTAATCCGACAGCTTTCTGTATTCGACGGAAACTGCCTCCTGTACCTCATTGACCTTACTGATGGAAAAATAGATATCCCGCTTATCCGCTTTGATTTTCTCAATGTCGATAAAACGCTCGAGCATGGCGAGCATCTCATTTCGTGAAAAATAAAGTCTGCGCTCGGCAATCATATTCAGATCAATATCAAACACCGTATCCATATCGATTTCTTTCCATGCATCATACATGATTTTGATATCGCCCATCGCAAAAAGCATCGCATTCACCGCCCCGATGGATGCTCCTGCAATTGCCGTTACATCGTCTAACAGTCCCTGTTCCTGCAACACCTTCAATACGCCGACCTGATATGCACCTTTTCCGCCACCGCCGGAAAGGACAAGGCCGATTCCTTTATTATCTTCCATAGACAATCCTCCTAACATACAACCTGACATGCATAAAAAGCACCACATACTTATGTTATATTCCCTGATACAGAGATATGACCATCCATGCAGTGCTTTCCTATTTTATTTTGGCGCCATAAGCTTCTGTATACCGGCTTTCAATCCATCAACCGTAAGCGGATACATATCATAAATCTCCGCCATCGTCTTCTCCGCCTCCATCCAGGCGAGACTGTTTAAGCCCCCATGATAACGAGGATTAAGCCAGATAGCTTTTTTATATTTCGAACGGAACAACTGATTCCACTCATAACCACTCATACCGTCATTTGGTCCACGATAATTACCATTTCTGTCAAACAGCTCCTCCGGTGCCATCTGCGCATCCCCGACGATAATCACCTTGTAGTCCTTGTCAG
>JBJEMZ010000051.1:0-3442 GCA_051879935.1 Wujia sp.
CGAATTGCGCGGAGGGATTGGCGGCAGGACCGATGTTGTCGAAGCGGACGGGATTACCGGGGCGATGTGGTTGGAATAATATTATAATATTTTATTGTAGTCATAAATCCAATTATAAGGTATAATATACAGATAGGTTTGAATTGTTTGTAAATGGGGTTGGAAGATGAAATTATTTAAGAATCTATTTGTAAAACAGTCAAAACAAGAAATTACGTTTGCTATGAAAAGTACTACGGATTTATCCAAACAGGAGCTTGAAGAATGTTCAGACCTGTTTAGTTCTTTTTATGGTAAATACAGCAAGGCATCGAATAAAAGACCCGGTGAACAAGTAAAATTATCTTCGTCATATTATAAGAGAAATTATTGCAAACCGGGTTTTTTTGTTGCGCTTGCGCGGAGCAATGGGAAATTGGTTGGGCAGGCATTCTATATCCGTAAATCATATGAATCCTATGGTGTGATGACTTGGGTTTTGCAATTGGTGGTAGATAAGAATTATCGTAAACAGGGTATAGCAAGTACATTGTTACGTTCCATCTGGGGATTTTCGGATGACTTCGCATGGGGCTTGGCTACGGCCAATCCATGTACTGTTCGAACATTGGAAAGCGCTACATTCCGAAAATGTAAACCGACTGTTATCAGGAAGAATCTAAGAGCGGTAAAGTTGATTGGAAACGATACAGGATTTGTAAATGAACAGAAGTATTATGTGACGAACAGTGCTTCACAGGTCAATACGGGTTTTTTCGTAGATAATTCAGAGTTTGAAATCAATGAAGATACCTGCGATAAGTATTTGGGAACCTTGAAGCCGGGATATGAATGGCTTGCATTTACCTTTCAAAGTCAAAGTATACAGTTAGAAAAATATAAAAAGCATTTTGAAGACACAGTTGCTTTCTCAGAAAAGATATTGAGAGAGACATATAGTCGGATGGATGTGGTAAGTCATGCATGGGCAAAGGGAACGCCAAATGAGGTGGATTTTCTACAAACTTATTGTGAAAAAGGTTCTTTGTTGGATTTAGGATGTGGAATTGGACGTCATTCTTTGCAATTTGCGGAGCTTGGCTATGATGTTTGCGGCGTTGATTTTTCTGACAAACATATCGCTTACGCAAAAGAGGAATTGCAAAAACTAAATTCTGAACGGAAAAAATGCCGGTTTGTGTGTGATGATGTGCGAACCTTTCAGGATGACAAACAATATGATAATGTAATCTGTCTGTATGATGTTGTTGGTTCTTTTCCGGCAGAGGATGACAATGAAAGTATAATAAAGACGGCACATAGGCATTTGAAAAAGGATGGGGTATTTGTGTTATCCGTTATGAATATGGAACTCACAACACAAATTGTACCGGAAGATAAACAGGCAGATTTAAGGGAACATCCGGAAATTCTTTTGAAATTAAAACCGAGTCAGATTATGCAGAAAACAGGCGATATTTTCGATCCGGAATATCTGGCGATTGATACGAGGTCGAAGCTGGTATATCGAAAAGAGCAATTTTCAAATGACAGTAGTCTTTCTGCCGAATATGTTATCAGAGATAAGCGATATACGATGGAGGAAGCAGAAAATCTTTTGCAGAAGTTCCAGTTTGAGATATTGGAAAAACGATATGTGAGAGCGGGACATTTCGACGAAGCTTTGGGAGCATTGGATTTGCACGCAAAAGAGATATTGATAATAGCAAGGAAAAAATAGATGCAATATTGTAGGATATGTAAGACGGAGGATAGGTATGGACATACTAAGATTAGAACCTGTATTTAAACACATGATTTGGGGTGGCAATAAGCTTCGGACAGATTTTGGATATGATATAGAGGGTGACGATGTTGGTGAGTGCTGGGGAATCAGCGCCCATCCGAATGGTGACTGTAAGATTGCAAACGGCACTTATAAAGGCATGCACCTGAGCGAACTGTTTGACAAGCATCGGGAATTGTTCGGAGATGCTGAGGGAGACAGATTCCCTTTGCTTACCAAGATTATTGATGCAAAGGCGGATCTTAGTATCCAGGTACACCCGGATGATGCATATGCATCGGAACATGAGAATGGCTCTCTTGGAAAGACAGAGTGCTGGTATATACTGGATGCAGAACCGGGAACGACGATTGTAATCGGACATAATGCTGCTTCGCATGAAGAGATGGAGGCAATGATTCGCGAGAAACGCTGGAGCGAGTTTATCCGCGAAATTCCTGTAAAAAAAGGTGACTTTTTCCATATCACACCGGGTACCGTACATGCGATAAAAGGTGGAACTGTGATACTTGAAACACAGCAGAGCAGTGATATCACATACAGAGTGTATGATTATGATCGCTTAAGTGATGGAAAGCCAAGACCGCTTCACGTAGAACAAAGTATCGATGTGATCAAGGCGCCATATGTCGAAGAAAAGCCGGAGACAAATCCGGATATAACCTGTAATAAAAATATGGAACAGTTAGTTTCGTGTCCGTTCTTTACCGTATGGAAGTTTGATGTGGCTGGATCTGAAAAGCTTGTTATGGATGCGAAATATATGCTTGTTTCTGTGATTGACGGAGAAGGAACCATAGATGGGGAACCGATAAAAAAGGGAGACCATTTTATCTTGCCTGCCGGATATCCGGAGGCAGTTCTAGATGGGAAGCTGCAGATGATTGTATCTGCGCCAATTTAGGAGTCGTGGGGGATTGCCGATTAATGGTCGGAACCATCACGAATGGAATGCGTGATACAGGAGGACAATTAGATTATGAATGTACAGGATATCTATAATCAGTGGTTATCATCGCCAATCATCGACGAGAAGACAAAGGATGAATTACGGGCAATCGTTGGTGATGTGGCTGAAATCGAGGACCGTTTTTACAAAGGCCTGGAGTTTGGAACCGGTGGCTTGCGCGGTGTGATTGGTGCGGGCACGAACCGCATGAATATTTACACGGTGACAATGGTGACACAGGGACTTGCAAATTATATCCGGGAAAAAGGATTTGCTGACCGCGGTGTTGCAATCTCTTATGACAGTCGCAATATGTCACCGGAGTTTGCAAAGGCAACCGCACTTTGTTTGTGTGCAAACGGAATTAAAGCGTATCTTTTCACAAGCCTCAGACCGACCCCGGAGCTTTCTTATGCGGTAAGGTATCTGAATTGTATTGCCGGTATCAATATCACAGCCAGTCATAATCCGGCAAAATACAACGGCTATAAAGTGTACTGGGAAGACGGTGCACAGATTGTCTCTCCGGTTGATAAGGAGATTGTAGCAGAAGTTGGAAAGATTGCTGATTTGGCTGAAGTAAAGATGATGGAAGAGGCAGATGCGCTTGCTTCCGGTCTGCTGCAGATGATAGATAAAGAGGTCGATGATGCATATATAGGTGAGCTTCATAATGCATTGCGTGAAATCGGTATAGATCCTGACAA
>JBJEMZ010000052.1:0-3425 GCA_051879935.1 Wujia sp.
ATCTGACCCTGTTATTTGAAAAGATACAGGCTTATTTTGAAAATAAAAAGAAAAACTATCGATATAAACGAAAAAGAAGATGGAGATTATAAAAAGAAAATCCCGTTTACAGGATGTTTCATCGTGTAAACGGGAAATTTTTATGTATCGTGTTCCATACGGAACCGGATATAATTGACGAGTTCCTCCGCGGTTTTTTCAAGTCCAAGACGGCTTGTGTTGATGCAGAGGTCGTATGTGCGGGAATCGCCCCATTTGCCTGAGGCGTATGTGTTATGATAGTACTTTCTCTTCCGGTCATGGCGTTTCATTTTTGCTATGGCTTCATTCTCATCCAAATCAAACTTTTCCATGACACGTTTCACTTTTGCATCCCGGTCTGCGAGAAGAAAGATGGAAATAAGTCCCTTGGTTCCGCGTAAAACTTCTTCTGCGCATCGCCCGAGAACAATAAAGGATTCACCCTCTTTTGCTTTCTGTCTCAGAAAATCAAACTGAAGCTCTGCCACAATTTTTTCTACGGAATTTGTTTGTCCATGTACAATTCGTGTTAAAAACGGATTTGGTGCTTTTTCGTCGTATGCATGGTATTCTTCGTAAGAATTTCCTTTTTCCTTTTCTATCTCGGATAAGATATTTCGATCATAAAGAGGCAGGCCCAGACTTTCGGAAAGCAACTCCGCAATGACATGGCCGCCGCTTCCAAATTCGCGACCGATGGAAATGATAGTTTGTTTGCTCATGTAAACCTCTCCTTTTGTTTGTGTATACTTCGTGTCTTTTGCGGTTATATAAATCTATTATACACAACATAACCTGCTTTCGTCAACGATTCAAAAGTATAGAAAAAAGAATCGAAAATCAAGAAAATGCACAAAATAAATGGGAAAACATTTTGTTATGATTTACCAGTCCGTTTTTGTTGTGTTTTGTCGAAAAGCATGGTATGGTAGGGGCAATACTTTATTGAGAGAGGAGTATGATATGAGTCAGACAGGTGAGAAAAAGGAAGATTTTAAGCCGTATATACCGAGCGACAGGGTGGTTCCGGAGTTCACGGTCACATCGATTGTGTTAGGTATATTGCTGGCGGTTATATTTGGCGGTGCCAATGCGTACCTTGGACTTCGGGTTGGTATGACGGTATCTGCGTCGATCCCGGCTGCGGTAATTTCAATGGGGATTATCCGCGTTATTATGAAGAAGAATTCCATATTGGAGAATAATATGGTTCAGACAATCGGTTCTGCAGGTGAATCGCTTGCTGCCGGTGCGATTTTTACATTGCCGGCACTGTTTATGTGGGCGGAGGAAAGTGATGCGATATCTGCTCCTTCGTTCCTGACAATTGCGATACTTGCGATTTGTGGCGGTTTGCTTGGTGTATTCTTTATGGTGCCGCTTCGTACAGCTTTGATTGTTGAGGAACACGGCGTGCTTCCGTTTCCGGAGGGAACTGCTTGCTCGGAGGTTTTGCTTGCCGGAGAAGAAGGTGGCGACAAATCAAAAAAGGTGTTCAGCGGACTTGGGATTGCAGCACTTTACAAATTTATCGCGGATGGTTTAAAACTGTTTCCGAGTGAGGTTGACTGGTCGATTCCAGCATACAAGGGTTCGGGAATCGGAATGGATGTTCTTCCTGCGCTTGTCGGTGTTGGATATATATGTGGAGCAAGGGTATCTTCGTACCTGCTTGGCGGTGCGGTACTCGGATGGTTTGTGCTGATGCCTGCCATTGTGTTGCTTGGCGGTGACAATATTTTATTCCCTGCAACAGAGGCAATCAGTACCCTTGATACATGGACTTTATGGGGCAGTTATGTTCGCTATATCGGAGCGGGAGCTGTTGCAGCGGGCGGTATTATGAGCCTTATCAAATCATTGCCACTGATTGTATCTACATTTAAAAAGGCAATCAAGGGGTATGGAAGAAGCGGCGGTGTCAAGCGTACAGAAAAAGAACTGCCAATGAAAGTTGTATTAATAGGAATCGCATGTGTTGTGCTTGTATTATGTTTTGTGCCATCGATTCCGATTAATCCGCTTGCAGCGGTAATTATTGTTATCTTTGGTTTTTTCTTTGCAACTGTCAGTTCTCGGATGGTCGGACTTGTGGGTTCCTCCAACAATCCGGTGTCAGGTATGGCAATCGCAACATTGTTACTTGCAACCGTTATATTGAAAATGACAGGAAATACCGGCATAAACGGTATGACGACGGCGATTGCAATCGGAACGGTGATTTGTATCGTTGCCGCAATGGCGGGAGATACATCCCAGGATTTAAAAACGGGCTATATCGTTGGTGCTACCCCGATGAGGCAGCAGATTGGCGAGCTGATCGGAGCGATTTTTTCCGGTCTGGCAATCGGAGGTGTGTTGTACCTTTTGAATGCTGCATGGCAGTTTGGCACCTCGGAGCTTCCGGCTCCGCAGGCGACACTTATGAAGATGGTTGTGGAAGGTGTTATGGGTGGAAATCTTCCTTGGGGACTTATCTTTATTGGTGTGTTTATTGCTGTTGCAGTTGAGATTGTCGGAATTCCGGTTTTACCGTTTGCAATTGGTTTGTATCTGCCGATTCATCTTTCCACGCCGATCATGGTTGGCGGTCTGATTCGTCTGTGGTATGAAAAACGAAAGATGAAGGATGAAAAGGTTCGTGAAGAAAATATAAGTGATGGTGTGTTGTTTGCCTCCGGTATGATTGCTGGCGAAGGCTTGATTGGAATCTTACTTGCAATCTTTGCAGTTGTCGGTATCGGTTCGAAGCTTGATCTTTCTGCAAAGGGAATCAGCCTTGGCATGCCGGGAAGCTGTGTAGCGTTTGCTTTGCTTGTCATAGTTATGATTTGCTTTACTTCCGGAAATGGCAAAAAGAAAGGAAATGATAAGTGATGGGGCGAGCACGGAGAGTAGCAGGAAACTATCTCGATGAAGTTCCGGTCCGGGCAAAAAATCGACCGTGGATAGAGGATGAGAATGGCAGGATTGTGATTGACGTGGAAAACAAAGGGCTTGCAAATAAAATTGCGCAGACTTTTTTCAAAAAGCCCCGGGTGAGTCACATTTCTCTGGACGCATACGGGACAGTCGTGTGGAAACATATGGATGGTGTCCGGACGGTAGGGCAAATCGTGGACGTGATGAAACAGCATTTCCCGGGAGAGGAGGAACGTATGCTGGACCGGGTTGTTACATTCCTTGCAACATTACAGACACATAAGTTTATAGACATGAAAAAACAGTGAAACGGAAAAGAACAGAATGCCACATTTTGGCGCTTCTGTTCTTTTTTAATTATTAATTTATAAAAATTTATAAGATAGTTGAACTTTTTTAATTCTTCCTGCGTATTAGTGTTCAGAGGTTGAGCTTGCCAACAGATTTTATTTTCATTGTAGTGTGTAAGAGTTTCGTGGTAT
>JBJEMZ010000053.1:0-3423 GCA_051879935.1 Wujia sp.
ACAGAGCACACTGCTCAAACGTTGGTGTGGCAGGTCTTGTTGATACAGCAGTTGTTGGTTATCTTATGCAGAAGGAGATTGACTTCCTTGGCAATGCAGTTGAGAATCCGGTTCGTCCGTTTGTTGCTATTCTCGGTGGTGCTAAGGTTGCTGATAAGCTTAACGTAATTTCAAACCTTCTTGAGAAGTGTGATACACTCATTATCGGTGGCGGTATGGCTTACACATTCCTGAAAGCTAAGGGATATGAGATTGGTAAGTCTCTTGTAGATGATACAAAGATTGATTACTGTAAGGAAATGATGGAGAAGGCTGAGAAGCTTGGTAAGAAGCTTCTTCTTCCGGTTGACTCTGTGATGATTGATGAGTTCCCGAATCCGATTGATGATCCGACAATCGAAACGGTTGTTTGTGATGCAGACAAGATGATTGCTACAAAAGAGGCTTGTGATATCGGACCGAAGACAGTTGAGCTTTACTCAGAGGCTGTTAAGACAGCAAAGACAGTTGTCTGGAACGGACCTATGGGTGTATTTGAGAATCCGGTACTTGCTACAGGTACAAAGGCAGTTGCAGCAGCACTTGCTGAGACAGATGCTACAACAATCATCGGTGGTGGTGATTCTGCAGCAGCAGTTAATAAGCTTGGTTATGGTGATAAGATGAGCCACATCTCAACCGGTGGCGGTGCTTCACTTGAGTTCCTTGAGGGTAAGGAGCTTCCGGGCGTAGCAGCAGCAAACGATAAGTAAGGAGATTAGAAAAATGGCAAGAAGAAGAATAATTGCAGGTAACTGGAAGATGAATATGACTCCGTCTGAGGCAGTTAAGCTTGTAGAGGAGTTAAAGCCGCTTGTTGTAAACGATGATGTTGATGTTGTTTACTGTGTTCCGTCCATTGATATTGTACCGGTTGTAGAGGCAGTAAAGGGCACAAATGTACAGGTTGGTGCTGAGAACTTCTATATCGAGGATAAGGGTGCTTACACAGGAGAAATCAGTGCACCGATGCTTGTAGATGCAGGCGTAAAGTATGTAATTATCGGACACTCCGAGCGTCGTGATTACTTCAAGGAGGATGATGCATTCTTAAACAAGAAGGTTAAGAAGGCAATTGAGGCTGGCCTTACACCGATTCTTTGCTGTGGTGAGTCATTGGAGCAGAGAGAGCTTGGTGTAACCATGGATTGGATCAGACTTCAGATTAAGTCAGACCTTGCAGGTGTTGCAGCAGATGATGTGAAGAACCTTGTAATTGCTTACGAGCCAATCTGGGCAATCGGTACAGGTAAGACAGCTACATCTGATCAGGCACAGGAAGTATGTAAGGGAATCCGTGATCTTATCGCTGAGATTTATGATGAGGCTACAGCAGAGGCAGTTCGTATTCAGTACGGCGGATCTATGAATGCCGGTAATGCAGCTGAATTACTTGCAAAACCTGACATCGATGGTGGTTTGATTGGTGGCGCTTCACTTAAGGCTGAGTTTGGCCAGGTAGTTAATGCGTAATTAGAAGCAATATATTAATTATTAAGGGACTATTTATTTGATTATTATTCAGGTAGATAGTCCTTTATTTATTGTAACATAAATAAAAGATGCGTGAATACCGAATAGAAATTAGGTAGAATTTGTCACTGAAATTTTCTTGCGATGATGATTAACTTCTAATATAATAAAAATCTGTTTTTATTAGAATGGAAGTGATTATGTATGTTACATCTGATTGAGGAGTTTGTATTTTGGTATCCGGCACTTATGTCCATTGCATGGGTTGTGGGAGGACTTATATTTTACTTTGGGAATGAGCGCAGAGGACCATTACCACTATACGAGACACCGATGGTTTCAATATTGGTTCCATGTTATAACGAGGCTGATACAATCGCACATACAGTGATGGAACTATCAAAATTACAATATCCTAATTATGAGATTATTGTAATTAATGATGGAAGTAGTGATTCAACTGCAGAAGTGGTACAAGGACTTCTGAAACAATATAAAAGACTTCGTTTTGTGAATTTGCTTGAAAACAATGGAAAAGCCAATGCACTTTATCTCGGATTAATCGCTGCAAAGGGAGAAATTCTGATGGGGGTTGATTCGGATTCTTACCTTATGCCGGATGCGCTTAATTATATTATTCCGCATTTTACGAATCCGTATAACGGAGAACGTGTTGGGGCGGTGACAGGAAATCCGCGTGTAAGAAACCGGAGTTCTCTGCTTGCAAAATTGCAGCTTTGTGAGTATGCAAGTATTGTGAGCCTGATTAAACGTACACAGCGTGTGTGGGGCAAGGTTATGACCGTTTCAGGCGTCGTTGTTGCGTTTCGAAAGCGTGCATTGCTGGATTGTAATCTGTGGGATCGTGATATGATAACAGAAGATATCGGTGTCACATGGAAACTTGAGAAGAATTTCTGGGATGTTCGATATGAACCGAATGCCCTTTGTATGATGCTTGTTCCGGAAACCATAAAAGGTCTGTTTAAACAGAGAAAACGCTGGTCACAAGGTGGAATGGAAATATTAAGGCGTCATTTTGATGTCGTTGGGCATTGGAAGACAAGGAGAATGATTCTTGTGTATCTAGAGCAGATTGTATCAATCGTGTGGGCTCTTTGCTGGTTACTTATGCTTATATTATTAATTTTAGGATTGATATTCTTTGATGAGTGGTTTGCCCTTCCATACATATGGAAAAGTTTGTTTTTGTCCGTCGTATGTATGATACAGTTTTTTGTTGCGATGGTACTTGACAGCAAGTATGACAAGCATCTTTTGAAAAATGCAGTCGTTGCAATCTGGTATCCGTTTATGTATTGGTATATCAATGCAATTATTGTGATTTGTGCATTACCAACACTGTTTAAACGAAGAAAAAAGAAGGCTACCTGGGATAGTCCGGATCGGGGGCTTGAATAATATGAATGAAAACAGACCTGATTTTACGAATCCGTTACCACAAAAGGCGGAGTATAATATTGAAGAACATTTGGTATATGGAAAACAAAAGACATGGAAAAAAGTAATTGAATGGATCATTACAATTTTTGCATGGGTTGTTTTGGCAACTTATATAATATACTTAATCTATGGAGGACTTGCGATTCATAACGGCTGGAGATTGCCGGAGTTTTTGTTCTTTTCAAGAGAGATGGTGCTGACAATTGGGCATTATTTTTATATACTCGGGATTGCTTTTTTGGTTTTCGTGGTATTGTTGATAATCTGGAAAAACTACAACAAACACAGATTTGGTAAATTGCACCGTAGAAGATTCCGTCCGCCGGTCACAAATGATGAGATAGAAGAAACATTTCATATTGATGCCAATATGGTACATGCAATGCAGGAGCGTCGGATGATTGTGCTTGAACATAATATTATACCGGAAGATATGGGAATGGGACG
>JBJEMZ010000054.1:0-3356 GCA_051879935.1 Wujia sp.
TATCATTCTATAAAAGTCCAAGGTATCCCAGCACGTCTCTGCATTTCTTTACCGGTATGATTTCAAGTGCATCTTTTACCTCTTCCGCCACATCCTTCAAATCTTCCTTGTTATCCTCCGGAATAAATACCGTCTTCACACCTGCCCGGGTTGCCGCCAGTAATTTTTCCGGCAGTCCGCCAATCGGCATCACACCACCCTGCAAAGATACCTCTCCCGTCATGGCATATTTCGGACTGACCGGTTTCCCCGTCACAAGGGATGCCAGTGCGGTTGTCAGGGTAATGCCTGCCGACGGACCATCCTTCGGCGTCGCACCTGCCGGAACGTGAATATGGATATCTTGCTCCTTGAACAATTCCTCGGATTCCGGATACATAGATTTGACAAGACTGATTGCAATTTGTACCGACTCCTTCATCACATCACCAAGCTGCCCCGTGATAATCGTCTTTCCCTCTCCCTTTGTAAACAGGGATTCGATAAATAAGATATCTCCGCCTGCCTGCGTCCACGCAAGCCCTGTAATCACACCCGGATTTTTCTTTCCTTCCGCCATATCATGATGAATCGGTCTCATATCCAAGTATTCCCGCAGATTCTTGTTTGTAACGGAAAGCTTGCCCGATTCCCCTTTTACAATAGAAACGGCTGCCTTTCTGCACAAACTGTCAATCCGCTTCTTTAGGCCCCGCACACCTGCCTCCATCGTATAGTCGGATATGAGAATACGGATTGCTTTTTCCGAGATGGTAAAATCTTTTTTTCTGATTCCGCAGCCTTCCATCGCCTTTGGCAGCAAGTGCTTCTTTGCAATCTCCACCTTTTCATTCTCGGTGTAGCCCTGAAACTCGATGACCTCCATACGATTTAAAAGCGGCTCCGGAATCGTATCCGTGCTGTTTGCCGTACAGATAAACAGAACATCCGACAGGTCATACGGCACATTCATATAATGGTCCGTAAAGGTTGCATTTTGTTCCGGGTCTAACACCTCGAGCAATGCACTGGAAGGATCTCCGTCAAATGCTTTCACCAGCTTATCCACCTCATCGAGTACCATAACCGGATTGGATGCACCGCTTCGCTTGATGCCCTCCATAATCCTGCCCGGCATCGCCCCGACATAGGTCCTTCTGTGTCCGCGAATCTCCGCCTCGTCACGCACACCGCCAAGACTTACGCGGACATATTTACGATTAAGCGCCTTGGCAACACTCTGACCGATACTTGTTTTTCCGGTACCCGGTGCACCGACAAACAACAGGATGGAGCCCGACTGCTTTTGATTGAGCTTCATGACCGCAATCTGTTCGATAATCCTCTGCTTTACTTTTTTGAGTCCGGAATGTTCTTCATCCAATATCTTCTCTGCCTGAGAGAGGTCTATATCGGCTGCCTGCTCCTTCTTCCAGGAAAGTGATGTCACAAAATCAAGATAATCATAAAGCATGCCGTACTCGTGGCTGTTTTCTCCCTCCTGCTTCATGCGGTTCAAAATCTTTTCCGCTTCTCCCTTTGCTTCTTCGTTCATGCCGGAGTCCGCAAGCTTTAACTCAAACTTCCGAATATCCGAAAGGCTCTCCGGATGCATCTCATCAAGTTCTTTTTGCAATACATCGATCTGTTTACGAATCGCATCCTCCCGCAATATCCTGTCATTCATATCTGACTGTTTCTTCTGCGCCTCCGTCGATACATCCGCAATCTCCATCAGCTCATAGATGGCTTTTATCATAATCGCATGACGCTCGGCCACACTGTCCGTCTCCAGAATCCGGTATTTCTCTTCATTCTCTATGTAGAGATGCTGAGACAATGCAGATGTCATCTCGTCAATGTTATCCCAATGGACGATATAATTACGCGCCATAATTCCCCACTGATACTGGTTTACAAACTTGAGAAGGCTGGACTTTAACTTTTGAAACTCGGCATCCGCCGCTTTTTTGTCCTCGTCCTCGACGTCCTCGCGCTTTAAAAATTCGACACGAATATCTCCATCTTCTATGGTAATGTCATTTATCTCCACACGATCTGTAACTTTGACCGACACGTTACCCTGCTCATCATTTTTTACTACATGCCCAAGTGCGCCCATCGGGTATATATCGGCCGGTTCTATCTCATCCCGCTTTTTGTTTTCCTTCAATACTACAAACACAACCTCGGAATCCTCGTCTATGTCCTTGCCTGCAATCTCCTCGAAATAACTTTTTTGAAAATAATATGTAACGCCCGGAACAATTACCAGACCATAACTAAGTACGACTGTCATTTTATCTCCTCCTAAATCATTTATTTTTCAATTCACGTCATTGTCAGCACTCTTTATTGTCGAGTGCTAAGCCATTTGTAAAAAATATATGCTTCCTTCGAAGCATATATTATAGTTTGTTTTTAAACAGTTTATATGTGGGATATTATAGCACGATTGACGGATATGTCAATACCTGTTCCAGACAGTCTATCCCCTGCGTCTTTTCCAGTTTTTTTGCAAAATATAATGCCTTTTCAGACTTATTTGGTTTGCTCATCCGTTTGAACACAACTGCGTCATCCAGCAAATCCTCCTTTTTTATAAAACCGATGACAAACCCTCTCTGATTAACCTCATCCAAATACACTCTGATAAAAATATCAATAACCTGTTTTGCAGCCTCCAGCTCTATGACTTTGTGCTTAAGCCGGTTCCATGTATAGTCTGCCAGCTCCGGTTCCAACGACTTTACATATTGACAATATTCAGACAGCGTGTAAGGTTCCCTGGATTCGCTCCTCTTGTAATGCGGATAACAAAATATGTCATCCGTCTTCTTAATCTGATTTATAAGATTTTGAACCTGCCCTGCATCATCATAATCTCCGGTAAAGTGCGCATTGTATTTCAAATTCTGTCTTATCTTCGTCGATTTTACCTCTACAATTTTTACGCCCGCGGCTTCACACAGTGCTCTCGTATCCCCACTTAACTGCACAAACCGACTCGGGGACTGTGCAATATCTCTTTGTATGGAAGATATAATCGGCCGGATATCAACCGCCCCGGTTTTCCATATAAGAAAGTCAAAAGGGGCATGCTTTTGAAATTGGTCATTTCGTATTTCATCGTATGATTTTATAGACAGTGTCTTCGAAAAATATCGGTTGATAAACTCTTCGACTATTTCTTCCGCGATTTTCCCCTGCATAGTATTGGAGCCTCGCTCTTCATGACTCCTGTCCGGCTGCCATGTCTCATCTGTATTTTCAATTATCCGATCAATGTTGTCATGCGTAAGCTGAAGCTTATTATAATTTGCACATACCACATGATTTAGTAGTTTTAACTCCATATTCTTCTCCACGTTATTCCT
>JBJEMZ010000055.1:0-3329 GCA_051879935.1 Wujia sp.
TTGGTTGAATCCGTTATAATAACATAATCTCTTCCCATATTTTCACACCTTTATTTGATAATCTTAACAGGACACTTCTCCTTACAGGTTCCGCATCCCGTACATGCCTCATAATCCACAACTGCCAAATGATCCTGCACCGTGATGGCAGATGCCGGACAATTTTTCTGGCAGATTCCGCATCCGATACAGCCCGCACTGCAAACCGCCTTTACTTCTTTTCCGAAATCCTTGGAATTACATTCCACAACCGCACCGGCCGACTCCGGAATCATCTCGATGATATGTCTCGGGCAGGCAAGCTCGCACTGTCCGCAGGATTTGCATTTTTCTTTGTCCACAACTGCAATTCCGTCCACGATTGTAATCGCTCCAAACTGACATGCTTTTTTACAGGAGCCAAATCCCAGGCATCCGTAGCTGCAGCCCTTTGGTCCGCCACCCGGTGCATTTGCAGCAATCTGACAGTCTGCAGGACCGACATATTCATAAACATCCTTTGCTTTGTCACAGCTTCCGGCACATTTGACATGTGCAACCATTTTCACTGCACAAACCTCGCCTCCGACAATCTCTGCAATCTTCTTTGCAACTGCCTCTCCGCCTACCGGACAGGCATCTGCCTTTGCCTCCCCTTTTGCGATTGCTGCAGCAAGACCATCACATCCGGGATATCCGCATCCGCCGCAGTTATTTCCCGGCAGAGCCTCCCGTACCTTGATTTCCGTTTCATTGACCTTTACTTTAAATTTTTCGCTTGCAATTCCAAGAAGGATACCTGCCAGAATACCGACAACTCCGACTACGATTGCAGCATATACGATTGACATTACCATTTGCTCGCCCTCCTCTCTAGATTAATCCGTTCAATCCAAGGAAAGCGATTGCCATCAGTCCTGCTGTAATCAGAACAATCGGCGCACCCCGAAAGCTTTCCGGCACATCGTTTTTCTCAATTTTCTCCCGGATACCTGCCATAATCACAATCGCGATGGCAAATCCCACTGCCGAGAATAAACCGTTGATAATGGACATTCCGATATTCAGATTGTCCTGAACATTCTGCAGTGCGATACCGAGCACGGCACAGTTTGTTGTAATGAGCGGAAGATAGACGCCAAGTGCTTCGTACAGAGATGGCACCATCTTCTTCAAGAACATCTCCACAAACTGAACAAGTGCCGCTATAACAAGGATAAACACAATTGTGTTCAAATATGCAAGTGAAAGCGGCTCAAGCACAAAATAATAGATTACACTTGTCACGGCAGAAGCGATTGTCATGACAAATATAACCGCGCCTCCCATACCGGCTGCCGTACTCACCTTTTTGGATACCCCTAAAAACGGGCAGATACCCATAAACTGGCTTAAAATAACATTGTTAACAAGGGCCGCGGAAATAGCTAACAAAATAACATTCATCTTCTACTCCTCCTTTCCCTTGCCGGCACAGGCAGCATTGGCGCAGTTTGCACAGTCTGCCAGTCTGCAAAGCTCTGCTTTTTCTCCGGTCTTCTTTGCTTTTTTAATATTTCTGTGATTAATAAATGCAATGATAAACGCAAGTACCAGAAATGCGCCCGGTGCCGATACAAATATACTGATCGGCTGGAACACGCCCTGGTCTGAAAGTATCGTAAATACCTTTTCGCCAAAATTGTCTGACGCAAGCTTCTCCATTGCATCCACAAAGCTAAATCCAAATACACTTCCTGCACCGAGTATCTCACGGATGATTCCGATTGTCGTGAGACCAACTGTAAATCCAAGTCCCATTCCGATACCGTCAAATATCGACGGCAGTACCGGATTCTTGGAAGCATAGCTTTCCGCACGGCCGAGAATGATACAGTTTACAACGATAAGCGGAATAAAGATTCCAAGGCTTGCATTTAACGATGGAATATACGCCTGTAACAAAAACTGCACGATTGTCACAAAGGATGCGATGATGACAATATAGGATGGAATTCGCACTTTATCCGGTATAAATTTCCGAAGCAGCGATATCATAAAATTGCTCATCGTCAAAATAACCATCGTGGTAAGTCCCATACCGAGTCCGTTAATCGCGGATGTTGTGACGGCAAGTGTCGGACACATGCCGAGCATCTGGACGAAGGTAGGGTTTTCCGTTATAATTCCGTTTTTTAAACGTTCACTTATTTTTCCCATTTTACTGTCCTCCCGCCGCAAGCAACCGAATCGCACGGAGTCCCGCATTGATTGCATTTGTAACTGCCGAGGTCGTAATCGTTGCCCCGGACAATGCGTCAATCTCACTCTCCGATGTTGCTCCGGTTTTCGTGTATGTGAAGTTATTAACACCCTTATTCATAAACTGTGATAAGAATTCCTCACTGTCTGCCTCCATACCGAGTCCTGCCGTTTCGTTCAGCTTCAGGAACGAAATGCCGGTAATCCGGAACTCCGTATTGATTCCGACCGCCAGCTGAATATCTCCGCCATATCCTTCCGAAGAAGTCACAAGGACAATATATCCTACAAGCTGATTTGTTGCATCATCACCGCCGACACTGATTTCATCTATGGTCACATTTTCAAATCCGTAGGACTCCAAAAGTGCATTTACCGGTTCCATATCCAAATCCACCGACTCAATACGTCCTGCTTCCGGAAGCACCTCTTTATAGGCATCGAGCTTTGCCTGCTCTTCAGCCTGGGCAATCGGATCCTTCGTCACGTTATAAACCGTTCCGAGTGCCACACCCATCACAAGTGTGATAACAAAGATTGCTGCGATAGCTGCCACAATACCTTTGACATCCATCTTATCCTTCGTCCCGGATGATTTCTCCGACTGCTTCTCGTCTGCGTCCTCCGATTTGCCGGAAAGCTTCCTCTCTGCCTTCTCGGTCTTCTTCTTTTTCTTTTCTTCCTTTTTATCGATCTCTGCGCCCTCACCAAATGCCTTCGGTACAGTTACACGTTCGATAAGCGGAACGAGCAGATTCATAATAATGATGGAATAAGACACGCCCTCAGTGCTGCTTCCAAATATACGAAGTACAAATGTGAGCAATCCAAGTCCGACCGCATAAATAATCTTTCCCTTTGAAGTAATCGGACTTGTCACATAATCAGTCGCCATAAACCATGCACCGAGCATCAGACCGCCTCCGCAAAGATGCGCTGCTGTAAAGATTGCTACCTTATAGTCATGCGTTGCAGCATAAATGGCAATACATGCCGCAAAGGTTCCGATATAAATAAGCGGAATCTTCGGGCTGATTACACGCTTAATCACGAGATACAACGCACCGATTAAGAGTGCAACCACGGATGTTTCACCGATTGTTCCTGCT
>JBJEMZ010000056.1:0-15470 GCA_051879935.1 Wujia sp.
TTTAATACAAGATGCACGGAAATACAAGTTTCTCTTCCTATAATTTGTAGAATACTCTTCCTGTAATTTATAGAATAATGCTTTGTAGAATACACGCTTCATATGATTACTATGATTTGTGTCATTCGCTTTTGCCATAAATGATAAATTATGCGATGGGGCATATCGAGAGGAAATTGAAAATTTTGCCCCGTCTGATTTCTATCTGCGGGGCATAGAAATGAAAAATTGCTGTTTTTGCCCCGTTTTAAAATCCATGGCAATCATGGTTTATAGCGAGGCTTTCTATCAAATCGATCTATTAGTTCAATATATGTTTCGCTATTATCTTTCCGGGAGCACCGACTCCCATATCGTCTGCTCCGGCCAGCCCGTCGTATCAAACGCAAGCCGTATCTGCTCGCAGATGTATGCATGCTTCTTAGCGATGCCATCATATGTAAATGCCTGACTTTTATTTTCTTCCTCGGTCATGGCGTATTCCATAATCCGTGCCCGGTCCTCATGTGGAAAGCTCTTCGAATACATATCCACGAAATAAACGTCGCTCTCCCCGAGCGTAATATAATCCCAATCTGTGTTTTGCTCATTTTTCGTGTAGTCATAATCGTACTCAAAGCCATCCGGATTGAGTGCCGTCCATCTGTCGTAGTCAAAATAATACCCTTCACAGTTTATATGGTTCTCGATGGCATGAAAAATCTCGTGATGAATCGTCCGCACCAGATTGCTCACATCTGTAATGTTTACGACAACAAACGTAACACCATCAATCGTATTTTCGATACCTCTCGCATCGGTCAGGGTTCCATCTATAATTCCTACAATCTTGCCGGACAGATAAATCTGCAGGCGACTTCCCATGTCATCGTCAAGCTGCGCAAGCATCCCCTCCGGGTATTTTGCAAGCTCCGTCTCTAGGATATTCAACGTCTGCTCGATTCGAATAGGATTTTCAATTCTCGTATATTCATAATCAAAAACCGGACATGTGTCGATTTCATCCGAAATCATTATATCCACGCCAAAGCGTTCCCCGAGTGTTTTTGCACGCTCTTTCAATGCCCGAAGCTCTGCTTCATCCGGGTTGTCCGGATCCGGAATCGGTTTTAAATACGAGGTATCATCCGAGACCTGACTGTCTGCTTCCAGAAGATCCCATATAAATATGACCGGCTTGTCATAGGCTGTTACGAACGGCATATAAGCCGAATCCTGCCTGTAGATAAGTCCTGTCACACAATAGGTATCCGGTATAAAAAATGACCCTGCATGTTTCATCTGTCCGGAGCCCATATCATAGCCGCGAAACAAAACTGTATTGCTGTTTTCCTCCGAATCATAATCCGTCTCGTAGGTAATCAAACTGTTTGTCTCCTGCTCCCGTTCGATATTATTATATTCCCTCAGATTTGGCAGTGCAAAAATATGTGCGTCACCGGAAACATCCCCACATACAATCTCCTCGATACCATCCATCTCATACAACAAAGAATAGCTTTCTCCATATCCGCGAAGTGCATTCAGCATATGCTCTCCGGAATATGCAACCCGTTCTTCTTTCATATCGTACAACTCACTTATGCTTGTCTCTCCCCCGTCCAGATAGGAAAGTGCGATATAACGGTCCTGCAAAACCCCATTTATCATGCAGTAATCAGAGTCTACCGCCGTCATATCGTAGAGCTTCGTTTTTTCATTTTTATGGATGTCATATTTCATCACAGCATTTTCAACATAATCATAATAATACCCATATTCCCCATGGTCTGAAAAATACATAGTATCCGATGCGACATTTTCAAATCCAAAGATTTCTTCTGCCTCAAGCTTCTGATTATAGTATGTGATGTACTGTTCTTCCCAGTTATACACGACAAGTCGTCCCTTTTCATCCGTAAAGAGTCCCGGGTAATACGAATCGCCCGTCTCCATATTAACTGGTCCTGTCACCTCCATGGTGAATGGATCAATCAGAGCAAGCTGCTGCTTCATATTGGAATCCTCATACAAAACTACAAGCTGTTCGTCATATATATTTATTGTATAAATCCATTCGATGTCCGCAAGACAGTCCCTACAGTCTATCTCATAAAAGCCCGGATTATCCGACACCGGGTGTTTGGCAAGTTCGCAATCACGCTTGGCAATCGGAAGCTTTTCACCATCAGCCGACTCATTTCCCGACATTGCTTCTTCTGTCGCATCTCCTCCCGTCTGTGCTTCTGTCACCGAATCCGATTGTGACTCAGTCGTTTTCGTATCTTTTTTTCCGCAACCTGTCATACAAAAAAGCAGCATACAAAACACAAGCACCATGCATGCTGTTTTCTTCATTAACTTTCCATATTTATCCATGCCGATATCCCCCGCCTTCTATTCTCTTCGAATTTTAAAATCCTTTTTCCTTCAACTTTTGTACGATTCCGACATAAAACTCCCGTACGTCAAATCCCTTAAAATTCTCCCGATTCAAATCAATTACATCACCATGGGAGATTCCGCGTCTGCCCTTTGCCTCGACAAACTGATAGTTCTCACCCCACGGGAAGGATGTTTCGCCAACTAAACCATCATTATAGCCGTCAAATTTTTTGACAAACAGATAGGATAGATTTAACGGAAATCTTCCGCCCTTTGCCACCTTAAGCTTTGAACCGATACTCTGATAATACACCCCAGGCACATCTGTTATAAGTTCATTTCGCGCCTGACAGGCAGATGCGGTCAGATCCGTTACCGCTGCGATAAAATCCGGATTGGTATCTCCGAGCTTCCGAAGTGCACTGTTGTATGTATTCGCTATTGTCTGCTTCTCCCGTTCCGGAATATTGGTGAGAAGATAATCCGCAAATTCACAGCCCCGATGCGGCGTATTCACAGTTGTCAGAGATGCCACATACGTGCTGGTGTCAAGCATCGAAAGCATATAACGACAATCAAGACCGCCTTTTGAATGGGCGATAATATTGACCTTCTCACAGCCTGTTTCCTCCACAATCTGCCGGATACGTGCATCTAACTCTTTGGCACTCTCTGCAACCGATGCGGCAGACTGATGATTGCCATAATAGATGGTTGCGCCATTTTTCTCAAGTTCCTTCGGAATTCTCCCCCAATAATTCAAATAACGGAAATCCCGGAAGAAGACACCATGCACCATGAGAAGCGGATATTTGGTCTGGCATACCTTGTCCTTCTCCCGTGCCAGATCTTCACTTATTTTCTCATTTTCAAACTTTACTTCCTGCTCTACGATTGTAAGCATTTTGACAAGCACAATCAGATTCACAACCGGCACCATACCACACAAAGCGCCGATTACACGCCATTTAACACCGAGCTGTGCGGAAAACAGGTAGATGCGAATCATACCATTCCAGAACACAACTGCTTCTGTAAGAAATACAATCACAAGCTGTATAATCCAGATTTTATGATTCTCGGAAAATGCCGGAAGGGAAAACTTTCCAAACAGTCCACAGATACAAAATACAGCCGAGAGATTGACGGAAATCAAAAAGATTTCCAGCAAATCACAGCCCTTTTTGCAGGATATAAGCTTCTTGTTAAGAATCCGCTTATATGAGATTGCCGGTCGGATATTAATCCAGATATACGGAACAAAAAACAGCAAAAACAAGGCAGCCAGATCATATAGCCTGCCAAGTGCATGACAGTTTGCCGCAAGAAAAACAATCACTCCATAAATTATCGTACATAAAATGCGCATATTTTCTCTCCCTGAACTTCAAAAAACCGATATACCAAGGTTACCCGGTATATCGGTTTTCACAAAATCGTCTGTTAAAAATTATGCCTTGCCAACAGAGCCGAACAACTCCATCTTTTCCTTAACAGTTGCCTTGATAGCCTCTGCTCCCGGTGCAAGAAGCTTACGAGGATCAAATCCCTTACCCTGAAGGTCTTTTCCTTCCTCGATATACTTTCTTGTAGCCTCCTGGAAGGAAAGCTGACACTCAGTATTTACATTAATCTTTGATACGCCAAGTGAGATAGCCTTCTTGATCATATCCTCAGGAATTCCTGTACCTCCGTGAAGAACAAGCGGCATCGTTCCTGTCTTCTCCTGAACGGCTGCCAATGTCTCAAAGCTAAGGCCTGCCCAGTTCTCAGGATACTTACCATGGATATTACCGATACCTGCTGCAAGCATGTCTACACCGAGATCTGCGATTGCCTTACACTCATTCGGGTCTGCACACTCGCCCATACCTACAACGCCGTCTTCCTCGCCACCGATGGATCCAACCTCAGCCTCGATAGAAAGTCCTAACTGATGTGCAACTGCAACCAACTCTTTTGTCTTTTCGATATTCTCATCAATTGCAAAATGAGAACCATCGAACATGATAGAAGTAAAGCCTGCCTTGATACACTTGTAGCAGCCTTCGTATGAACCGTGATCCAGATGAAGTGCTACTGGAACTGTAATACCAAGTTCCTCGTCCATAGCCTTTACCATAGCAGCAACGGTCTTAAATCCTGTCATATACTTACCTGCGCCCTCAGATACACCAAGGATAACAGGGGAATTAAGCTCCTGTGCTGTCAAAAGAATTGATTTTGTCCACTCAAGGTTATTGATGTTGAACTGACCAACTGCATACTTGCCTTCTTTTGCCTTCTTCAACATCTCTGTAGCTGAAACTAACATTTGTACTTCCTCCGTTTTTCTTATTTTTTAACAGATAAGAATATTATACTATATATTTACCAAAATTAAAAGTATATTATTTTATATATTGCAGTCATCCAAAAATTGTTTTTTTATCTCCTCCCGGTCTTTTCCCATGGCCAATGCAAGCTCGCTATACAGGCCGTCCTCTGCAAGCTTCATATACCGCTCATCCGTCACCGTTACCTTTTTCCCGATTTCTTCCCGTTCTTTTTTTCGTATTAGCAGTGCCTTAATGACCTGTATCCATTGCCTCAAATCGCAGCTTCGCATAGCCTTTTTGTAACTGTCATCCCGCAGGCGCTCACTCTCCACCTGTAACGGTTCAATGTCCGCCACCTCGCGCATAAGTGCACTTGCTTCCTCCGCCGTAATCACACTCCGAAGTACAACCCGTGTATTATCGGTAGGACAAAACAGCCGGCTGTCCCGCATCTTTTCAGGCACTAAAACATAATACAGCTTATCCGCATCAATCCCGGCTATCTCCGGATGTGTAATCTCTTCAATTTTGCATATACCATTGCTTCCATATACAATGTAATCTCCAACATGAAACACGCGCTCGCCTCCATTTCGTGTCATGCTATCCTCTCCTTTGTTTATGATAACATGTTTTATCCCGGTTCGTAAGTCGATTTTTGTGCATCTGAAAAATTTCGGCACTTTTGCAAAGAAACGCAGATTCTTTTTTGTTATTTTTTTACATTCGTTTATAATAAATTTGCTTATTTTTGCATTAATATTTATTTTTTCATCGAAAAATGTTAGAATAAGTCAATAGAGATATTGCCGGAATTTTGATTTGGGATTCGACAGATAACAGGGGGAATTACTATGAGACGTAACATCGGTTTTTTAATTGACGATTTGAGCAGACCATATACACAAAAAGCGGTAAAGGGAGCTGAACTGGCCGCTCTTGCAATTGATGCAAACCTTTATCTTTTTCCCGGTATGTATCTCGGAATTTCTGATTATTCAGACAATCATCTGCAATACGGATATCAGTACAATACACTTTTTCAGTTTGCAAACACCAAAAAATTAGATATTTTATATGTTTTAATGGATTCCGTTGGAGCGTGGGTAAACCAAAGAGAACGTAAACGTTTTCTGGAACAATTCCTCGGCATTCCAATTGTAACACTTTTTACAGCCATCCCGGATTACCATGCAGTCGTATTCGACAATGAGACTGCCTTTTCACAGGAAATCCGGCACCTGATTGTAGACCACCATGTCAAAAATATCGGTTATGTAAGTGGACCAAAAGGTAATATGGATGCATCCGAACGGCTGTGCACTTTTCAAAAGGTGCTTGAAGAACATCAGCTTCCATATGACGAATCAAACATCATCTATGGCAGCTTTGGTGAAAACAGTGAATCCTTAATCGATTCTTTTGTGACCGCACACCCTGATTTTGAAGCCATCGTTTTTGCAAATGACACGATGGCAAAGGCCGGATACCGTGTGTTTGCAAGGCATGGCCTAAAGGTGGGAAAGGATATTTTGGCCGTCGGATTTGACAACGCCCCGTTTTCTTCAACGCTGAATCCACCTCTTACAACAGTGGAAGCAAACGTGGCAGAGCTCACTTACGTCGCAGTAAAACATATAGATGATTTTATAAGCCAGGAGCCCGAAGCTCCTGCAAAAACAGTCCGCGTTGCAACACATTATATACACCGCTGTTCCTGCGGCTGTGCAAATTACGATTACGATTCCCTTGCAGAAAAGCTTTTCCTGCATGATATTTTAGATTCCGAAAAATACGATTCCGTCATGGCACATGTTATGAATTACATGTTTGGCAGCTATGAAAAAGCAAATCTTGCAACCATAAAGGAAAACATGTCCAATTTCATCCGTCTGCTTTGCAATCTCGTGGCATCAAAGGACATGGATTCTGAGCGTTTGGAAATACGGACAACGCTTATGGATTTGATTGAACAGTCCCTCTTTTCCTACACTTCTGCAGAGCTGTTCGTCAATTTTCTTGTCTCGCTTCAGTTTGTGCTTGAGCGAAAAATAACAGATACAGAGAAAAAGGCAGCTCTTGTAAATGTCTTCTCCGTCCTGTACCAGGAGCTTGCCAAGTCAAATTTACGTGTATATAACAAGCAATTTGGCAGTATGTCACAGATTACCCGCATTATGGACGAAATGAGTGCAGATTTGTCCCGATCAGCAAGACTTGAACAGATTCCATATTCGGCAACCATCCAAAAGCTGTACACACTTGGTATTCATTCCACGTTTTTGTATACATACAAAAAGCCAGTCAGCCATCCAAATGGTATGCGGTTTATACGTCCGGACAAACTGCTTCTTCGTGCCTACGCCATCGGTGAAAAGATATGTGCAGTTCCTAAGGATGCCCAGCTTGTGAGAATATCCGACATCTATTCCGAAGACAAGCATGCAGGAAGCGGACGAGGAGCCTTTGTAGTTTCTCCGCTCTTTTCGCAGGAAGAATTACTCGGCATACTTGTATGTGAAACTGACAGCGAACATTTTGATCAGATTCCGTCACTTGCAACCCATATTTCTTCTATGCTGAAAACATTACTTCTTCTTGAACAGCAAAGAGAAATAAATGACCATCTGCAGACAAATCTGGATCAGATGTTAAAACACAATCTCATATTAAAAGAAATATCAAAAACAGATCAATTGACCGGTCTGTACAACCGACGTGGATTTATGGATTCCTTAAAAAACATCACGGATAATCCGCTTAACGAAGGACGTGAAGCCCTTGTATTATATGCCGACATGGATGATTTGAAATCAATCAATGATAAATTTGGACATGACGATGGCGATTTTGCACTGAAGGAAATCAGCGTTATATTAAAAGAAACCTTTCGAAATACAGATATTATTTCACGTTTTGGCGGCGACGAGTTTGTTGTCTTTGCCCTGATTGGAATTCCAAATCACGCAGATATCATCAAGCAAAGAATCGAGGAAATCACCGAGCGTCATAATGAGCTTGCCGGAAAACCTTATCGGATTGAGATGAGTCTCGGCATCTGCGAGGTTCCATGTTCCAAAAACCTGGATATTGAGTCTGTGCTCGAACAGGCTGATCAAAAACTATACATCGAAAAGAAAGCAAAAAAAGAAAAGAGAAAGTAGAAAACACCTTCTCTTTTCTTATGATTCTCTTTTATTCCACGAAGCCACGAAAGCTTTTTTCCACTTGTTTTCGAGGTAGCATGACGGAATGCCCACAGCCGAGACACTTCAGGCGAAAATCCATACCAATCCGTTGAATCTCCCATGCATTACTCCCACAGGGATGCATCTTTTTCATTTTTATTACCTGACCAAGTTGAAACTCCATTCTATAGCCTGCCTTTTCTTATGCACGAAGGATAATCTGAACCATCTCTTCCGCCGTCCCGGCCTGATACATACAGCCGCATGCATCAAATTCCTCTCTGCTTCCATAGCCAAATAAAACGCCTATCTGATCGATACCAAATTTCTTTGCCCCGATAACATCATATTTTCTGTCGCCCACCATAACAATATCCGACATACAAACGTCATCTTTTCCAATCTGCTCTAACAACCATGCGATAACGGCTTCCTTGGAATCTCTTGATTTATCAAACGAACTCCCTGCAATAAGATCAAAATACTGATCCAGATGCAGATGTTCCAGAATCTGCTTCGCAAAAAGCTCCGGTTTCGATGTTGCAACATATAATCTGCACCCTGCCTCTTTTAATTTCTTAAAAGCTTTTTCCATCCCCGGCATAACATCATTCTGATAGATACCCTTTGTACTGTAATACTCCCTGTAATAGGTTACCGCCTGCTCTGCCTGCTCGTCATCTAATCCATGAAATTTTGAAAATGACATACGAAGCGGCGGTCCGATATACTCATACAAGGATTTCCGATCCGTCACCCGGATACCGAACTTATCAAGAGCATAAATAACACCGCCAAGTATTCCTTCCTGTGGCTCTGTTATCGTACCGTCCAAATCAAAAAATACATATTTATACATATTATTTTTTCAGATACAGAATCACACTCTTTCGTGTAATGATACCGATAAAGCACTGTCTATCATCCACGATACACAGAAAATTCCGATCCAGAATCCTTTCCATTATTTCCTCATGCTCCACAGTATTTAACACGGCAGCCCCCGGATCCCGGTTAACAATATCCGATACCGTATAATTTGCAAGCTCATCCCTGCCATGCTCCATAACTGCACGCAAAAAGTCACCTTCGCTGACAACCCCGACATACCGACCTTCCTTATCAATCACCGGAACTGCCGAATAGGTGCTTCCAAGCAAAAGAGAAACCGCCTTATCCAATGTATCATCCGCATTGAAATAAGTAAGCATATGCTTTGGTACCAATATACTAAAAATATTCATAAGTAGTTTCCTCTAAAATATGTTCTGCCTAAAGTTGCTCTGCCATCTCTAATAAGAGACGTTCCGTCTTCTCCCATCCAAGACATGGATCCGTGATGGATTTTCCGTAGCAGCCTCCGCCAATCGGCTGATTGCCATCCTCGATATAACTCTCCACCATAACACCCTTTACAAGCTTACGCACCTCTTCGTTATGACGGCGGCTATGAAGAATCTCATTTACAATTCTTGGCTGCTCATCCCATTTTTTACCGGAATTATTATGATTGGCATCTACGATACACGCCGGATTTTTCAAATCAAACTTGCTGTAGGATTCCGCAAGGAACTTCAAATCCTCATAATGATAATTCGGAATGGAACGTCCGCTCTTGCTTAAAGAACCTCGCAAAATACAGTGCGCCAACGGATTTCCGTCTGTTTTCGTCTCATAGCCGGAAAACAGGAATGTATGCTTTGCCTGTGCAGCAACACAGGAATTTAACATCACTGAGAAGTCTCCACTGGTCGGATTTTTCATACCCACCGGTACATCAATTCCGCTTGAGGTAAGACGATGTGCCTGATTTTCCACACTTCTCGCGCCAATCGCTACGTAGGACAAAATATCCTGCAGATACGGCCAGTTATCCGTGTAAAGCATCTCATCCGCAGCAGTAAGCCCGGTCTCACGAATCGCCTTGATGTGCATTTTACGAATTGCCTTTACACCCTCGATAAAATCCGGCTTATCCTCCGGATTTGGCTGATGCAGCATGCCCTTATATCCGGAACCGTTTGTACGAGGTTTATTTGTATAAATTCGAGGAATCACAATTACCTTGTCCTGTATCTTTTCAGCAACTTTAGCGAGTCTGCAAAGATAATCCAAAACAGAATTTTCGTAATCTGCCGAACAAGGTCCGATGATTGCAAGGAATTTATCGGACTCTCCGGTAAATACCTTTCGGATTTCGGTATCGCGTGCCTCCTTTATCTGAATCAACTCCCGATCCATCGGATGCGCATTTCGGATTTCCTCCGGACTCGGAACACTTTTTACCATATGTAATGCCATTTTTTTATCCTCCAAATTGATTTATCTAACATTTTTTATTATTATCCCAATCCTTTATATTATAATGCATTCCAAAAAGATGTTCAACGAATAATTCCTGTTATTCAATGGATTTTAATGACTCTGCCATATCAATCCGGTCGATTTTTCTTCTCATAACCACATCAACAACCTTTAAGAACAGAAGTACAATGATGACACTTAATAGATAGCTGACCGGCATGACTGCAACCTTAAACGCCACCATATCCACCTGTATCTGATGCATGACAAACCGGTGTAACAGGACACCAAGGGGCAGACCAACTACAATGCCCATCAATGTCAGTACCAGATTTTCCCGGAACACATATGCACCCGTCTCCCGCGGATAAAAGCCTAATACCTTTATCGTTGCAACTTCTCTCACGCGCTCTGTTATATTGATGTTACTCAGGTTAAACAGCACGATAAACGCAAGGGCGCCCGCACTTCCGATGACAAGCCATACTACAGCATTCAACATCTTCATCATATTTTCCACCCGCTCCTTCATCTCCGGAACAACCATGACATTCATCACCTGTTCCAGCTTCCGAAGCTGTGCCCCTGCCGAAAACGCTTTCTCATCACTTTTTGTATTTACATACATAGTATTTGGCTTATATTCTTCACCAAAATAATCTGCGTATGTCTCCGGTGTCATATAGGCATAATGCCAGACATAGTTCTCATAGATTCCACCGATTGTAAGTGTGACCTGTACCTCATTGTTATCTGTAAATGTAATCGTATCCCCCACGTGGACATCGGCGATTTCCGCAATCTTTTGACTTAGGAATATCTCTCCGTATCCAGGGTAGGAGATATCCCCCTCCAGAAGCTCAAAATGCATGAATCCCTCCAGAGAATCTTCCTCTGCCGCCACAACATAGACAGTTTTTACTGCCGTTTCCATATGATATTCTACCGCCGTCCGATAAAGAGACACACAGCCTGTCATATCATCGCCTGCAACATCTCTGACCGCCTCCACATCCGCATCCGTAATGGTATCCGAAAATGTCAGTTCAATATCATGGGTATCGATATCCCCATACTGGAATTCAGCCAGATTGACAACAGAATCCCGCACGCCAAGTCCTGTCAGCACAAGTGCTGTACACCCGGCGATTCCGACAAGCATCATGAGCATACGCTTTTTAAACCGAAATACATTTCGTGCCGTGACCTTGTGCAAAAACTTCATCCGCTTCCATATAAAGCCAATCTTCTCTAACAATATACGCTTTCCGGCCGCCGGTGCCTTCGGGCGAATCAGATCCGCCGGCATACACCGGAGCTCATTTTTACATGCAAAATAGGTCGTTCCCATGGAACACACAAGAGAGACAGCCATACTGATCAGCAACATCGGCAGCGAGAAATAATACTGCAGACCATCTCCGAAATCATACAACATTCGATATGCACTCCAGATAACATATGGGAATAGATGGGTTCCTCCAAAAAATCCAACCACACATCCAATCAATGCAGATGAGCCGGAATAAATCATATATTTGCTGATAATCGCCGGATTACTGTATCCTAGTGCACGCAGCGTTCCAATCTGTCCTCGCTCATCATCTACCATTCTTGTCATAGTCGTTGAGCAGACAAGCGCTGCAATGAGGAAGAAAAATATCGGGAAAACCTTTGCAACACCATCGACAATATTCGTATCATTGTCATAGCACATATAACCGGTATTGCTGCTTCTGTCAAATACATAAACCTCCGGTTCTGAAAGCTCCGGCAGTTCGATGTCTGCCACAAGCTCATCCACCTTCTCGTCAATAATCGGCTGTGCCGTCTCTTCAATCGTATCCTGAGGCAATACAAGCTGCCCACTCTCGAACATCGCGTCAATCATGGACTCCGTAAGTCCCGTCTGCATCAGCTCGGCATACATCTGCGTTTTTACCTGTTCTGTCACCTGCGATGTGACTTCCTCCGTTACGGTATCCTTTATTTCGGCAACTGCATCCTCATACTGCTCCTGTATTTCAGTCTGCATATCGGTATACCGGTCATCAGCCGCCTGTTTTAAGGCAGTTTCGATGTCATCCCGGATTCCATCAATATAATCCTCATATTCATCTGTATATATGCCATAATCATCCTGACAGAGTACATACATCTCCGTATAATAATCAAAACAAAAGCCATCCGGCTCTATGTACATAAATGCACTGATACGACCGTTTCCAATCGACGTGGTTCCGCGCTCCATATTAATATAAACCGGTGAATTTACCATACCTACAACCGTGTAGGAATCATACTGAAAGCTATCTTTTACCGCATCGGAATTGCTGTCCGCAATCTTAATCTGCTTTCCAATCATGCTCTCATCATACTGAAAGGCATCTAATACACACTCGTCTGCCGCCACCGGCATCCTTCCTGCACGAAGCTCCAATGTATTTACTTTTTCTGTCAGCGAGTTCGCTTTAAACACCATCTCGGAACCATTTTCATCCATATAGATAAAATCCGCAGACACGGCTCCCTCGGCGGCAATCACATGTTCCTGCACCTGCATGGATGCAACTTCATCCTCGTCAAATCCGTAAGTTGACAGCAGCCGAAAATCATAAAACTTATGCTCCCTCAAATACGAATCCGCGGTCTTAATCATTCCGGGCTTTGTTACTTTTAGCCCCGCGAAAAACCCGACGCCGAGAGCAATAATTGCCATAATCGCAAAGAAACGCCCCTTACTTTTTCCAATTGTCCTTCGTATATTCTTCTTATATGCCTTATTCATTGATTTCCACCTGTACCATTACCACTCAATTTCTTCCACCGGCACGACCTGTTCATTACGCTTTACTGACGCAATCTGTCCGTTTTTCACCTTAATCACACGATCCGCCATCGCTGTCAGCGCTGAATTGTGCGTGATGATAACAACTGTCATCTTACGAGTCCGACTACAATCCTGAAGCAGCTTCAAAACCGCTTTTCCGGTTTCATAATCAAGGGCACCGGTGGGCTCGTCACACAAAAGAAGCTTTGGATTTTTTGCCAGCGCACGTGCAATGGAAACACGCTGCTGCTCCCCTCCGGATAACTGTGCAGGAAAATTATTCCTTCTCTCTTTTAATCCAACCTGTTCCAAAACAACCTCCGGATCAAGCGGCTCCTTTGAAAGCTGTGATGCAATCTCGATATTCTCAATTGCTGTCAGGTTCGGAATCAAATTGTAAAACTGAAATACAAAGCCGATGTCCTGCCTTCTGTATGCAGCAAGCTGTTTTTTATTGTATTCGGACACATTCTTTCCATCTAAAAAGACTTCACCCTTCGTCAGCTTATCCATACCTCCAAGTATATTGAGCAAAGTTGTCTTACCCGCGCCTGACTGTCCGACAATGACACAGATTTCACCCTGTCCGATTTCAAAGCTTACATCCTTCAGCGCCTCAACCTTCACATCTCCGCTCTGATAGGTCTTGTATACATGTTTAAACTCCACATACCCACTCATCTGTTTTTTCTCCTATCTGTAATATACAACATTTTCCATCGTCATGTCTTGTATGATAACATGGAACATTAACTTTCTCAATTTCCATTTTCAGATTTCATATATTTTTCACAATAAAATGACGCGAAACAAAGCTTATGCTTCATTTCGCGCCTTAGCTACACATAGTTATTATTGTTCATACACATCGGAACAGGTAAAATCTTCTACAAATGCAGATACCGAGATTACATCCCGCATATCCGTGGATATCTGTGTTCTTGGCCAGTTCTGCAGGATTGCCGCTGCTGCGGCATAGCTTACGTAATCCTTGACATAACACTTATATAGCTTTGTTGTAATATTTCCCGTAAAACCCTGTTGTGCAATATATTCTTCCATCGGGATATCCTCGTGAAAATCTTCCACAACCCGTTCATTATACAGATTGATTTCTTCCTCGGTAAACGGTGCAGGCTCTACGCCCTCGTCCAGATAGGAGCAATATATAACATGCTGATACAAATCCGGCATAACCGGGAAGGTTGCCTGCAGTAACGCTTCATAATTGCTGCTAAAATCCTTCCCCGGAGTTAATGTTTCTCCTGCCAGATACCATAACTCCTCCGGTATCGGTGTCGCTATGGAATAACCAACCAAATTATCCGAATTGTCGCTAAATTTCGTATAACATTTTGCACGTACATTTAAACTATACAGAACTTGTGTCAATGCCACAGAATCACCCTCATATGTAATAAGACCATCCTCATGTACCTTTAATCGCACAAGATATTCACACCCATCCGTATTTCCGAGCTTATTTTCGTCTGCGCGGGTATAGCCAACCATCTTCAAATAATAATACTCTTCACCATTTTCGGAATATTCTGTTGTTTTGATAATTGGGTCCGGATCCTGATTGAATTTGTAATCATTATGCAGCATCGAATATACGCCTGCTTTTCCATAATGATCCGGCACCTCCAACCCTCTGAAATATGCCAGTTCTTCATTCAGATGGTATGCAGCCACTGCGATGAGTGCATCCTCAAATCCATAATCGTTGTCTTCAATAAACTGTTGCGCTTCCGGAATATCCGAATAATAGGTTCCGTCATAACTGCCTTCTCCCCTTGTTTCGTCCGAACGCAAAATAAAATCAAGCTTTGCCTCCTCGTCGGCTTCCTCTTTGTTCGCTTCCGTGTCCTTCTCCATTTCATCACCTGGCTGCGATGTTTCATCGGTACTCTCGCTTTCCACGGTTGCCTCCGTCTTTCCCGATTCCCCACTTTTCTTTTTGGAATCTCCGCATGCAGCACAGGCAAGCGTTAATACCAAAACAGATGTTACCAACAATACACGTTTTTTCATGTTTTCCTCCTTGTGTATATTAATCATTTCCATGGAATATCAAACTCCAAATACATCTACACAAGTGTCATGATAACATATCTTATACGCCAAAAAATCCCAATTCGACAAGCGGGTACAGAAAACTGACGAACGGCAGTGATTTCGTTACAGGCCGACCATCCGTGTTTACGTACCAATGCAAATTACATTTTATTCATATCCCTTACCATATCACGTATAATACGGAAATACTTACGGCTAACCGGGATTTCTTCTCCATCACAGACAACAAACTGCCTAGACATATCCTGTATTAGCGATTTTCGAACCATAAAGCTTTGATGTGTACGAACCATGCCTGCTCGAGCAAAAACGTCTTCCAAATCAGACAGCTTTGCATAAAACTCCATATTTCCCACTGTCAGATGTAAAATCAGCTTTCTTCCCCTA
>JBJEMZ010000057.1:0-15447 GCA_051879935.1 Wujia sp.
ATAAGTAATCGTATATGTATCGGCTGTAAACTTTGCATATAAAGTTTTATCTCCGATCCAGTCTGTTTGAACAGATGTATACGGTCCCGTGCCCTCACTGAAGGCTGCATCCGTATACCAACCATCAAAGGTGTAATTTGCTTTGCTTGCATCCGCAAGAGAAATACCCGATTTCCCCTCATAATAGGTAGCAGGGTTTGCAGCAGCATTTGTGCCCCCGTTTAAAACATATGAAATATTTGATTGCGTATATACTACCGCCTGAAATTTAATGCTGGTTGTCAATCCTCCGGACACGAATATTTCTTTTGTTTTCCATCCCGCGAACTGTTCTTCCGGCACCGGGTTTGTTGCATTTTCTCTATACGCCCCATCTCCAGCAACCGTACAAGTATCCGTAGTAGCTCCTGTTGTCCAGCTTTTAACGGTACTATACAACAAAGTTGTTCCATCAACATCATAATATTCTATTGTTGTTGCAAGACCTTGATTCTTATCTATAGAATAAGTAATCGTATCGCCACTTTTCAAAATGACATTATCCCCAATTGTACCAACATTGTTGCCCTGATCAGTTACCGTATATCCTGTCGCAAGCACCTCCATCGGTACCATCTGCACAAGTGCAAATACAAGCGCAAGACATAACGCCCAAAACCTCTTTTTCCTTTTTTTGAATTCTTTGTTCATGCAATCTCTCCTTTTTATCGTTCGATGTCGTCAACTTTGCTCTGCATATTGATATATCTTAAATGGCGAAAGCCATCTCTAATCGTTCTTAGTTTCGATTTACGCGCATATTCACATTTCCTCAAATGTACCGGAACCTGTTTGATGCGCAGGTTCTTCCTCGCTGCCTCGGCAATCATCTCTGTAGCAAATTCCATTCCCTCTGTATGAAAGGAAAGCTTTTTTGCCGCCTCTCTTGTCATTGCCCTGAGACCGCAGTGAAAATCGTACACATCCACACCGAATCGTTTTCGTCCACAGTATGACAGGAATTTCACACCCCATTTGTGGGTCCATGGCATTGCGCCTTTTTCGATTCCTCCTGCATAACGGTTGCCTATAACCATATCACAGCTGCCATCTGCCAGCGGTTCATATAATGCTTCAAGATGCAGAAAATCATAGGTTGTATCCGCATCCCCAACGACCAAAATCTTACCCCTGCTATTTGTAAGTCCGGTTCGAATGGCTCTCCCATATCCTTTTCTATACTCTGTAACTACCCTGGCACCATGCTCTGTGGCAACCTTCACAGAAGCATCGTCCGAGCCGTTATCCACTACGATAATCTCTCCATTTATATGATGATTGTCCATAAACTGCCTTGCCTCATCCACACAATATCCAACTGTACTCTCTTCATTCAGGCAGGGCATGATCACCGACAGCTCAAGCTCTTGCTTTTCTGCCATTTGCATGCGCACGACACCTCCGATCCGTTATCTGCTCCAGGATCAGCACGATTGCAAGAATCGTTGCCAGCTGGGCCCGGTAAGTAAAGAAACAGTGCAGATAGGAATGATTATGCAATACGATATACCGAATATACGGAACCAATCCTATCAGTGCATAAAGCAACACACTTTTTTTATCTATATTCTTCTTATAATAAACATATCCCACATACAAGGAATAAACCACAAGGCCAATCCCTGTAAATGCACCTACGATACCATACTCAAACGGAAAAAGACACTTTATATTTTTCCAAATTGTACCAAATATATATTGTAAAGGTCCGATGCCCAAATCGCCGCCAATTCGTTCCCCAATATGCTCTGACACATAAGGCATGACATTTTCGGATAGGACAAGGGATGCAAGCAGCCACTTCATCAGCCACATACCTACATATCCGGCTCCCCATGTTATCGCAGCTTTTCCAGCCATTTGAAAGGAAGCCTTCCAATCTGATTCCGATTTTGATTTCGACTCCACATTCTGCTTACGTTCCATCCACAGCATCAAAAGCAGAGGAACTGTGAGCGTCAATGTTTCTGTCGTAAGAAAATCCAGGAAATTTGTCACCATGCCACTGACAAGGAAAAACATACCAACTGCCCTATACCTTTTTTTATATATCAGCCACACACCGATTATCGAGAATATCAGCATCAACAGGTATGTCCATGTATATTCCAGTGAGAACGGCACAAACCAGAAGGAAGTCAAAATGAGTCCAAACGCTATCCCGACCGCGGGCGCATATGCCTTTAAGCGAAGCAATGTCACAAAGAGTCCGATTACGAGCAAGGCAAGCAGGACACCATTCAATCTGTAAATCTGTTTCAGATTGAAGATTGTAAGCAGCGGTCTTACGATTGCAATGGAACCATGCCAGTACCTTAAATACTGCTGATTCGCTTCGTATTCATTGGTAACCGCTACAAGCAGATTTTCATTTTCATTATCCAAATCCGAATGATAATACGAAGACCACATCACAGAAGCAAGCGGATGTTCACTGTCATACTGATACGCAATGCCAAGCAAAATCGAATCCGCGTAGCGGTCAATCTTAATGCTATCCACATCTTTTACAACCCTGCCAAACAGTTCTCCCTCACACAAATAGGTGGCTGATTCCTGCACCTGTTCCTTGATTGCAGACTGCGGAATATTTGCAGAAAACACCAATGACAAAAGCAGGACTCCGGTCACAAGCAGAAATATCACAATATATTTGACGCATACTTTTAACGTTTGTAATATTCCCACTCTTTCCATCATCCGTAACCTTTCTTAGATAATTCTATTCATTAAATCATATTTTATATTTTTTATCAACAAATATGATGCAAAACGACATTAAAACGTTACAAAACAACGCTTGACAGGCTTTTTAAACCATTCAGAAAAACAGCTCATGTTTTCACATGAGCTGCCATTCTTACAATTCCATATAATTCTTCTTGGTTGCGCTTTTAATTGATATAATCCCACGCATTAAATGTCTCGGCAGATGGAACCTCTCCTTCTGTAATTCCGGGAACATATTCTGTTGTTGTAACATTTCCGGTATCAATATCTACGTGATAATATATGTGTGCCCCCGTATAAGATCTATAATGTATTGTATATTCATCACTTGTAACTTCACTCACATCCCAATAAAAAGAATACTCCTCCTGACTCATTTCATTTAAGGATGGATTCTGTGTATAACAATAATTTATAACTACTTTGAGCGCCTGTTCCTCGGTCAATTCTTCTGTAAAACCACTTGGAATCTCTTCCGCAGTCTCTTCAGTAGTTTCTTCCGTAGTTTCTTCAGTAGTTTCTTCAGTAGTCTCTTCAGTAGTTTCTTCCGTAGTCTCCTCAGTAGCTTCTTCGGTAGCTTTCTCAGTCGAAGCGGATATTTCAGTTGTAACGGATTCTCCATTCGTTGTAATATGCTCCTTGTTATTTCCACAGCCACTTAATAACAATGCAGCAACAATTAAATATCCCATTTTTCTTTTCATCTTTTCACTCCCCTCCTGTCTGACACTCTGGTTTATTCACTATTGTTTCATCCGCATTTCCAATGTTTCAAAACAATCAATAACATCAAACTTCACTTCATCATTACTGATTGCCTTAAAATGTTCTTTTGCACAGTGAATTTTTAATTCTTCTATGCGTCTTAACTGCATGGAACTTCCAGAACCTTTTGTTTCAGCCACAAAGTAAATGTGTTTCACTGTTCCTTCGTAAAAAGCAATTGCCCAGTCCGGCGTATAATGTCCCACCGGCGTTGAAATATAAAATTTGTTCGGAAGCTTCACATAAACCGCAACGTCTCTGCATATTTCAAGCTGCCCGGCAAATTCTTTTTCGTTTGTTGAATCATATACCAGATAATCATAGAGATGTTTATTTACCTTTACCGCATTCATACCCGGTTTCCCCTTAATTGCGGATTTGGTAAAAATGTCCGTATCATACTTTTCATCTATGGCATGATACGATATATGCTTCGTGATTTCAATCACCTTTTCATCATTGATAAGTGATGCTGCCTTCATTATAAATTCTTCAGGATTATAGCGAAACTGCTCAAATACAGATTTTTGAATCCCGGTTAATATCTGAACAATTGTTTTTCTTGTAAGCCCTGTCTCGTCCACAAGTTTCCCCACAAGATCATACTTAACGTTTGCCCTTACCGTATCCTGTACATCATAGCTGCCTGTTTCCACACGAATCATCGCCGATCCGTTTTTCAGTTCCTCTTTGGAGTTGACGGCCATCAGCCTTCCCGTTTCCACCTTAAAATAACTCGTTTGTACCTGAAGCCTGCTATCTAGCACAGCAATACACTTTTGCACCAATTCGTCCGTGTCAAAATCAACAACATACATAGACTTCGTGTTTATCTTCGACCACAAAGCTTTAAATTCCGGCATTTGAAGCTTTTTCTCATCGACACGAAGAGTGACAAAAACGCATCTCGCATTTTCCGGTATCATGCGGACGCTTTCAAAAGCCGAATCCCCACTTTCCGTGACGACTCCTTCTGCAGCCTTCATTTCATCCGCAAGTTCCGTTTGAAGGCCCTTTGCAAAACTGTCGTAGCTTTCACTTGCAATAACCGTAAGCACATTTACATTTTGAACATCTGCACCTAATGCATTGATATCCATACGCTCGCCATCCTGATTGACACAAAGACGAAGTCCCCGACCTACCTCCTGTCGTTTACGAACCTCACTTCCGCTTTGCTTTAGTGTGCATATCTGAAACACATTCGGATTGTCCCAGCCTTCCCTGAGTGCAGAATGCGAAAATATAAACCTGACAGGCGACTTGGCAGGGTCTCTTTCAAGAAGAAGCTCCTTATTTTTCATAATCAAATCATAGGCATCCATATCATCAGAAGTTTTTTCTTTTTTGTCCGAAAGTTTCGAGTCTGTCATGCGTCCTTTCTTATCAATCGAAAAATATCCTGCATGTGTTTTCGATGCCGAAATCGTTTTTAAATATTCCGAATACTCCGCTTCCTCTGCAGTAAGCTGCAGATTATCCACAATATTCCTGTACTCCTGTTCAAATATATCGGCATAACGCCCATTCATTTCCTTGCCTGTATCATCATAATACCGGTAATTCTTTACTTCATCGATAAAGAACAAAGATAGCACCTTGATCCCCTTGGCAAACAGCACACGTTCCCGCTCGATATGCGACAGTATCGTCTCTCGAATCTGGATTCTGCGAAACTGTTCTTCGTCTATATCACCCATGACATCCCCGGCATATATCTTTATTCCGTTCAGGAACGAAACAGAATCATCTCGCGCATCAATACCTGTCACCACGAAGTCTTCTATGTATTCTTCCATGCCGTTTGAACAACTGTAGAGATTATCACCAATTGAAACCTTCTTTATCTTCCTTTTTATCCCGGAAGTACCCTTTACATCCATTTCTATTGTTGCAGTAGGATATGTCTTTGTTAAATTGATGTTCTGCAAATAAATGTATCCTGTTATTCCCATATTTCCGATCTTAGAAATACCCTTGACCGCAATTCTTTTCACAAGCTTTCTGTTATATGCCTCCACTGCATCAAGACGATAAATCATATTGTATATACTGTCTGCTTTATGTGTGGCAGAATATCGAAGCGTCATCAGAGGATGAAACATCTCCAGATTTTTCTTCGTCTGCTTTCCTTCCACAGACTGCGGTTCATCAATAATCAAAATCGGATTTGTTTTCGCAATTATATCAATGGGTCTGCGACTTCTAAACGCATCCAGTCTCATATTAATTCTACGGGCATCCTTGCCTTTTGCATTGAATGCCTGCGAGTTGATAATCATTACATGCATGGCATTGTCCGATGCAAAACGGTCTATCTCTGCAAGCTTTGAGGAATTGTAAATAAAGAAACGAATCTTCTTCCCGTATTCTTCCGCAAAATGTTCCTGCGTCGTCTGAAATGATTTATATACACCCTCCCGAACGGCTATACTTGGAACAACAACGATAAATTTACTCCATCCATAGTGCTTATTCAGTTCATACATCGTCTTAATGTAGGTATATGTCTTTCCAACACCGGTCTCCATCTCGATTGTAAGATTATATTTTCCTTCCAGTTTCCCGGATGGCACAATATGATTATTTCTTTGAACCTGATTTATATTGTCTAAAATGACATCATCCGAAAGGCAAGTATCTATTTTTGCATTCGACCATCCTATATAATCCTCTTTTTCCGTCATCCCCATCTGATAATAACCGGTGCCCTTGTCTATCAGATAGGATGGCGTGGAAAATGGCTGACCTTTAAAGACATCCACAACTGCTTTCGCGGCATCTGCCTGGAACTTCTGATGCTTGAATTTTAGCTTCATAGATGCCTCCTCTTATATTACTTTTACTCTCGTCTTTGGCGCTAATCGTTCAAAAATCTGCATGGCATTTATTTTTGCAGGGCTTCCGGAAAAACTGCTGTCTTGAAAAACTGCTCTGACCGGCTGTCTTTTTGCTATCGTTTCCACAATTTCCTCGGTGATATTCTCATCAAAACAGGTAATTAAATCTCCGTTATTGTATGTATGTATAGTATGCCCATCTATTTTTTCAACACAGTACGGAAGCGATAATGGCAGTCCCCACTCTAACAGACATCCAAATAACAAATCCAAATCATTTCTGTCACTCTTTATATTTGTCTCCATCAATTTTAAAATATCCTGCGTATATTCATCTGTGGAATAATAAATATCATTCATATTGGAATCATCGACCTTAAAAACTCTGAATCCAAAGTCTTTTTGATCACAATCATTCTCTGCCGCAAGCTTTCTGGCAGCCCTCCGTATTCTCTCCTTACCGATTTCGCATATGTTAGAATATCCGGCTTTATATGCTTCACTATTCTCATCACATGTTTCCGGTGCCTGAACCAGGATATAGTTGAGCGAAATGTCTTTGTCAATCTCTGTCTGCATTACCGCATGTGCCGTTGTTGCCGAGCCGGAGAAGAAGTCCATAATAATATCCCCATCTTCCGCTACCATATTTATAAAATACTGAATCATATTCACCGGCTTCACGTTTTCAAACACTCTAGCACCGCCGAACAACTCCTGCACACATTGTGTCCCGACATTATATATACTCATCATCTCTTTCGGAACCAAGGTTGACGGGGCGCCCATTGCATCCCCCAAATATTTTTTTATATATATATTCCAATGTGCCTGGTTTCCCTCCGCATCAACCAGCGGACCCGTTGTTGTTCTCTTAAATGTGACAAGTCCCTCGTCCAAAGCCTCTTCATAACGCTCTCTTATGAATCGATATATATAACCCTCCTTCGGATGAACGACTTCTCCATCCGGGCAGACGATTTCGTACTTTTGGTTCACATTTGCAGATTTGTTTTTGAACACGAAATCTTTATCTCTGTATATGCCTTTTTCATCTTTCTGATTGTACGTTTTGATTGCATCACCGGAAAGCGGAGCAAAAAAAGTCGAAAGCTTACTTTTATCTTTTGCATAACAATAAACATATTCATGGGTCTTACTGGCAAACTTTGGTCGTATACCTCCGGCTGTTGAACAATTCCAGATAAAACAATTGACAAAATTTCTTTCGTCAAATATTTCGTCACATATTTTCTTCATGTTTTCCTGCTCATTGTCATCGATACTGATGAAAATCGCACCATCTTCCTTTAACAGATTTCTTGCCAAAGAAAGCCTGGAATAAATCATGCTGCACCAGTCAGAATGAAATCTTCCATTCGTATCCATATTTTTAAATCTTCTGTTTCCGTCTTCGTCATAAACGCCAAGTACCTCTTCATACTCGGTTTCATCCATCCTATAATCATCCGCATATATAAAATCATTCCCCGTATTGTATGGAGGGTCAATGTATATCACCTTTATCGTTCCAAGATAGCTTTCCTGCAGAAGCTTTAACACGTCAAGGTTATCCCCTTCGATATATAGATTCCCGGTTTTCTCCCACTGAACGGAATCACTGACACACGGTCTTAACGTCTTCCGAATCGGTCGGTTTGTTTCAATAATGGCATTTCTTTTTCCTACCCATGTGAACTCATACTTTTCATCCTCTATGATGGTATCCCCCAGCAGAGCACGTAATGCAGCAAAGTCAATGCCTCTTACTGTATTTCCGTCTTTATCGGTTCCTTCCTTCACACAGGATGGAAATATTTTTTCAATCAATTCAACATTATTCTTAAATCCATCTACAGATTCACATCTCATTTTTTCCATGTTGACCTTGTCAGATGTTTACAAAACATCCATTTCCTTTCTGTCCAGTGTACGTAATTGATTCCTTTAAAATAGTATCATAAATTAAAGATATATGGAAGAAAAAAAGCGCCAATTGAATCATTGACGCCTTGACTTTACAAACCTTATCTACCACCCATGCTGTTCCAGCCAGGTTCCGATTTTTGCCTCCCGGTCGCGCCGGGTGACTGCATCATATTTGCCCAGCACGCATTCTCCGGATATTTTTCCGTCCACCATGAAAAGTACCCGGTCACAACGGCTCGCAACCCTGCTGTCATGGGTGACAATCAGAATACTCATGCCTTCCCTGTTCAACCTTACAAATTCCTCCATTACCTCTTCCGAAGAAGCCTTATTTAATGCACCGGTCGGCTCATCCGCAAACAAAAGCTCCGGATGATTCATAATCGCACGGCAGATGCACGCCCGCTGCAGCTGTCCGCCCGACACCTCGGTAATCCTTCTGTTTTCAATCCCGGCAATTCCGACCTTTTCCATAAGCGAAGCTGCCTCCTGCTTTAACGCGGCTTCACTTTTTTTATTTTCTTTCTTTGTCTTTTGACTCTGCTGCGCCGGAAGAATGATATTGTCTATAATATTCAGATTCGGCAGCATATTCATCTGCTGAAATACAAATCCCATCTTGTTCAAACGTATATCCGCTCTCATATCCTCGTCACTTTTACATATATTTTCTCCATCGAAAATGACCTTGCCGGAATCAGGGCTGTCCATTCCCGACAACTGATATAACAGGGTTGACTTGCCGGAACCGGACGGTCCCATGACAGCAACCATCTCCCCCTCCTTCATGGAAAAATTCACATCAAATAATATATTGTCCTTACATAACCCAATTGATTTGATTATTTCACTCATGTTTTACTCTCTTCCTCTGCAGCATTCTACAGCTTTGATATATTTTATTCCGTTACTTCCGGCACACACAGCAAAAACAGCAACCAGGCCTCCACATAACATGTTCAAAACGACCGACCATACATTGTACGTAAACCGGAACCCGTCCGCACCAAGGGATTTCAAGGCGATTCCGCAGATTCCCTCGCCAAATATGCAGCCACATGCAGTTCCAATCAGGATACCTGCAACGATATATGGCACACAGGATATGAAAAAGTCTTTTCGGATATGTCTGCTTCGAAATCCCATCGCTTTTTTAATGGATATCGCCGTTCTCTGATTTGCAACTATCATACGGACAAACATCATGATAACCAGGAAAATAATAAGGGCGGACACCAATTTGACAAGCGCGGAAACAAACCGGACCTGTCTGAGTGTCGGGCCGTATGTGCCCAGAACTATCGACTGGATATCCACAACCTCCGCCCCGGTTTCCGCATACCTTTCCATGAAAACCTCTCGGTCGGCATCCTCATTCAATGTGACATAGGCAATTCTCCACATGACATCCTCTGTTCTATTTACCTGCTCTGTAAATAGCTTTGCAGTCTTTCCACCGTTTGTGATATCCGAATAGATGCCCGTAATTGTACAAGGTGTATATTCTCCTGCTATATTTACAGAAATTACATCGCCTGTGGAAAGTTCTAAGTCTTCTGCGAGCAGATATGATAATGCCATCTCACATTCCCGCTCCGGTGCACACCCCTCACTATAGCTTACCGGAAAACGTTTATGATTGCCCTGTTCCATCAGCATATTCATTGTGGTTCCATCACTTAGCTTCACAGGAGACAGACTCGTCTGATAAAGGGCATATTCTTTGACATCCGCATCCGCCGCCAACAGATTGCCGATCTTCTCAAAATCTTCATTTGCGCCCTCTCCCTGCCGCATATCCATCCGGATCTCGCCATCGCCGATACCCATATAGGTTACAAAACATGGCGATGACATTGTGCTGTACAGATTGGACGGAATCATCATCAGAAATACAGCGATTGCAATCACAAGCGCGATGCAAAGCAGATTATGATTCTTCTTCCGGTCCGTAATCTGTCCGGTCAGCGCTTTTAATGCAGTCATCTCGTTTAGCCTTCGAAGTGTCCGAAGTACAAATAATACGATTACACCTCCGATTACGGTAGCACTGAGCAAAGCATAGACATATTTGCTGATTCCATTTGCTGATACGCCATATAACTTTTGCATCTGCGAAGAAAGTGGTTTAAATGCAACGATGGATATCGCCACACCCAATCCTGCACCTGCCAGTATAAGCAGCCTGTATCTTCGAAGGAACATACCTTTGATATCCTTGCGTGATATTCCAATTGCTTTCAGCATGCCCACTTCCGTTCCTTCGGAGACAACCCTTGTAAGCAGCATAAACCGAATACACACAAGCGAGATAAGCAAAACAAGCAGACTGATTAGAAGGATAATCATAATCATAATTCCATCTGAAAGTGTATTCATCATTTTTACCAAAGGCCGGGTGATCGTAGGGCCGTTCATCGGAAGCTTCGCAGCTTCATATGCTGTTTTAAATGCATTGCCATCGGCACCATCCACAAACAGAAACTCGATTAAGTACTCCTCACTTCCGAGTGCCTTTAAACTCTCATAATCTTCTGCACAGACAAGGAATCGCTTGGATGAAGCCATCATGGAATTCATCTGTGAATCCCGGATGAAGCCGGCAACCGTCAGAGTCCGATCTCCGATTCCCATTGTATCACCAAGCTTTACTCCATACATGGATTCATAACAAACCGGCACATATACCTGCCCCGGCTGCACATGCGGAAGCTTGTTATCTGTCCCTATCATATAGTCAAAACCTTCTCCCTGCACGCTGATTCCGTTATCCTGCGTGCTGTCTAACAGCGACTGCTCCCCAAGTGTAAGCATACTGTTTTCCAGATTCAAGAAACGTGCAATCTGATAATCCGCAACCTCCGGTCTTTCAGATGCAAATTCCTGTATAAGCGCTTCATCGATTTCACCTGCGTGCATCTGCAAAAAATCCGGTGTTTTTGCTTTCTTCATCAGATGATCGATTGCTCCGGTAAGATTTGCAAACAAAAGCGCTGTGAGGGAAATCATTGCGACAGAGATTGCAACAAATGCCGTAAATCCCGCTACTGAAAACCGATCCTTACGCCATGCCTCTTTTGTCATTCTTGTGTAAATATTATCTTTCATGCCTCTCCTTTCACCCTCTCTAAATCCTGGATGCTCCTGATTCTCGCCATAATTACCGCCACCGCAGACAGACACACACCGGATACAATAATCACAATGCCCGCACCCCTGCCTATCGATATCTTAAATACCCTGGCAGTAAAATCTGCAAGCAATCCACCAGTTGCATAGGCAACTACATATCCAAGCTGCGAGAGAAAGCCTATAAAACCCCATGCTCTTCCCTGCAGTTCATCCGGAATATTCGTCCTTACCAGATAATCCAGACTATTGTTTGCAAACGGAAGCATGCAAAAAAACAAAAATCCAAATCCACAAATTATGAAAATATTCTCCCAAATCCCAAATCCAACCATAAAGAATCCTGCCAGCAAAAGAGATATCGCCAGTACTCTCACATATCTTTTCTTTATACCACGCACACCTAATATCAGACTTGAAACTAACATTCCACTTGCACATATCGTTTCTGCGATTCCAAGTGTCTTCGAATCTGCAAACGACAGGATGAGTGGCTCCGCCAGAATCTGAAATACGCCAAGAAAAAGCGTCAGGACTGCAGATACCATAATCAACAGAAAAATGCCCTGTCTCGAATGAACAACATTCCATCCCTCTTTTAAGCTTTCCTTAAATGACTTTTTCTCTTCCGACAGCTTTGTATGTATGCCCCTTTTGACAACTGCTGTCGATATCACCGTAAGAACAAAAGTTCCTATATCAAGAATGAGCAAAAGCTTTACATCACTTACACTAAGCAAAAGTCCCGCTACAATCGGTGATATCAGATATCTGGCACTTCCTGCCAGGCTCACCAGGCCGTTCGCCTTCGAGAACTCCTCCTTGGTTAACAAATCGGAAACAGTCGCTCGATAGGAAGGCTCAAGCAACGAAGAAAAAACTGCACTCACAAATACACCGATACAAATCTGTGGCAGGCTTGCGCCGCCGTTTATCATACAAATTAAAATATAGATAATGCCCAAGGCGGAACAGCCGTCTCCCAACATCATCAGCAACCGTCTGTCATATCGGTCTGCCAACACTCCGGCCGGCACACTCAAAAGCAAAGTCGGCAAAAAACCAAGCAACGTCACAAGTGCCATCCCGGAAGCACTTCCTGTCTGTAAAAATACATATACGCCTAATCCGAAACTGGTAAGCCCGCCACCTATAGATGAAATGAGCTCCCCAAACCAAAGCAAAAGAAATTTTCCAAAATTACTTTTCTCCATATCCTTATTCATATCTTTTCATTCTTCCTCTCCTTTATATTATATCGACCGATTGTCTGTCGGTTAAATGTTTTAAATAAAAAGGAATCTGAAAATTCCTTTTATTTACTCTTTCTCTTGCCGAATATAGGCTTCATGGCTTCAAACAAAGCGCCTCTTTTCATACCAAACACTCTCTCCGTGTGATAGATAAAGCCCATAATCTTTCTGTCTTCCTCTTCTTCATTATATTGAACCATACTGTCAAAGGCAGAATAAGAATACATCATAATCATTTCCACTGCTTCAGCCGGATAATCGGTCTGCATAATACCCTGTTTGATTCCGTCTTCCGCAATCTTTGTTATCAGCTTGTTCACCCGTCCAAGCAGCATCTGCTCCATCTTCTGATGCATCAACGCATTCTGCGGTCTGTGAACCTGCTCCATGATCATATCTCCAAGTTCATTATCAACATTCAGAGAAAGCATTGTACGTGTTAATCTTTCGAGAACCGGTATTGATTCATCTAACGCGATAGCTGAGGCTTTTGCAACCATCTGCTTGGTCAGACGCTCAATCATCGCATCCAGAATATCTTCTTTCGATTTGAAATGATAATAAAGCGTTCCTCTGGCAATCCCGATTTCCTGCAGGATATCATTTGTGCTTGTATTATCAAAACCCTTTGCACAGAATAATCGCTCCGCTACATCTAATATCTCATTTCTTCGTTCTTCTGCATCCTTTACAACTCTCATAATTACACCTCTACCGACAACCTGTCGGTAAGAATATATCACATAATTATATTTATTTCAATACCATATATTATTCAAATGCAACTTTTTCAAACTCGCCCACAGGCATAGGCTTTGAAAAATAATATCCCTGTATGAGATCGCAGTCCTTTTGTGCCAGGGAATCCACCTGCTCTCTTGTTTCGATTCCCTCTGCCACAATCCGCATATCAAGCTTTTTCGCGAGCGAAATGGTCTCCCCTACAATCAGATCTCCACGTCCCTCCTGATCTTCTCCGCGGAAAAATTCCGCGTCGAGCTTCAATACATCAATCGGCAACTCCTTCAGGGAATTGAGCGACGAATACCCGGCGCCAAAATCATCCATGGATACAGCAAAGCCATAGTCCTTCAGCTTCTTTACGGTATTGATCAGAATTTCCCTGTCATCAAAAAATGCACTTTCCGTCAGTTCAAGCTCTATCATATTGTGTGGCACATTGTATGCATCAACAAGTGCACAGATATGTTCTGCCAGATCATATCTCGTAAAATGCGCCCGGGATACATTGACAGAAATCGGGACAATCTTTTTTCCCTCAGCCAGCCATTTTGCCTGTAACTTCGAACACTCGGAAATCATATAATCATCGAGCTGCAGAATAAACCCGTTTTTTTCAAAGATAGGAATAAACCGATTTGGTGGAATAAAGCCCTCCGTCATATGAATCCAGCGTACCAATGCCTCCGCACCGGATATCTTCTCCTCTTTGGTACTATATTTCGGCTGAAGATATACCTTAAACTCACCATCCGTAAGCGCACGTTCCATGTCATCCTCCACTCTGCGCACCCAGCGCTGCTGTTCAAGCAGGGATTCATCAAAACATTTTATGTGATCCTCCATATCTTCCGGTATAACATCGTGTACGACCTCCGCGTAATTATACAGAGTACCGATATCCCCATGTTTTTTCGGAACCCAATATACGCCGACACCAAAATTCAGTTTTTGATCCGGGCGTACTTTTCTAAGTGCATCGAGAATATGCTCCAGCCGGTCGGTAAGATTGTCCGTTTCATCACACTTTAACAGCAATGCAAAATCCGCTCTTGCAGCATGCGCTGCAATCTCTTTTTTCTGTAATTGCTTCTTCATTTCATCAAACAGACTTTCCAGCAGTTCCTCGCCTTCCTCCATTCCATAACAGGAACAGAAATTCTGATATTTTGAAACCCGGATACTTACCATGGCATAATGGAACTGTTTGCGCTGATTTGCTTTTAAGAGTACCTCTGCCCGATCCTTAAAATATTGCAGATTCGTTCCTCCGGTAATGGTGCTTGTATAAAGGATATCCTTTTCTCTGCGCCGTTCCTTTGCCACACGCACAATCATAATGATATTCCACGCCATAAGCAAAATCATAAGCACGGAAAACAGGATAATAGAGATTACGATGTTCATCAGCTCATTTTCATAGACGCAAATTCTGACTTTGACGCACAGCTTCTGTGTACTGTCCGGCAATGGATGCACATACCAGCAATACACCAGAAATGCTTCGTCACCCGCGATACTAAGGGCATCCTCTCTTGTCCGAAGTATTTTCATATCTGTCCAGAGAGCATCCTTCTGTCCAAGTTCATCCTCTGTAACCTCAACCACGTCTTCTAACAGCTTCATATTTGTGAAATCAGGCGTTTCATCGCCATATTGCTCCAACAGCTGATTATGCTCATCCAGCAGACAAATACTTTGTATATCAGAGGTGAAATTATAAATGTTATCACAGACCTTTGAAAAATCCTCTCCGGTACTATGACACTCCAGATATCCTTTTTGCACACCCTGAACCATCTGGTAGGCATTCTGCGCCTTTGGGATTACCAGATTTAAAAAGCCTGACGCCAAAAGCACAAAGCTCACACCCGCAAACAAAAAAATGCTCACGATGATTATAACCACAAACGGCCATATCTTACGTTTTTTTATTTTCTCAAGTTTCTTCTGTTTGGATTTGCTCATTGATTTCCCCCCGTTAACCAAATACACTTATATGGTGTAATGTTACCATATTT
>JBJEMZ010000058.1:0-15052 GCA_051879935.1 Wujia sp.
GGTCTTGCAATTCTGGATGCGGAAGGAACCGTTGATAAAGTTTATGGAATTGGAACTGCGCTTTCTGAAGTAAATGTCCTGAGCTTGTTTGAGACTGACAAGGGAAATGTGCTTGCGGGAACAGATGGAGCCGGAATCTACGTGATCGATAGGGCAGAAAATAATTTATTGCACTATAGTATGGAGGATGGCTTAAATTCAGATGTTATTTCCTGCTTTACACAGGGCGAACAGGGTGTTTGGATCGGAACGGACAGTGGAGTGTGTTTTTACAATGAAGCATTCCGTATGATTAGTAATGTGGAATATTCAAACAGCGTTTATGATATCGTAATAGAGGACGGTTCTGTTTGGATTGTCGGTTCCATGGGAGTTCTGCGTACCTCGGAGGATGAACTGTTAGGAAGTAACGGCATTTCGGGAAGATATTATGCGACGGGAGATGGGCTTACGAAGACTATCAATACAACCGGGAATGCATGTATCGATAGAAGTGGAAGAATGTATATTTGCTGTAATGAGGGTATCTCCGTCTTAGATACTGAAAATATTTGGATTAATGAAATTCAACCGAAAATTAAAGTTACAAAGATTGATATTGATGGACAGATATATGAATTTGATGATTTAAATGACGGTTTGGTAATCAAGAGTGATACTTCTAAAATTACAATTGAGTTTTCAGTTTTTTCCTATCAAAATCGAGGAAATATGAAAGTGGAGTATTCTCTTTCCGGATTTGATTCGGGTGTGACGAGACTATCAGGTAACGATGTTCTACAGGCGGTATATACCAATCTGGATGGAGGCGTGTATCGATTTAATATTAGTGCATACAACGGAGACGGTACGCCTTGTGAGGAGCCGATTTCGTTTGTGATTGAAAAAGAAAAACGTCTTCTTGAAAGTCCGGTTGCAAGAATTATACTGGTTGTGATTATTCTGCTTGGATTTTTTCTTCTCGTATTTGCAGTTTTTCGTGTCAGACAATTGTTAAAATCCAAAACATCCGCACTTGAACAGCTTTCCAAGGAGCATGAGGAAGCAGTTAAGAGCAGTACCGCGAAAAATGACTATCTTGCAAATATGAGCAATGAAATAAAGACACCGATTCATGCTATGATGGTAAAGGCAGATGAACTATTGCATATGGTAGATCAGGATTCGCCGTATAGAAAAGAAATAAGCAGTATCTATGAGATTGGAAATGATATTCTTGCAAGTGTGGATGATATTATTTTGCTTGCAAAGCTTGAATCCGGACGTATCGAGACGGAGGAGAGCAACTACTCGGTTTCAGATATCGTGGCGGACTTGTCTGAAATTGCAATCAAACAGCTTGCCGAAAAATCTGTCAAGTTTTTCGTAGAGATAAGTGAGAATGTAGTGGATAATCTGATAGGAGACTCGGAAAAAATACGAAACATTTTGGTAAGACTGTTAGACAATGCCATCCGTTATACAAAGCAGGGTAGTATTACATTGTCGGTTGACAGCTATGAGTATACGGATTACGCAAATCAGGATGTGCTCAATGTCGTGTTTACATTGTCAGATACCGGTATCGGTATTCAGGAGGAAAGGCTGGACAATATATTTAATTTGTATGAGACGGGGGACAGCGCAAAAAACAGCATCCATTCCGGACATGGAGTTGGACTTGCCATCGCGAAGGGATATGCAGATATTCTGTCCGCGGATTTGTCTGTTCAAAGTGTATATGGTGCCGGCTCTACATTTGTATTATCGATTGACCAGCGCCCGGCGGTAAAACTAAGCAGTGGTCAGGTTGTTGCAAAAATTGAGGACACGGTTTCAAAAGAAGATGCGGAAAAACTGTGGCTTCCGGATGTGTCCGCATTGCTTGTTGATGATGATGAGGTAAGTATTGAGGTAAGCAAAAAGGTACTTTCTGCCTTTGACATGAAGCTTGATGTGGCAACGTCAGGTCTTGGAGCAATCGATATGGTTTTAAATCATGATTATGATGTTGTATTTATGGATTTATCTATGCCGATTATGAATGGTATTGAGGCGATGCAGGAAATCCGGGATTTGGAAGGAAGTAAATACGCGATTTTACCGATTATTGCACTTGACCCGGATGCAATCGAGGGCAGCAGGAGCAGTAATCTTACGGCTGGATTTACGGACAGTCTGGTGAAACCAATCGAGCTTCGAAGAGTTGCAGCAATTTTAAAGGATTGTTTGCCACAGGATAAGCTACAGGAGCGGTCCGATGATATTCGTCTTTTGATGGAAGGTTCAAGGTTTGGAAAAGGGCTTAAACGTCTTTCGGAATCGCTTGATGTAGAGGGAGCAATTCAGAAAATTGGTGGAAGCATAGAAGTGTACAATAAGTTGATACATGCATTCTACACACAGAATAAAGATATTGCACAGACATTGACGGATAAATCAACGAGGGATATCCGTGGATTTAAAGTACAGATACATTCGATTCGAACACTTGCGAACAGTATTGGTGCTTACGAACTTGCAAAAAATGCAGCACGTATGGAAACATCTATCAATGTTGGTAAACGGGATCAGCTTAAGCAGAATTTGCGTGGTTTTATTGATGAGCTTGTTTATCTGTTATTAATTTTAGAGGATTATGAGCATTTTGCAGATGAAGTATCCGGCATGACAGATGAAGAATACGCCGAGAAGATGGCACAGCAGAAGCTGGAGGCGGAAGCTGCGCAGACGTTGGAAGATCAGGCCGGGGAAAACGAGGCACAAGACCTGGCAATTATCGATATTGCGATATTGGAGCAGATATGTGTGGATGTAAAACAGTCTGATTATGAACATGCAGTGAAGCTTCTTTCACAGTTGTTTGAAATGGGGTATGATGGGGAAAATGGAGAGTTTCTGGAGGCACTTGCAGAGGTCGTACAGGCGAAACAGGCAGAGGCAGTGGAGGAGCTTGTAAACACTTATAAGGATCTGAAACTGTAAGATTTCGTATTGCAATAATATGTATTTATAACTGGTTCTTTCTTTTATGTATTAGAAAAAAACGGTTAAATCGAATAGGATAGGTTGGAAAGAATATAATAAGGAGGAACCATCATGAACATTACTCTTTCCGGTGAAAAAAGGGAAATACCGGACAATACGACGATTGCGGAACTGATTCGGATGGAACAGATGGAGACACCGGATCATGTTATGGTTGCTGTCAATGACGAATTTATCGAACGTGATACATTTACAAGGACGATTTTGTTTGAAGGGGATTGTGTGGAATTTCTTTCCTTCATGGGAGGGGGCTGATGTATATGGAGTTTGATGCGATACAGCGGGAACGCTATAAGCGGCACTTTATGTTGGAGGAAATCGGTGAGGAAGGGCAGAAGCGACTGCTTGAGAGTAAGGTAATAATTATTGGGGCAGGCGGACTTGGTTCGCCTGCTGCATTATACCTGACAGCCGCAGGTGTCGGGACAATTGGCATTGTGGACGGAGATGTAGTGGATTATACGAATCTGCAGCGACAGCTTTTGCATGGTACGGCGGATGTCGGACGCGTGAAGGTCGAGTCTGCCCGGGAGACACTTTCAGCCATCAATCCGGATGTTCAAATACAGATATATCATGAACTCGTAACGGAGGAAAATATCGGGGATTTGATAGCAGGGTATGATTTTGTGATTGATGCAACCGATAATTTTGAGGCAAAGTTTTTGATTAATGATGCATGTGTGCGTTTTGGGAAAGCTTTTTGTCACGGAGGTTTGCGAAAGACAAAGGGACAGATTATGACTTACATACCGGGAGCTCCGTGCTATCGGTGCGTGTTTCACGAACCGCCCGGGGATGCCGTGCCGACGAAGGCCGGTATTATCGGTGCTGTGTGCGGAGTGATCGGAAGTGCTCAGGCACTGGAGGCCATCAAGTATCTGCTCGGAAAAGGCGACCTTTTAACAGGAAGATTGCTTACCTTTGATGCGATGCGTATGCAGTTTCATACAATTATGCTTCCGAAAAAAATGAAACCATGCCAGGTATGTGATAAAATGCAGAAAAACAGAATCAACGGATAGGGAGACGCATATGTACGACTTAATCATTGTTGGCAGCGGCCCTGCGGGGCTTTCGGCTGCAATTTATGCAAAGAGAGCTATGCTTAATACGATTGTAATTGAAAAAGCAGTATTTAGTGGCGGTCAGATTATAAATACGGAACAGGTTGATAATTATCTGGGCTTGTATGGTAAAAGTGGATATGACCTTGCAATCGCATTTCGGGAGCATGCCGATAAACTTGGAGTGCAGTTTGTAAACGGGTGTGTAGAAAAGTTATGCACGAAAGGTGCTGTCAAAGAAGTAGAATTAGAGGATGGAACGGTCTATCAGACAAAAGCTGTGATTATTGCGACCGGAGCAAAACATAAGCAGATCGGTGTGCCGGGAGAGGATACGTTCCGGCAGGCAGGGGTGTCCTATTGTGCAACCTGTGATGGAGCGTTTTATAAAAATCAGGATGTTTGCTGTGTCGGTGGTGGGAATATTGCATTGGAGGATGCTTTGTATCTCTCAAGACAGTGCCGCAAAGTATATCTGATTCACAGGAGGGATGCATTTCGCGGGGAAAAAGCATTGCAGGAGGAAGTGAAGCGGACAGTCAATATCGAGTTTCTGTCATTTTGCGAGGTTCGTGAAATCATCGGGGATGACAGAGTAAGGGAAGTACGGGTGGAGAATAACCGGACAGGCGAAGAGAAAAGACTTTCTGTGTCAGGCGTGTTTCTTGCAATCGGCATGGAACCGGAGACATCGTTTGTGCCGGAGGAGATTGCCCGTGATAAGGCCGGTTATATCATTGCCGGTGAAGATTGTAGGACGAATACTGCCGGTGTTTATGCAGCGGGGGATGTGCGGACAAAGCCCCTCAGACAGCTTGTGACAGCGGTCTCAGATGGTGCGGTGGCCGTGCATGCGGCAGAGCAGGATTTGACGTCCGGTGAGAAATAATCATACGCACAAGGAGTGAAACGAGTGGGTGACACCGTGAATAGAGAGGAAACCATCATGTACGATGTATTGCCTGAAGCAATAAATGAACAGCAGGAATATGTTATTTGGGACATCCGGGATGAAATGTCGTATGCATATGGACATTTGCCGGAGGCGGTATCCGTCCCGGAAGAAACAATCGAAGAGAGATTACAGGATTTTCCGCGGGACCGGAAGCTGCTTGTGTACTGCAAGCGCGGTGAAAAAAGCGTGGATGTTGTAGAGATGCTCAGAGGCCGGGGATTGGATGCCTATAATCTACAGGGCGGTTATCTCGCATGGCTGCTTTATGCCATGAATGCGGAAGCAGATTCAGACACCTATTATCTGGATGTGGAGGAGAGCTTACGCAAACGATTCCGCAAAAAGATATGGTGTAAATTTACAAGGGCAATTAATGAATACGAGCTTGTAAAGCCAAATGATAAGATTGCGGTTTGCATATCCGGCGGAAAGGATTCCATGTTGATGGCGAAGCTGTTTCAGGAGTTAAAGCGTCATAATAAATTTCCGTTTTCGCTTGAGTTTTTGGTGATGGACCCGGGGTACAGTCCGGCAAACCGTCAGGTCATCGAGAAAAATGCGGAGAAGCTGCATATACCGATTACGATTTTTGAGTCCGATATATTTGAGTCGGTCTTCCATGTGGAAAAATCACCGTGTTATCTGTGTGCAAGAATGCGGCGGGGACATCTATACAGTCAGGCAAAGGCGCTTGGATGCAACAAGATTGCCCTCGGACACCATTATGATGATGTGATTGAGACGATTTTAATGGGGATGCTTTACGGCGCGCAGGTTCAGACGATGATGCCGAAGCTGCATAGCACGAATTTTGAAGGGATGGAACTGATTCGCCCGCTTTATCTTGTACGTGAGGAGGATATCAAAGCGTGGAGAGATTATAACCATCTGCATTTTATACAATGTGCCTGTAAGTTTACGGATACCTGTTCTTCCTGTGATACGGACGGACAGAGTGAGTCGAAACGTTTAGAGGTGAAGCATTTAATTCGGGAATTAAAGAAGAACAATCCGTTTGTGGAAGGCAATATTTTTAAGAGTGTGGAAAATGTGAATTTGAGTACAGTTATTGCCTACAAACAGGATGGTGTGAAGCATCATTTTTTGGATACCTATGATAAACAATAAGATGAAGGGACATATTTTACGGTAGGAGGAGAACAGCTATGTTACAGCTTGCAAAAGAAATCATAGAAGGAAGAAGAATCAACGCTCAGGATGATCTTTCCATATTTTTGACATGCGACTTGAAGGAATTAAGAGAGGGTGCGGACTTAATCCGGGAATATTTTATCGGAGATGCCGTTGACCTTTGTGCAATCATCAACGGCCGGAGCGGAAGATGTCCGGAGGATTGTAAGTTCTGTGCCCAGTCTGCACATAATCATACAAACTGTGAGGTGTATGATTTTATTGATGAAGATAAAATAATTGAGGCATGCAAATTCAACGAAACCCATGGGGTACATCGTTTTTCGATTGTGACATCCGGAAGGGCACTTTCGGGTGAAGAATTTGAAAAGGCGGTTCATGCGTATGAGCGGATGCATGCGGAATGCAAGATTGATCTTTGCGCCTCGATGGGATTTCTTACGCGAGAACAGCTGCATCGTCTGCATGAGGCGGGTGTGACAAGCTATCATCACAATATTGAGACATCAAGACGAAATTTTCCGAATATATGTACCACCCACACATATGACCAGAAAATTGAGACATTAAAAGCTGTAAAGGCGGAAGGCATGTGTGCATGCTCCGGAGGAATCATCGGCATGGGAGAGACATGGGAGGACCGGCTTTCCATGGCGGTTGACCTTGCAGACATCGGCATCGATTCCATTCCGATTAATGCACTTATGCCAATCAAAGGAACACCGCTTGAAAATCAAAAACCATTGACGGAGGATGATATCCTGCGGACCATTGCATTTTTCCGGTATATAAACCCGGAAGCAAACATTCGTCTGGCTGCAGGGCGTGCCCTTCTTACAAATGACGGTGAGCCGGCGTTTGAAGGCGGTGCGTCTGCGACGATTACCGGAAACATGCTGACAACGGTGGCATCTGCCACGATTGCAAGCGACAAAGAAATGCTTGCAAGACTTGGGAGAGATGCGATACCGGAATATAAAAAATAGTCTTGATTGACAAAATACCCCCTGTAGGTATATTATAAATACCTGTAGGGGGTATTTTTCTTGCGTGGATATTTTGAATGGGTATGAAAACAACACACGGGAAGCACCACATGATATTGTAGAGAGAATGGAGAAAACAAGAATGGGAAACAATAAAAATGAAGTCTGTCCACATTGCTCGCAAAAACATAAGGAGCGAAGCGAAAAAGAAAAAAAGGATTTGATGAACCGCTTAAAACGGATTGAAGGACAGGTGCGGGGACTTGAGAATATGCTGGAAAGGGATGCATACTGTGCGGATATTCTGACACAGGTTTCGGCGGTTTCATCAGCACTCAACAGCTTCAATAAAGTACTTTTGGCCAATCATATCAAAACTTGTGTGGCAGATAATATTCGACAGGGAAATGATGAGGTGATTGATGAGCTTGTGGTACTTACCCAAAAGCTGATGAAATGACAGGCTCCGAATCAAGGTTTAGGCTTTCGGCATAGGACAGGAGGAAAAGTATGGAACAGTATCATATCACCGGAATGAGTTGTGCGGCATGTAGTGCCCGCGTGGAAAAAGCAGTTTCTGCGGTTGACGGAGTGACAGCGTGCGCAGTCAGCCTGCTGACGAATTCCATGAGCGTGGAGGGAACGGCCTCATCGGAGCAGATTATAAAGGCGGTGGAAAAGGCCGGATATGGCGCTTCGAGGAAGCAAATGGATTCTAAGGAATCACCACAGACATCCGAGCTTGCGGAATTCGAAGATCAAGAGACACCCAGACTGAAGGGCAGACTCCGGACATCGGTCATTCTTTTGATTCCGCTCATGTATGTTTCCATGGGACATATGATGTGGGATTTTCCGCTTCCGTCTTTTTTTGATGGAAATCCGGTGGCAATCGGTCTTGTACAGCTCCTTTTTACAATCGCAATTTTGGTTGTGAATGGTAAATTCTTTGTAAATGGTTTCAACGGGATAAGACATGGGGCACCGAATATGGATACCCTTGTAGCACTTGGCGCAACCGCGTCTTTTATATATAGTGTGTATGCGCTGTTTGCCATGACGGATGCAGTTGCAAATGGACGGGATGCTATGCCGTATATGCATGAATTTTATTTTGAGTCTGCCGCTATGATACTTACGCTGATTACAGTGGGCAAGACACTTGAAGCATACTCAAAAGGAAAGACGACCAGCGCCTTAAAAGGACTTATGCGTCTGCGTCCGGAGACTGCCGTGCTGCTTCGTGACGGAGAAGAGGTAACCGTGGATATTGCCAAGGTTCAGAAGGGAGACCGTTTTGTCGTGCGGCCGGGGGAGGCAATCCCGGTGGACGCAATTGTGCGGGAGGGGAGCAGTGCCGTGGATGAATCCGCACTTACCGGAGAAAGCATACCGGTTGACAAACAGCCGGGAGACAGTGTGTGTGCGGCAACCATTAATCAATCGGGATTCCTTGTGTGTGAGGCGACACGGGTCGGAGAGGATACAACCCTTGCCGGAATTATACGGATGGTAAGTGATGCAGCGGCCACGAAAGCACCGATTGCAAAGGTGGCAGACCGGGTATCCGGTGTGTTTGTGCCGGTTGTAATCGGAATCGCGATTGTGACATTTGTTGTATGGATAATGATTGGCCAGACGGTGGGATTTGCGCTTGCGAGAGCCATTTCGGTTCTTGTTATCAGCTGTCCGTGTGCGCTTGGACTTGCGACACCGGTGGCCATTATGGTTGGAAATGGCGTGGGAGCCAGACATGGAATTCTGTTTAAAACGGCAGAGTCTCTGGAACAAACCGGAAAGATTACAACCGTTGCCTTGGATAAAACCGGAACAATTACAAAGGGCGAGCCGATGGTTACAGATTGGTATGTGACAGCGCATACCTCACAGGAGGAACTGATGCGTGCGGCATACGCGCTGGAACAAAAAAGTGAGCATCCTCTTTCAAAAGCGATTCTTGCATGGGGCGATGAGCAGAATATTTCCACAGAAGCTGTGGAGGCATTTCAGGCGGTATCCGGTAACGGGCTGACCGGTATGTGCAAAGGAAAGCAGCTTTTCGGTGGAAAATGGACGTACATTTCCGAGCAGATTGCGCCGGAGGAGACGGAACAGGAAGCATGCATCTCCCGGGCAGAGGCGTATGCATCGGAAGGAAAGACACCGCTGTTTTTCTGCGAGGATGGAAAGCTGCTTGGAGTCATTGCAGTGGCGGATGTGATTAAGGAGGAGAGCCCGGAGGCCATTCACAGACTGAAAAGTATGGGACTCCATGTGGTCATGCTGACCGGAGATAACGAGAAGACTGCCCGGGCAATCGGAGATGAGGCCGGTGTCGACGAAGTGATTGCAGGGGTCATGCCGGATGAAAAGGAGGCTGTCGTTACCCGCCTGCAGAAAAACGGAATGGTGGCGATGGTGGGAGATGGAATCAATGATGCACCGGCGCTTACGAAGGCCGATATCGGAATTGCAATCGGTGCGGGAACAGATATTGCTATGGATGCAGCGGATGTCGTGCTTATGAACAGCAGCCTTCTGGATGTGCCGACAGCGATACAGTTAAGCCGGGCAACCCTTCGCAACATCCATGAGAATTTATTTTGGGCATTCATCTATAACGTAATCGGGATTCCGCTTGCGGCAGGTGCTTTTCTGGCGCTGTTTGGATGGGCGTTAAACCCGATGTTTGCAGCAGCGGCGATGAGCCTGTCAAGTGTATGTGTCGTGACAAATGCCCTTCGGCTCAATTTGTTTTCACCGGAGAAAAAAGGGAAAGTAAAAAAGCAGGGATTGACAAGAAAAAATGATGCGGTTAGTATGAATGCAGAAAAAAATGAAATTGAAATAAAATCTGGAAATAAAGAAGAGAACGGAGGAGCGACGATGGAGAAGATAACCGTAAATATAGACGGAATGATGTGTAAAATGTGCGAGAAGCACGTGAATGAAATGGTTGAATCCGTATTTGATGTAAAGGAAGTAACATCTTCCCATGAGAAAAAGGAAACAATTATTATTACAGATCAGGCATTTGATGAGCAAAAATTTCAGTCAGAGGTAGAAAAGCTCGGTTACAAGGTACTTGGGATTACACGCAAACCATATGAAGAATAATATAGAATTTACAAAGGGGAAGAGAGGAATATAGCATGACATTACAACAGTTGCGATATGCAGTCACAATTGCAGATATGAAATCGATGAATAAGGCGGCGAGTGAATTGTTCGTTTCCCAGCCGGCACTTTCCAATACAATTCATGATTTGGAGGAGGAGCTTGGCATCGAGATCTTCCTGCGTACCAACCGGGGAATCGTTGTGACGACGGAGGGAGAAGAATTTTTAAGCTATGCCCGACAGATGGTGGAGCTGCAGCAGATGGTGGAAGAAAAATATATGGATGCACCGGAACATCGGAAAAAATTCAGTGTGTCTATGCAGCATTATTCATTTGCAGTTGAGGCATTTATCAAGCTTGCCCGTGATTTTTCCCTGGATGAATATGAGCTTGCCGTCCATGAAACAAAGACCGGTGAAGTGATAGAAAATGTTAAGAATTTTCGAAGCGAACTCGGTATTATATATCGAAACAGCTTTAATCACAAAGTGCTTCAGAAGGTGTTGGAAGGCAATGATCTTTCGTTTCATTCCCTGTTTGATTGTGATGTCTATGTATATTTAAGCAGCACACATCCGCTGGCAGACCGCAAGAAAATTACCTTTGAGGAATTAAAAGAATATCCATGTCTTTCTTTTGAACAGGGGGACCGTAATTCCTTCTATTTCGCAGAGGAGGTACTTTCAAACCTGGAGTACAAGCAGGTAATCAAGGCAGATGACCGCGCAACCATGCTGAATCTTATGACCGGGTTAAACGGATACACGCTTTGTTCCGGCATTATTTGCGAGGAATTAAACGGGGATGGCTATACGGCAGTTCCATTCGAGACAGAGGATAAAATGACGATTGGGTATATCAAGCGAAAGGGAATCCCGCTCAGTCATCTCGGTAACCGCTATATCGAAATTTTGAAGCAATATGGGCATGCCGGTGAATAGACCGGATTGCTATTGATAAAAAATCTCACAAATATCAGGGGTATTTGCATTGACTTTATCGAATAGAATCATTATAATCTTTTAAAATCCTACTATACGAGTAGGAAAAATAATATTTAGAGGAGAAATAACATGGATAAACTGATCTATTTGGATAATGCCGCAACAACCAAGGTTGCGCCGGAAGTATATGATGCAATGAAGCCTTATTTTGAAGAATATTTCGGAAATGCAGCCAGCGTTTACAGATTCGCCGGAGAAAGCAGAAAGGCGGTTGAACAGGCGCGGACGGACGTAGCAGCATTTTTAAATGCAAAACCAAATGAAATCTATTTTACCGGAGGTGGAAGCGAGTCCGATAACTGGGCATTGAAGGGGCTTAGCTTTGCACATAAGAGTAAGGGAAAGCATATTATCACATCCACGATTGAGCATCATGCAATCCTGCACACATGCGAATATCTTGAGAAGCTTGGATATGAGATTACGTATGTCGATGTTGATGAGAATGGTGTACTAAAGCTGGATGAACTTAAGAAGGCAATCCGCGAGGATACCATTTTAATATCCGTTATGTTTGCAAACAATGAAATCGGAAGTATACAGCCGATTCGGGAAATCGGAGAGATTGCCCATGCTCATAACATCCTGTTTCATACGGATGCCGTGCAGGCATATGGACATGTTCCGATTGATGTGGAGACGCTGCATATCGATTTACTCTCTGCGAGTGGGCACAAGATTAATGGTCCAAAGGGAATTGGAATCTTATATGTGAGAAATGGTGTCAAAATCGAGTCATTTGTACACGGAGGTGCGCAGGAACGCGGAAAACGTGCAGGTACGCACAACACACCGGGTATTGTCGGGTTTGGCAGAGCAACAACACTCGCAAAAGAGAAGATGGAAGAACGTGCCGCGAAGGAGACGGAGCTGCGTGATTATCTGATTCAACGTGTGCTTGAGGAAGTGCCGTACACAAAGCTAAACGGACATCCAGAAAACCGCCTTACAAACAACGCGAACTTCAGCTTTCGTTTTATAGAGGGAGAATCCCTTCTGATTATGCTTGATCAAAAGGGCATCTGCGGTTCGAGTGGTTCAGCATGTACATCGGGTTCCTTAGACCCATCCCATGTGTTGCTTGCCATTGGACTTCCGCACGAGATTGCACACGGTTCCCTTCGTCTGACCTTGTCTGATGAGACAACCAGGGAAGAAATCGATTATACGGTTGATGCGATTAAAACAGTTGTGGAGCGGCTTCGAAGCATGTCGCCTTTGTACGAGGACTTCGTAAAACAACAGAAGTAAACACAGGACGGATATATTTAGATATGGAGGAACATTATGAGTCAGGTATTAGAATACAGCGAACAGGTGATGGAGCATTTCTCAAACCCTCGAAATGTAGGTGAGATAGAAAATGCAAGTGGTGTCGGAACAGTGGGCAATGCAAAGTGCGGCGACATCATGCGCATTTATCTGGATGTGGATGAAAATCAGGTGATACGGGATTGTAAGTTTAAGACGTTCGGCTGCGGAGCTGCGGTTGCGACAAGCAGCATGGCGACAGAGATGATCAAAGGAAAATCTGTTGAGGAGGCATTGAAGCTTACGAATAAAGCCGTGATGGAAGCGCTTGGCGGTCTGCCACCGGTAAAGGTGCACTGTTCCCTGCTTGCAGAGGAAGCTGTGCATGCAGCTCTTTGGGACTATGCACAGAAAAATAATATTGTGATAGAGGGCTTAAAGCCGCCGGTGGAGGATATTGAAGAAACCGAAGCGTTTTATGAGACACCGGGAGAGTCTTAAAATATAGAATGGTCATCAAACCGATAAGCGAGATGGCATTGTTTATACATCGAGCAGGTATCAGCCTGCTCGATTTTTTACTTTATGTGTATATAAAAATATGGTAATATAAAACAAAATATTTTTGTAAGCAGAACGAATAAAGTATGAAACAGAAGGTCGGGATACAAAGTATGGATGAAAGCAAAGAAACGGAAGTAGTTGAAAAAAAGTCGGAGAAGCGGCAGGAATTCGAGGAAAGAAAAGAAGAGAAGCGGCAGGAGTTCGAGGAAAGAAAAGAAGAAAAACGACAGGAATTTGAAAAGCACGTAGAAGAGAAAAAACAGATTTATGAGGAAAAGAAAAAGGATGCAAAGGAAAAAAGGAACCGGCTGCATGATTATTTCCGAAGTGTGTTTTATATGCGTGATGATACGATGATGTCCTATGAAGAGATTGATGACATGATGCATGAGCAGACAGTCATCCACGGTGCAAACATGTGGATTTTGATGCTTGCAATTCTGATTGCATCCATTGGGTTAAATGTGAACTCCACGGCAGTCATAATCGGCGCGATGCTCATTTCTCCTCTTATGAGTGGGATTCTGGCGATGGGGTATTCCATTGCCGTGCGTGATCTTTCTCTGCTCAGACAGGCGCTTGTCCGATTTGCGACGCAGGTTGTTATCAGTTTGATTACCGCAACCATTTATTTTTCGATTTCTCCGATGACAACGGCAACACCGGAGATGATTGCAAGAACATCACCAACTCTTTATGATGTTCTGATAGCTTTGTTCGGTGGTCTTGCCGGCATGATCGGGCATACAAGAAAGAAACATTCCAACGTGATTCCGGGTGTTGCGATTGCAACTGCACTGATGCCGCCGCTCTGTACGGCAGGATATGGAATTGCAACAAGACAGCTTTCCTTTTTCCTGGGTGCCTTTTACCTGTTTGTGATCAACACATTGTTTATTGCTATCTCAACGGCGTTTATCACGCTGGTGCTTCGCGTGCCTTATCATAAAAGTATCAGTCCAAGGCAGCAGCGCCGTGTAAATGCCATCATTCTTACGATTGCCATTGTTGTTGTGATACCGAGTGGCTATATCGGTGCCAAGACGATTCATGATTCGGTGATCGATACAAATATATCCAAATATCTGGAGGAGGAATTTGCATTTCCGGATACACAGGTTGTAAAGACCGAAACGGACCGTGAGAAGAAGATTATTTCGGTGTCCTTAATCGGTAACACGCTGACAGATGAGATGCTGGTGAGCTTGGAGGAAGACCTTGCCGACTACAATCTTTCGGATTATAAGCTGAAGGTTACACAGAATGTATTGCGGGAAGATACGGAGAACAGCGACAAGGTAACAATCGTTGTACAGGAAAATACAATTGAGACTTTAAAGCAGGAGATGGAGGATCAGGAAGCGCAGATTGAGAGTCTGAAATCGGATCTTGCGGAAAAGGAGGAACAGATTGCTTCCTATGATGAAATGCAGAGTGATATTCAGGCGGTATCCGAGCATGCGGAGAATATATTTCCGCATCTTTCAAACTGCCATGTCGGGATTGTATATGAGAGTAAGAAGCCGGTGCTGCTGTTAGTTGCAGAGGTAACGGAAGAAATCGATGATTATGAATATGCATCGATTGAAAACTGGCTTTCAAATGAAACCGGAATCAAGGACACAAAGGTTTATCTGACAGTCGTTGAGGAACAACCGGAAGAGGACGCCGAGTAGCGTGTAAAGAGAGGAGAGGCATGTATGGTATATACGGATATGACGATTCAGGCGATGAAGGTTGCTTATGCGGCACATGAGGGTCAGACGGACCGAAGTGGTGTGCCATACATATTTCATCCGATTCATCTGGCAGAGCAGATGGATGATGAACTGTCCTGTACGGTTGCTTTGCTGCACGATGTTGTGGAAGATACCGGAACAACACTTGAGATGTTACAAAAGGAATTTCCTCCGGAGGTTGTAGAAG
>JBJEMZ010000059.1:0-14806 GCA_051879935.1 Wujia sp.
GCATACCTGTTGCATATGTGTTGCATTTGATGTAAATTCCAGCACATCTGACAACTTCCCACAACTTCTTGTAACCAAAGTTTTTCGTTGAAAAACTTAATAAAATGGGCTTTTCTTGATATCTTCGTTTTCGATAAATCTTTTTCAAAAAAGATTTTATTATCTCTTTGAGAACTGTGGGGCACGACGAGCTGCTTTCAAGCCGTACTTCTTTCTCTCCTTCATACGAGGATCTCTTGTGAGATATCCTGCCTTCTTAAGTGCCGGTCTGTAATCAGCGTCTGCCTCAAGAAGCGCTCTGGAGATACCATGTCTGATTGCACCTGCCTGACCTGTGAATCCGCCACCCTTTACATTGACGAGTACATCGAACTTACCCTCTGTACCTGTAGCTGCAAATGGCTGCTTAACGATAAGCTTCAAAGTATCAAGACCGAAATACTCATCCATGTCTTTCTTATTGATTGTTACCTTACCGGTTCCCGGTACAAGGTAAACTCTTGCGATACTGCTCTTTCTTCTACCTGTTCCGTAAAATCTATTACTACTCTTAGCCACGAACGTTTCCTCCTTACTAATTAATACTTAATCTCTAATACTTCCGGCTTCTGAGCCTGCTGCTTGTGCTCTGGGCCAGCGTAAACATGAAGCTTCTTGATCATCTCTCTGCCGAGAGGTCCCTTTGGAAGCATTCCCTTAACTGCAAGGTAGATAACGTCTTCCGGCTTCTTAGCAAGCTTCTCTTTCAAAGTCTGCTCCTTCATTCCGCCAACGTAATCAGAATGATGATAGTAAACCTTCTGATCCATCTTCTTACCTGTTACTTTAATCTTATCTGCATTTACAACAACTACATAATCGCCTGTGTCGATGTGCGGTGTAAATGTCGGCTTATTCTTACCTCTTAAAATGCTAGCGATTTCAGATGATAAACGACCTAATGTATGTCCTGTAGCATCAACTACATACCACTTTCTTTCAATGTTTGATGGGCTTGCCATAAAGCTCTTCATTGTGGTTCCTCCTTAAAATACTCGAATCTTTGTCCTGCCGAAAATGTATGCGCATAAGCCGAAATGTCCGAAACAGCTTTGTTGCATCTATCTTCCTGCAAACTGTAAACCTGCCAAAATGCGCTTGTACATATACCCGGGGCTGTTGGGTTTATGCATAGTCTGCCTTTTGTCACATTTAGTGATTATATTATACGAACCCGTGTGTGTCAACGATTTTTTTGCATAAAATTTTACAAATACTCAATTCCAACCAGCGTAAGTCCGCACGCCTCCGCTTTCGGACCTGCAGCCGCACGGTCTTTTGCTTCCAGAATCTCCTTCACATGCTCCGGCGGATACATGTTCATGCCACATTTTAACAGCGTGCCCATAATAATCCGAACCATATTGTATAGGAAACCGGTTCCCTTAATCTGCATGATAATCATCTTGCCCTCCCGGCGAAAGGAAATATCCGTAACGGTTCGAACGGTACTCTCCACCTGCGTCCGAGGCGTGCAGAACGATTTGAAATCATGCTCTCCGATTAAATAGGAAGCCGCCTGTTCCATCTTCTCCACATCCACATTAAAATAACAAAACTTTGAATACAGCCTTACTAACGGATTCGGAAACCGGTCGTTCCAGATGCGGTATTCGTATGTCTTAATCGTATCGCAAAATCGCGGATGAAAATCATCCGCCACCTGACAGGATTCCTGTATCCGGATGTCATCCGGCAGTCTCTGATTCAGGGCAAAGCTGATTTTCTCCGGCGGAATGCGGGTCTCTGTATCAAACACCGCTACATTTCCAAGGGCATGTACCCCTGAATCCGTCCGGCTTGCACCGATAATCTTGATATCCTCATTTAACAGCTTCGACAATTCCCGGTTCAATATCTCCTCGATGGTGATTCCATTGTCCTGAATCTGCCAGCCGCAGTAATTCGTGCCGTCATAGGCAACGGTCAATTTTACACGTACCATATGCTATCCTTTCCGCCTAACTTCACTATACTACATTCGTATTACGCAATCATAAATTTGCTTTTTAAAATACGACCGCCAGCCACACACTTAGTGCTGTAATTGCGAACAGCACCACATACGCAATCCCATCCTTCCTTCCGTAGCGAAGCGGTCTTAGCTTCGTTCTTCCTTTACCTCCGGTGTAGCATCTTGCGTCCATGGCATCTGCCAGATTCGATGCACGGTCAATAGAATTTTGAAGCAGCGGCACGAGAACGGTCTTCAGACTTTTCAGTCGTTTTATCGGTCCTCCACTGTGGAAATTCGCGCCCCTGGCTTCCTGCGCTTTCATGATGCGGTCAAGCTCCTCAAATAACACCGGAATAAACCGCAGGGCAATTGTAATTCCCATAGCGATATTTCCGGGCAGATGAAAACATTTTTCAAGTCCATCTGTAAGTGCAGTAGGCGTTGTCGTGTACATAATAAGGGATGACATAAAAATAAGCAACAGCATACGCCAGAATATAAAGCCAAATTTTATTAGTCCCTGTTCCGTGATAGTCAGACCGATGACGCGGACCAGGCTGTCACCGGGTGTCGTAAAGATGTTTATTGCAGAACAGATAAACAAAAACACCAAAACAGACCTTGTTCCCTTTACCATATGAGCAACCGGCACTTTCGACAAATATGTTGCAAGCAGAAATACTGCAGTCAAAAGTCCGAACAAATACACATTTCGGTCAATCAAAAGCAGGATGATATATACAATTGTAAATCGGATTTTTACGCGCGGGTCCAGCCTGTGCAATACGGAATCCGCACTGTAATACTGACCGATTGTAATGTCTTTTAACATCGTCTTTTATCCTTTTATAAATGAGTTCCTCATAATATACTTCCAGATTATCCTTTTATCCGGCATCTCATACCGAATACGGCCGAATACTCCTCAGAATATTATCAACACCCGTTTCCATGTCCACCGTCATACAGTCGACCGGAAGTCCCTCTAACCGGAGCTTTACCAGAAGCTGCATAATAACCGGAATGGAAGATAAATCCGCCTCCCGAGTTTTCTCCTGCGCCTGCATAATCGTATCATATGCCATCCGGTAAAATACATGCTCCGGCCTGCCGGAATTTACAACCGTTCCGTGCGCAAGCTGTATTACTCTGTCCGCATGCCCCGCGATGCTCTCCATATCATGCGTGACCATGATAATTGTCATACCGGCTTCCCTGTGCAGCGCATCAATAATCGCAAGCATATTTTCCCTGCCCTCCGGGTCAAGCCCTGCAAGCGGTTCGTCAAGAATCAGGTATTCCGGCTTCATGGCAAGCACGCCGGCAAGCGCCACACGCCGTTTTTGTCCGCCGGACAATTTCTGAATCGGGATATCATAGATGTCATTTGAAAGACCCACCAGCTTGATAGCCTCATAGGCACGCTTTTCCGCTTCAATCTCGGATATCCCGACATTACGCGGACCAAACACCACATCCTCATATACATTTTTTGCAAAAAGCTGCTGTTCCGGATACTGAAACACATAGCCGATTTTGCACCGCAGCTTCTGAATATCTGTCGTTCTGTCCGCCACATCAAGTCCATCCACATAGACCGTTTCCGGTTTCGGTTTGATGAGACACGGAATATGCTGCAAAAGTGTGGATTTCCCCGAACCGGTTTCCCCGATGACCGCCACATACTCTCCCTTTGCAACACGGAACGACACATGCGTTAACACTTCGTTTCGCCCATAGGAAAAGGACAGGTCATTGATTAAAATCGCATTGACCGGATCAAGCGCCGAACGCTCCTCCACCGGCTTTTGCATAACTGTTCCAAGTTCAAATGCATACGGATGCTCCTTTTTGATGCGGGCAGTAAGTGCATCCACAGAATACAGATACGCATCCCGAATCGCGCCCTTTTCAAGCAGAGCATCCTTGATTTTTACGATGTCCGGGCAGGAAAGTCCATACGAAGCAAGCTTTTCCGGATCAGAAAAGATTCCTTCCTTTCTGCCCTTCATCACAAACCTGCCCTGATGCATAATGTATATCGTATCCGCCCACAAAAGCTCATCCATCTTATGCGTAATCATAACGACCGCGATGCCAAGCTTTTTATTTAATTCTCTCATACAGGTAAGTATGTCCATCCGCGAGCGCGGGTCTAACATACTCGTCGATTCATCCAGCACGATACAGGATGGCCGCATGGCGAGCACACCCGCAATGGCCACCTTCTGCTTTTCTCCGCCGGAGAGTGCCTGTATCCTCCGGTCCGCAAATGAATGGGCATCTGCCTTATACATGCATAGCCCGGCCTGCTCGATTGCCGTCATTACCCGCTCCCACAGCTCCTCCTCCGGAACGCCGATGTTCTCTGCGCCGAATGCCACATCTTCCGCAACCACACTTCCAAACAGCTGGTCATCCGGATTTTGAAATACCATGCCGACGAGTTTACGGATATCCAGGGTATTTTCCTCCTGCATGGCATCCATGCCACCGATGATGACCGTTCCGTCGATTGCCACGAGCAAACGGTTCAGGATTTTTGCAAATGTGCTTTTTCCTGAACCGTTTTTCCCGGCGACCGCAATAAAATCTCCTTTTTTGACATCAAAATGAATCCCACGGATCGCTGATATCATATCCGTGAGATTCCCTTCTTCATCGCGGTCAAAATATTCAAATTCCAAATCCCGAATCTTAATCAAGTTCTGACTCCCATGTGTCCTGTCATACAAAATATTTTTCTCATCTTAACACATTTCAAGTCATTTGTCTTGTCCTATTCTCTATCACACCAAAGTCATCAATTAGTGGTCTCCACTTCTTCGATACGTACATTTTTGATATAAATCTCAGCCGTGGAGCCCTTATGTCCCATGTTGAATTCCAGGCGCCCATTGTTGTCATCCTTCTCCGTCATCTCAAAATCGTATGTAAATGTCTGCCAATCTGTAGTAAGCGTAAGTCTTGTGTCCTTCAGATAACGAATCCATCCGGCGGTTGGTGCTGATACACAGACAATCATGTCTCTTTCTTCTGCCGCACATGCATCAAATGTCAGCCGATAGGATTTACCCTTATACATCGGAAGATCCGGCTGCACAAGCTGTACGGAATAATCTACATTTCCCGCTTCCTCAGATGTGATAATCATCGTTCCATCCTCAATCTTGGCAGAACCTTCTCCGCCTTCAAACAAAAGGAAGAACCAGTTTTCCTCATCGTCTAACGCCTCAGCTTCGGCAAAATCACCGTTATAAATCAGGTTTCCGTCCGCAAGCGGCTCGCGGAACTGCTTCTCCGGCTTCTTGACATTTGTGTCATATTCCGGCTTCTGATACACTCTGACATAATCAATCTCGTACTCTGCCTTATCAAAATCCGTCGTCTCATCCGGATTTCCAGGCCATGTGCCGCCGACTGCCAGATTTAACTGTACAAAGAAGGTCTGGTTAAACGGTGCAGGATACGCTTTCTCTTCCGCTCCGGATTCTGCCGTAAACCAGTCATTGACTGTATGATACAAATTCCCATCTATATAAAAACGCATTTCTCCCGGTTCCCACTCAACCGAAAATTCATGAAAGTCATCGGAGAATTTACCATTTTCGAGCTCATAAATCCCCTGCTGCTCAGCGTGTGGTTCTCCGTAATGAATCGTACCATAGGCAATGTGTGTCTGATTACCAAGCGTCTCCATGATATCGATTTCTCCGCATTTCGGCCACTGTCCGTAATAGCTTTCATCCGTCGGCATCATCCATGCTGCAGGCCAAAGACCCTGTCCCTCCGGAACCTTTGCTCTTACAACGACCTTACCATACATAAAGTCCTTCTTGTTCTGTGTCTTGACTTTCCCCGATGTATAGTAGTCCTTCCCATTTTCATCTGTGGTCTTAATTGCCTTCAATACAAGCTTGCCATCACGGACAAACACATTGTCGGTGGACGTCGTGTATTCCTGAAGCTCCGCATTTGTCCAGCCCGGCTCATGCGGATCATAGCTCCAGATATTCTCATTGAGTGCCGTACCGTTAAACTCGTCATTCCAAAGCAGCTCGTACCCATCAAGCTGCGGAACATCCGCCTGTTCTGTCTGTTCCTTCAGTGATTCTGTTGTCGCTTCAGTTGTCTGCTCGTCCGCCTTTTTATCTCCGCACCCGGACATCATGGTCGCAAACATACTAATCGCAAGGAATGCACATACAAGTTTTCTCTTCTTCATAGTATAACCCCTTTCCTTTACCCGCTCCAAAAACGCTTTGCTATATTTATTAAATATCATCTTTATTCATGGAAATGTATTGTTTTTATTACTTTTTTATGGTATATATGATATGTGTTGATAACATACTTCACGAGGCATGCAAACGGCTTTTCGATGAATGCATCGGATACATCCTATTGTTTTGTAATAATCTAATTTCAAAGTATACAATGAGGAGTTTTTCATGGAAAACAAGGAATACGTCTACAAAGAGTTTTTAAGAAAAGAAGAAAATATTCTGCGTGCCGCATACAATCCCGAGCTTGAATTCTATTCTGTTATACGCTCCGGTAACATCAAAAAAACAACACAGCTCTGCGAGGATACATTTTCACACAAAAAAGGACTTGGCACTTTGTCGTCCAACTCCCTTCAAAATATAAAATATCATTTTGCAATAACCGTTGCCCTGATTGCGAGACAATGTATCGAAGGCGGCATGGATTTATCCACCGCTTACGGTCTGAGTGACTACTACATCCGGAAAGCAGACACAAGCAACCACATATCCGAAATCGACGCTCTGCACACGAAAATGGCACTTGACTATGCCACGCGCATGCACAAGCTCCGCAAGCATAAAATCTGTTCCATTCATATCGTGCGCTGTATCGATTATATCCACGAGAATCTGAATACGCGTATCACTGTCACGGATTTGGCAGACCATACCGGCTTGAATCCCTCTTATCTTTCGCGCCTGTTTAAGAAGGAAACCGGTTCCTCCATTACCGATTATATCCGGGCTTTAAAAATCGATGCCGCCAAAAATATGCTGATTTATTCGGATTTTTCCATCTCACAGATCGCATCATTTCTGGCATTCCCGGACCAGAGCTATTTCACGGAGGTATTCCACAAATCCGTCGGCGTCAGCCCGAAACAATTTAAAGGAGAGCATCTGCGTGAACTGTCAAAGCTGACATGAGGGGCGGTTCATGAGCTCATAGCATTTCTGGTTCATCATACAGTCCGCAAGAGCCCGGTGCGCCCCGGCTGTGCTGATATGGTAATATTCCGCAAGGTCAACAAGCCTGTGGTGAGCAAGCTCCGGCAGTTTTCGCCTCGACATCGGCAACGTGTCAATATAGGAATTCGTCACGGTCTTTCCGAACAATTCCTCTGCTGCTTTCCAGATGAATTTCATATCGAAGGTATGGATGTTATGTCCAACCAATATCTCCTCCCCTATAAAATCCACGAACTCCGGTAGCACATCGGCAAGAACCGGTGCATTCCTTACCATAGCATCCGTGATATTGTTCACCATCGTCGCATAATACGGAATCGGTCGCTCCGGGTTGACAAGCCTTGAAAATGTATCAACCACCTTGCCTGCCACAACCTTCACCGCCGATATCTCAATAATCGCATCTTTTTTCCAGCTTGTGCCCGTCGTTTCAAGGTCGAACACGACATAATCCGGCACATAATCTCTCTTTTGCGTTCCTCTTTTGTCTCCGAACATAGTTACTCCTTTTTTCACTCAATCTCCACAATCACAAGCTCCGGCCGGTTAAATACGCGCGGCACAGGCAGACTCTCTCTCGCAAGTCCCCGGCTCACGATCATCGTTGTCTCTTCAAAATCGTATCTTCCTCCGGCATACTCCGGAAACATTCCCTGATTCGGTGCATACAGACCATTTAATACAACCGGAATCCGCCACTGACCGCCATGGGCGTGACCGGAAAGCACCAGATCCACCGGATATTTCCGATATGTGTCAATCAATTCCGGCCGATGCGCAAGAAGAATTGTATATGCATCCTTATCTATATCCGACATCGCATCAGCAAGCTGTTGTTCCGTCTCCCTGCCATCCTTTGTATAGACAACCACATCCGGATCATCAATCCCGCACACATTGATTTTCCGGCCATTTACTTCGATTGTATCGCACATCCCAGACAAAACCGTGATGCCATAGGACTCCACAATCCCGACAATCGTATCAATATCCTTGCTCCAGTACTCATGATTTCCGGTTACATAATAACATTTATAATGTTCTGCCAGATATCGAATCGTCATCTCTGCCCTATCATACGAAAGCCGGTCATCAAAGATATCACCGCCAAGCAGAACAATGTCCGGATTCTGCCTGTCAACCGCATCCGTGAGGGTGTGCTGTTTTTTGCCATACCGGCAGGCATGCAAATCTGTAATAAGACAAACCCGGATAGCTTCATCCACCTTGTCACTTTCGATATGATAAACAACCGTCCGAAGTCGCAGATCACACGCTACAATCAAAAGCAGGGCAACCATCACACATAGGATCAGACGTCTTATTTTTTTCTTTTTTGAGATTTCTTTTTTCAAAAACATTCTCCCTGCACACATGTTAAAATAAGCGTTTACGAAACGTATATAATTTGTCGCCATATATTTCGATATCAATTCATTTCATATACGATGTATTGAAACTAAGATGTTCCAAACATATGTATATTTCATGAATTGATATCGAAATATATGAAATCCACATAATTATATTACGTTTCGCAATTTCCTAACGTCTATTAACCGAAAGTATAGCACAAATCGACAAGGTATGCTATGATATATCATCATATTCAAAAAATATGATGATGTAGCCCCGCGCATCGCCGCAGGCGATTTTCAATCGCGGGGTTTCCCGTGATATATCATCATATTCGACAGAATGGGTAAACATTTGTTAAGTGCGAGTGATTGCAAATAATCTAAACTATGTAGATGAGTTGTACGACATATATAATTTCTAAGCAGACCATTAAAAACACGTTGGTACTTAATGAGTGCATAGCACGAATTTAGTACCCATTACGTGTTTTTAGAGCGGAAGCGTGTCTGCGTGGAATTATATATGTCGTACAACTCCCACATATTCTTTTTGCAATCACCGAACTACACAAAAAAGGGGAGGTATATCATGGATTTCTCAAGATATCCGAATATCAATGCAGCCGCCGAGACATTAGGTGGCATCAAAAAAACAGTATTTAATAAAAAGGCGCTCGCTGAAGCCGAGGCAAACTGGGACAGACTTTCCGCTGAGGACATCCTGCATATTGAACAGCAGATTCCGCATGCCACAAAGATTCTGTCATCCTATGTTATGCCGTATGCCATCTGCATCTATCAGGCACATACTTTTACGGTCATCCCGGTACGTGACATCTTGTGGTTTTATGTCAGGGTCGTAAAGCAGAGCGTCAATTTCATCCCGACAACGAAAGAGCACTATATTGAGATGCTTGCCCGGGACGGAAAGACTTATACACTCGGTCAGGTAAGCACGGGCGGTTTCTCCAAGAAGGAGCCGGGTGCCGAAGCACTTGAAACAATCCGCCAGATTCTGCTTCCATACCGAGGCGGAATCGTATACGGATACTCGGATGAAATCAACGGTTTCTTCCGTCAGAACTTCGCGCAGGCAGTTCAGATGGTCGACCGGAAATCCGTAGAACAGGCACAGCTGCAACGACAGGCACAGCTGCAAACACAGCAACAGCCACAGTTGCAGCAACCGCAAATGCAACAGATGCAATATCAGCAGCCCCCATACCAACAATAACATTTCACAAATCATACATACAGCAAAAACCGGCTTTGCAGTTTGCAAAAAGCAACCTGTAAAACCGGTTTTTATAATGCTGTAAGAACGACTTTTCCGTCTGTGAAAGCTCTACTCCAGATTCAGTTTATGCTTACATATCCAGCTTGTCGCTACCGCAAGTACTGCTACTGCAATCAGTTCAACCGTATCGATTGCAAGGAATATAATCATAAACGCACCCGCCTCTGTGTTGATGGACTCACTGATATTTTCCAGCGCCGAAATCACGCCCGGCATACTGAATATCTCAGAAGCAAGAATCGTCAACACGAAACAGATAATCATAAGACCGATATATCCCAAAACTGACATCAGTCGCTTATGCTTTGAAAATGCATGACCAAAGCTATACGCAGTGTTTATCGACCACAACGTAGACAAAACACCAAGCCACATACTGACAATCATCAAAATGCCATCCATCACGAGCATCGAACGTTCAACCGTGCTTCCACCCATGGCAAAAAATTGTTCAATAGCGTAAATCAGTTCGCCGAAAAAATCAAAATTTCGCGTCGCGATGCAGATGCAAAGAGGATATACAACAGCCAGCAATGTAACCATCACAATATCACAGATCATACGTGCAACAACAAGTGTTGAGGTCTTGACCGGCAATGTATGCGTCAGATATCCCTGATCCTTGAAAAACCGGTTTGAAAAGTCGGTACATGGCAGGAATATCAGTGCGAAAACAACAATCATCATTGCAATCATAAAGAGCACATTGACAAGCCCGATGAACATAATCATATATTCATTGCTGATACTCGGCTTGATTGCATTTAAAAGTGCAACGACACCTGAAAAAATCAGGATTCCAATCAGCAGGGATGCAACCTGACCGATACGATTTACAAATTCATTTTTTATACATTTTCCTAGCATCGAAATACCTCCCTGAATATCTCATCAATCGACTGTCCCTTTTGTGCCCGGAGCGCATCCGCCTCCTGCTTGCAGACAATCTTCCCCTCTTTGATAAATATTACTTCATCCAATATATTCTCGATATCGGATATCAGATGTGTGGAAAGCAGAATCGTTGCTTTCTCATCATAGTTTGTAAGAATCGTCTGCAGGATGTAATCACGCGCCGCAGGATCCACACCTGCAATCGGCTCATCAAGCAGATAAAGTCTTGCCCGACGGCTCATCACCATGATGAGCTGCACCTTTTCCTTATTACCCTTCGACAGCTTTTTGAACGTCATATTCGGGTCTAAATTTAACAGCTGCATCATATCGTAAGCCCGCTTCTCATCAAAGTCCGCATAAAAATCTTTGAACTGATTTACAAGCTGACGAATCTTCAGATACTCATTAAAATATGTCCGCTCCGGCAGGTACGATACAACCGCCTTTGACTCCGGGCCAACCGGATACCCACATATTGTAATCTTTCCCTGCTCCTGCCGAAGCAATCCCGCAAGCAGCTTAATCAATGTTGTCTTACCACTGCCGTTTGGTCCGAGCAGACCGATAATCTTTCCTTCTGCCAACTGTAAGTTCAAATCCTCAAATACGGTTTTTGAAATTCCGTATCCTTTTCTTACGTTCGCAATTTCTACTACATTACTCATATACTTCCTTACTCCCTCCTGTAATGTGCCGTTGAAGCACTTCTACCATTTCCGCATCGCCATAGCCAAGCTCACGCATATTTTTCACATATTGCTCCACATGCTTTCTGCTCAGTTCTTCCCGCATATTTCCGATACTCATCACAGAATCTGCGACAAATCTTCCGGCGGTTCGCTGCGAGTACAGGACACCTTCCCGTTCTAACTCCGCCAGAGCCTTCTGCATCGTGTTCGGATTGACACCGGCTGTAACAGCCAGATCACGCACGGACGGTATCTGCTCGCCCGGCTTTAAAATCCCCTGCGCAATCTGCAGCTTGATTGTCTCCACAATCTGCAGATAAATCGGTGCTTCATTATGAAATTTCCACGCCAAGCGTTATCCCTCCTTTTGTATTCAATCATTGTATGATTGTATTATTGTATTACTTGAATAGCACAATAATACACACATGCAGATTTGTCAACCCTAAAATTATAAAAATCCATATAAATTTTCAAATAAAAAAACGAGCATATCGAAAATACTTTCCATACACTCGTTTATACTTGAAATAGGAACAATATGTGCATTGCAAATGCATAAGTTACAATTCCGTCCGCCTACTTGTCCAACACAATAGAATCGTAGACGTTCATATCGATACTGTCCGGATACGCAAATGCCGGATCCATCATCTTCTGCCACTTTGTCAGAGTGTCTGACAATGCAGCATTGACTGCCTCCTGATACAGTACAATTTTCCGTTCATTTGTCTTCGCCTGATCCGTAAGCGCGATCATCTGGAATACATGATACCCATATTCCGTCTCCACCACCGTGCTATACTGTCCGTTTTCCATCGAATACATTAAATCATATACATCCTGTCCGTAAGTCTCAAGAATCTGCTGCGGTGTCATTGTCTGTGTCTTTGCCTGATCAAGCTGATAGTATTCTGCCAGCTTTTCTATATTTTCCGCATCCGAATCTTCCTCAAGTGATGCCGTCGCAAGCGTGCTGCATGCCTGCATAGCATTTTCATGCTGCTGCTTTTTCTCTTCATCTGTGTACGGTGTAATCACACCTTCTTCCGACATACTGTAACATGCAAAATACATATCATAAAAGGTTGTCATTCTCGCTTCCTCATCCGAGATTTCGATCTTCTCGTCTGCAAGAATCTGGGCCTCCACTTTCGATGCAAGTGCATTTTCAGTAAGAACCGCCTCTGCCTTTTCCTTTGTAATCTCCATCGAGGTCTGTTGCTCATCCGTCAGTCCTTCGAAAAAAGCATCTGCTTTCTCCGTTAACGCCTGATTTTCCTCCTCAGACAAGGAGATGCCAAGCTCCTCCGCATGTGCAACCAGTGTCTTCACACGGACGATTTCATTTACCACTTCCTCACGGGTCAGGTTCTCCATCGTAATGCCTTCTCCACCATCCTCCGGAAGTACGGTCTGCCATATATCCGCACCGTACTGTAGTTCATAGCGTTCACGAACAGTCTCGATGTAGATATAAACCTCTCCCTTCGTCACCAGATTATTTCCATATTGAAACACCAGTGTTCCGGTTGTTTTTTCCGCTTCCGCATCCCCGTCATTTTTTCCGCAGGCAACAAGGCTTCCCACAAGCATGCAAAAGCAAAGCAAAAGTCCGATTTGTTTTTTTAACCGTTTCCATCTCTTCATTTGTCTGCGTCCTCCTTCTCTGTAGGTTCTTCCGGGTATAGCATCGTGATATCTTCAATCACCTGTTCACATTCGGAAACAAGCTGTTCTTCGATGAGCTTCGATATCTGTATCCTGAAGTACGTCTGTTTTCCTGCCACAAGCTTCAGCTTCCCCTTGTATCGTTTTAAGAGCATCGGAATTCGCTCCGTTGCAACCGGTGCCGACGGAAGCATCACAAACCGTACTTCATCCGATACATATTTGACATCCGTAATATATGCCGCATGCGCAATTGCCTTTAAATATGCAACATCGAGCAGACGGAAAAATGCCTTTGGCGGCTCTCCGAAACGATCCCGCACTTCCTCCAAAATGGCATCATTATCCTCCCGGTTTTGTGATTTTGATATGCGCTTATAAAGATCCAGCTTCACATACTCATTTTTGACATAACTGTCCGGAATATATGCATTTAACGGAAGCTCAACACTCGTTGTGAAATCCTCCTGCACAGTCTCGCCGGACAATCTTCGTATCGCATCGTTTAACATCTGGCAGTACAGATCATAACCGACTGCCTCAATATTTCCGGACTGTTCCTGTCCGAGCAGATTTCCGGCACCCCGGATTTCGAGGTCCTTCATAGCTATCTTATACCCGGAACCGAGTTCTGTAAACTCCCGAATTGCTTTCAGTCGTTTTTCTGCCACCTCTTTTATCATTTTATCGCGCCTGTACAGTAAAAATGCGTACGCACTCCGGTTTGAGCGTCCGACACGTCCGCGAAGCTGGTAGAGCTGCGACAATCCAAACCGGTCGGCATCATGAATAATAATCGTGTTGACATTTGGAATATCCAATCCCGTCTCAATAATCGTGGTCGATACAAGCACGTCAATGTCCCCGCGGATAAACCGGCGCATAATCTCCTCAAGCTCCCGCTCCGGCATCTTGCCGTGTGCAAATTCTGTAACCGCATCCGGCAGCACCTGCCGAAGCTGTGCTGCGATATCCGCAATGGTTTCCACCCGATTATATACATAATACACCTGTCCGTTCCGTGCAAGCTCCCGGTTGATGGCCTCCTTCACAAACTCTAAATCATATTCCATGATATAAGTTTGAATCGGCAGACGATCGACCGGCGGTTCTTCAAGCAGACTGATATCCCGAAGACCGACCAGACTCATATGAAGGGTACGTGGTATCGGTGTCGCCGTAAGTGTCAGCACATCTACGTTTTTCTTCATCTGCTTAATCTGTTCCTTATGCTTTACACCAAACCGCTGCTCTTCATCGATAATAAGCAGTCCGAGGCTTTTAAACTCCACATCCTTTGACAAAAGTCTGTGTGTTCCGATCACGATATCCGCCTGTCCGTTTTTCATGTCCTCAAGTGTCTGTTTAATCTGCTTTGGCGTACAAAAACGGGAGAGCATACGCACATTGATCGGATAGTTTTTCATACGCTCCACAAAGGTGTTATAATGCTGTTCCGCCAAAATCTCGGTCGGCGCCATAAGTGCTGACTGAAAGCCGTTACCCGCCGAAATGTAGCACAGCGCCGCCGCGACCGCGGTTTTTCCGCTGCCTACGTCACCCTCTATGAGCCTGTTCATCGGTCTGCCCGAGGACATATCGGCAAGGCACTCGCCTATTACCCTTTTCTGCGCGTTGGTCAAAGAAAAAGAGAGCGTTTT
>JBJEMZ010000060.1:0-3155 GCA_051879935.1 Wujia sp.
CCGACAGGAATTGTCGGGGCTTTTTGTGTGTACGATGAGTCGACAGGCGAGATGGTTTACAAAGCATACACATCGAGTAGGCGACAACTTATTCGATTAAGAATAATATGTGAGGAGATTATTGAGATGGCGTTCAAACAGGAATATATGGAGCTTGCGATTGCGCTTGCGAAAAAAGGCATTGGTGCCGTGAATCCCAATCCCCTTGTCGGTGCCGTCATCGTAAAGGATGATAGGATTATCGGGCAGGGCTATCATGCAAGATATGGTGATTTACATGCTGAACGGAATGCATTTGCGAATCTGACAGAAGACGCGGAAGGTGCGGAGATGTATGTGACACTGGAACCGTGCTGCCATTTCGGAAAGCAGCCGCCATGTACACAGGCAATCGTGGAACATAAGATAAAAAAGGTGTATGTCGGTTCGGATGACCCGAATGAGAAGGTTTCGGGAAAGGGAATTGCATTTTTGCGTGAGTATGGCATTGAGGTTGAAGCCGGTGTGATGAAAGATGCGTGTGATGCAATCAATCCGGTGTTTTTCCATTACATTACGAAGAGGACACCTTATGTCGTGATGAAATATGCCATGACGATGGATGGAAAAATCGCCACCTATGCGGGAAAAAGTAAATGGATTACGGCGGAGGACGCAAGAATGCGAGTGCAGGAGAGCCGGAATGCCTATATGGGTATCATGGTAGGTGTCGGCACGGTGCTCGTGGATAATCCACAGCTTACATGCAGACTTCCGGGTGGCAGAAACCCGATCCGGATTGTGTGCGACAGCCATTTGCGGATACCTGAGGATTGCATGCTTGTACAGACTGCAAAGGAAATACCAACCGTCGTGGCAGTGCTTGAAAGTTCCTTGCAGGAGCAAAAAGAAAAAGCGGAGCGGCTTTCTGCGTCCGGCGTGAAGATGGTTATCTGTGGTGAGATGGATGGTCATCTGGATTTGAAAGATCTGATGCAAAAGCTGGGAGCACTCGGTATTGACAGTATACTTTTAGAGGGCGGTGGAACACTAAATTACAGTGCACTAAAATCGGATATCGTGCAGGAATTACAGGTCTATGTGGCACCAAAGATATTCGGCGGTGCGGATGCAAAAACCGCCGTGGAGGGAACCGGTGTGGAAAGTCCGGCGGAAGCGTTCTTGTTCCACTTGGTTGAGACGGAACAAATCGGAGAAGACCTGCTGCTTCGTTATAGGAAATAAAAATGTGAGTATCTGGAGCAGTACAACGTATGTATGTCATATATTAAATAGAAAAGAAGGAATGTTATGTTTACAGGAATCATAGAAGAAATCGGAAAGATTGTTTCTATCAGGAAAGGTGCAAAATCTGCAGTGCTTGCCATAGAGGGCCCCTTCGTTCTGCAGGACGCAAAGGTTGGGGATAGTATCGCGGTAAACGGAATCTGCCTTACGGCAACAACCATTGCAGGCAATGTATTTACGGCAGATGTTATGGCGGAGACGATGCGGCGGACAGCCCTCGGGAATCTTCGTGTGGGAAGTCCGGTCAATCTCGAACGTGCCATGGCTGCAAACGGCAGATTCGGCGGGCACATTGTATCGGGGCATATCGACGGAACCGGTACGATTACGGATATGCGCCAGGAAGAAAATGCGGTATGGGTTACGATTGCGACAGATGCTTCCATTATGCGCTATATCATAGAAAAGGGTTCCATTGCTATTGATGGCATCAGTCTGACGGTGGCGGCAGTCTCTGAAAAAGACTTTCAGGTGTCTGTCATTCCCCATACCAGACAGGAGACGACGCTGCTTACAAAAAAGGCGGGAGACCTCGTCAATCTGGAAAATGACGTGGTTGGCAAATATGTTGAGCATCTCATGCGGCTGGATGCCCACGAGGGTAAAAGCAGTCAGTCGGAATCACACGTCGATATGGGATTTTTGGCAGAACATGGATTTTTATAATACAAAACAGGTAGGAGGAACATCATGAAGTTAAGCAGTATAGAAGAAATTGCAGAGGATTTGAGACAGGGAAAATGTGTTGTCATTATGGATGATGAGAACAGAGAAAATGAAGGGGATGTCATCTGTGCAGCAGAGTTTGCAACGACAGAAAATGTGAATTTTATGGCAAGCTATGCCAAGGGGTTAATCTGTATGCCGATGGCACCGGAATATACGGACAAGCTGCATCTTCCACAGATGTGCATTACAAATACAGACAATCATTGTACGGCGTTTTCCGTATCAGTTGACCATGTGAGTACCACCACCGGTATCTCTGCTTATGAGCGGGGGATTACAGCGCGGAAATTTGTGGACGATGATGCAAAGCCGGAGGATTTCAGAAGACCGGGACATATGTTTCCGCTTGAGGCAAGACCGGGCGGCGTGATTGAGCGTCAGGGACATACAGAGGCTACAGTGGATCTTATGAAGATTGCGGGCTTAAAGCCGGTGGGCCTTTGCTGTGAGATTATGAAGGATGACGGCATGATGGCAAGACGCGACGATCTGGAGAAGTTTGCCGAGAAGCATAATCTGAAGATTTCAACCGTGGAAAAGTTGATTCAGTATCGCAAAGAGCATGAAGTATTCGTTGAGTGTGTAGCGAAAGCAAAGATGCCGACACGTTACGGCGAGTTTATGATTTACGGTTATATCAATAAGTTAAACGGTGAGCATCATGTGGCACTTGTAAAAGGAGATATCACGGATGGCGAGCCGGTGCTCTGTCGTGTGCATTCCGAATGTCTGACCGGAGATGCACTTGGCTCTGCGCGTTGCGACTGCGGGCAGCAGTATGATGCGGCGATGAAACAGATTGCAAAGGAAGGCAGGGGTGTGCTTTTGTATCTGCGTCAGGAGGGCCGTGGAATTGGTCTGATTAACAAAATTCGGGCATATCAGCTGCAGGATCAGGGACTTGATACAGTAGAGGCAAATTTAGAGCTTGGCTTCCCGGAGGATGCAAGAGACTACACAATCGGTACGCAGATATTAGTGGACCTCGGCGTGAAAAAGCTGCGTCTTATGACAAACAATCCTTTGAAGGTTTATGGCCTTGAGGGCTATGGTCTTAGCATCGTGGAGCGTGTGCCAATCATCATGGAGCCGGGCAAATATGATGAATTTTATCTGCGGACAAAGCAGGAGAAGATGGG
>JBJEMZ010000061.1:0-3075 GCA_051879935.1 Wujia sp.
ATTGTAGGCACGAAGCGCCGTCAGAAGACTTTCCAGCGCCATCGCATTGTGCGCGTAATCAATCATAATTGTAAATGCATTTGATACCGGAATCATCTCCACACGTCCCCGTACCTTTACCTGCTTTAATATACGTGTGATATCTGCCATATCTACCTGCAGCAAATCCGCAACCGCAACTGCAGCAAGAGAATTGTGAACCGAAAATTCACCCGGCAAATCTACAATCATATTTCCTGCTTTCTTTCCGCTTAAATCATATTGTATACCGAGCACACCATTTTCTGAATAAAGCTTCACATTTTCCGCCCGATAATCCGCAGATGCCTGCATGCCATATGTGACAATCTCGCAATCCGCCTGTTCTTCCATGTATGCCGCATACGCATCATCGGCATTGAAAATTCCGACCTTACAAAGTGTAAACAGCTTTGCCTTCCAATCACGATATTCCTCAAAAGAGGCATGCTCATTCGGACCTATATGGTCCTTAGAGAGATTTGTAAAGATTCCATAATCAAAATCTACGCCTGCCACACGGTCAAGCATCAATCCCTGGGACGAAACCTCCATCACAACCGCCGAAAGACCGTTTTCTACCATATCCCGCAGATATTTGTGTAACCGTATCGACTCCGGTGTTGTATTTTCCGCATGGATTCTCTGTTTTCCGTCTATAATCTCAATCGTACCGATAAGTCCTGTACGTATACCTGCACTTTCAAGCATTTCCCGAATCATATAGGTCGTTGTCGTTTTTCCTTTTGTTCCGGTCAGACCAATCACCGTAAGTGCTTTCGACGGATGTCCGTAAAAAGCCGAGCTTACCATACCCATTGCATAACGCGTACTGTCTACTTTTATAACTGTCACAGCTTCCGGTACATCAACTTCCTTTTCAACTAAGATGGCAGCCGCACCCTTTGCAGCCACATCTTCTGCATATTTATGACCGTCTGAAACGGCACCTGTGATACAGAAAAACAGGTTGCCGCTCTCCACCTTTCTGGAATCGTTTTGTATGTCTGTAATCTCAACATCTGTATTTCCCTGCAGCACCTCGTACTGAAGATCCTCCAACAAATCTGATAATTTCATAACACTACCTCCCTGCTTGAAACATCCCATTGCTCTGATTCCATACACAAAGTAAACAGGGCTACAGTTTTTCTGTAGCCCTCTCTCTTCTTTTATTCGTCATCGCTTACGATTTTAACCTTACCACTGTAAAGCTCTGCCACTGCGGTTGAAAGCGGCTTACCACTTGCAGATTTTACCAATGGCTCTGCGCCGTCAATAATCTGTCTTGCTCTTTTTGCTGTTGCCATAACAACCGAATAACGACTCTGTACAACCGGCTGTTCGCCCGGTTCCACCTCGCTGTTAATCACTTCCATTAATTCTGTGTAAGATGGATGTATCATGTTATATCTCCCTTCCTATAAAGCTTTCAGCTCATTTTTAATTGTTTCTATAAATTCCATGTTGTTTTCGCGCAGACATTTTCTGCCGACGATGATGGAATGCACACTGTGCACACATGTATCCAGATCGTCATTTACAACAATATAGTCATATTCGTGAATATCTTCGGATTCCTCAGCTGCACGCTTCATGCGCTTATTGATGACTTCCTCGCTCTCCGTGCCTCGTCCAGCCAGACGTGCCTTCAGACTCTCTGCACTCGGCGCTGTTATGAAGATCAAAATCGCATCCGGATACTGCTTGCGCACATTCATGGCACCCTGTACCTCGATTTCCAAAATGACATCCTTGCCGTTTGCCATTTCCTCCTCAACAAACTTCCGTGGTGTTCCATAGTAATTATCTACATACTGTGCCCACTCGATAAAACCATTATAATCAATCAGATTCCGAAAATCCGAAACAGATTTAAAATAATAATCTTTTCCGTCTACCTCTCCCTCACGGGGTGCTCTCGTCGTCGCCGACACAGACAGACTGTAACCGTAATCCGAAACCATACGTTTTACAACTGTTCCTTTACCGACTCCCGAGAAACCGGAAATGACTATCAAAGAGCCCTTCTTCGTCATATGTCCCACCTCTATTCAATATTCTGAATCTGCTCGCGCACCTTCTCGATTGCAGTCTTAAGGTCTATTCCCTTGTTGGATATCTCGAGACTGTTTGCCTTTGACAGTATCGTGTTCGCCTCACGGTTCATCTCCTGCACGATAAAGTCAAGCTTTCTTCCGGCTTCACCGCCCTCAAGCAGAATCGCTTTTGTACTGTCAATATGACTTTTCAGTCTTACAATCTCTTCATCCACACAAACCTTATCCGCAAACAACGTTACCTCAGTTGCAATGCGCTGCTCATCAATCTGTGTATTTACCGCAAGCTCATCTACCTTTTCAATCAGCTTTGCCTTATACTGCTCAATAATCTCCGGTGATTTTGTCTCAATATATGATACGATTTCTGCCATCTCGTTAAGCTTCGCAAGTAGATCCTGTTTGAGATTCTCACCTTCACGGAGACGGGACTCCACAAATTTCTCTGCAGCCTCCCGCAAAACGATCTCCAGATGTTCCCAGATCTCATTTTCATCCATCGCCTGTTCCTCAAGTGTAAAAACCTCCGGGAATCTTCCGATGACAGATGGCTTTACGTCGGATGTCAGTCCGAAATCCTCTACCATGCTGTTCAAATAAGCAATGTATTCTGAAGCAATTTCCTTATTGTATTTGACACAGACGTTGGACTTTGTATAGTCCTCGTAAGTAATGTAAACATCCACCTTGCCTCGGTTTATATATTCCTTCAGGCAGGAGCGGATATCCGATTCGAAATAATTCAGTTTTTTCGGCAGCTTCACATTCATATCGCAGAAGCGGTGATTGACAGCCTTTATCTCGACCACAATCTTGCGGTCTTCATTTACCTGTTCGCCTCTTCCGAAGCCGGTCATACTTTTTATCATGATTGTCCTCTGTATATAAAAATAATGCGGAATACCATTTACAGATATATGTTCCCATATACATGTAAACGATAATCCACATTATTATAGTATATCCCCACTCAAAAATCAAGTGTTTGGATTCCGTG
>JBJEMZ010000062.1:0-3068 GCA_051879935.1 Wujia sp.
CGTACAGGCATCTTCAAAGGACTTTAAATTATTGAACTCTGCATAGGAAAATCCCGGAATAAACGGATCATAATGGTTTTGAATGGCCGTTCCCGGCTGACCGGTGGCTGCAAGTGTTGCAAGCGTCCTTCCATGAAAGCTGTTTTTCGCTGTCACGATATGATAACGGTTCGGACCGTAATGATCCCTGCCATACTTTCTTGCAAGCTTTATCATGACTTCATTTGCCTCAGCACCGGAATTTTGAAAATAGATTTTTTCCATGCCGATTGCCTTACAGATACGTTCTGCAAGCATCACCTGCGGAACCGTATAAAAATAATTGGATGCATGCAGAAGCTGTCCGCACTGTTCCATAATTGCGGCAATCACCTTTTTGTTACAGTGTCCCGCAGAATTAACCGCAATTCCTGCCATAAAATCAAGATATTTTCTTCCTGTTTCATCAATGAGGTAATTCCCCTCTCCCTGCTCTGCCACAAAGTCAAAGCGCTTAAACGTCTCATAGAAATAGGTGTCATACATCTCCTTAATTTCTTCTTTTGTTTTACCGGTACTGTTTAAATTCATGTTTCTCACCTCAGATTATATGTATAAAAATTTATATGCCGACAGGTACTCCTGCCGGCATTCCGCTTCTTTGTTATCCGTATATCTGGCTTGCCACCAGTTTGTCCAGAATTCCAACCAACTGTCCTATCTCCGGCTTGCTTATCTGTGCATTTGCACCAAGCAAATCGCCCTTTCGCTTCATATCCTCATTAATAAGTGATGAGAAAATAACAATTGGAATATGCTTCAAGCCTTCTGTCTCCCGAATCAATTTGATAAGATGATGACCATCCATCTGCGGCATCTCAATATCTGTAATCAAACATTTTGCACCATATTCAACACCATTATTTTTCTTAAGTTCACACAGATAATCCCATGCTTCCTGCCCGTTATTCTTAATTGTGAGCTTTGTATAACCTGACTTGTGAAGTGCATCCTCTATTAACTTGCAAAGCATCATGGAATCCTCTGCAATCAAAATTGGAATATCATTTCGCTCACGGCTTTCGAGCTGTCTTATCTCTGAAACCTTCAGACTCGTCTCCGGACAGATACTTTCCACAATCCGTTCAAAATCAAGAATAATCAACAGATTGTCTTCATTCTTTATAATACCGGTTGCAATTCCGGTTCCGGGACCACTGACGGTCGCATCCGGCTTCACAACATCCTTCCAGGATACACGATTAATACCAAGTACCGACTGAACATCAAAAGCAATGTTCAAATTGTTAAAATTAGTGACAATCAGGAAATTGTTCGAACGATCCGTGTTTTTAAATCCCAAAGTCTGGAATAAATCAATAACCGTAATAATATCCCCACGCGGCATAAAAATGCCCTCGATACACGGATGCGAATTTGGAACCGGAGTAACCTCCTGATACTGAAGAATTTCCCTCACCTTTTCTACATTAATCCCGTAATGGTTTCCATTGATTACAAACTCCAGCACTTCCAGCTCATTTGTACCGCTTTCCAATAAAATATTTGAATCCATATGTACCCTCCTTTTTATGCCCCGATATTATTGTAGTTGCAACACAGCACTTGTTTCGCCATATTCTACCTGAAGTTTCAGATCGCTCAGCTTTTCTGCTACAGAATCAGATAATGTATATAGCAAAACAACCTCTTCTCTGCTGCTTGCATCAATCGTTTTTTCGTATGTATATAAGTCATCCATCAAAATCGTAAACATCTGTTTTGTCTTTCGGCTGTTGTCCACTATGATGTTATAGTTTACATCCCGACTGTACAAATCAATATCCTGCGGTTCATTTGTTTTGTTCTCCACATTAAACTTCAGGACAAGAAGCTTATAGCCTTCCGGTGCTTCAATCTCAATGTACATTCCATCCTGATCATAGGACGGATAACGGTCTGCAATCATATAATATGCATACCGAATCGAGATACGTTCTTCCCCTATAAATGCCGCGATATCAAAATCAGAATCCACAGTAGCACTGACACTCTCCGCAATCGTCTGTTCCGGTGTCTGCGGAGCCTCTGAAGTATTTACGAAATCTTCCTCAGTCGTTGCCACCGTCTCTGTCACATCCGATTCGGTTGTCTCTGTTGTCATCTCAGTCACAGCTTCTGTCTCTGTCTGCACCTCAGCTTCTGTAATATCATCCGGGTTATAGCGTTGCTTATAGTACTTGTCATATTTCAGCAAAAGCTCAGCTGCATATTCTGCAATCAAATGATTTTCTTCATCTGTAAGCTCAATCACTTGTGTACATCCGGTTGTACAAAGCATAACGACAAACAGGAAGCCTGTCACGATCCATTTTTTCAATTGTCGTCCAGATTTCACATTCATAGATAGATTTTACCACTATTTTTCATTATCGGCAAGCACATTAGCATCCAAATCAAAGTAAAATAGCACTCCATCCGCCACATTTTTCACGCCATAATCCTTTCCGTGTGCCTTCATCGTGGCTGCAACAATTGAAAGACCGATTCCATTTCCTCCATATTCTCTTGTTCTAGCCTTATCCCCCTTGTAAAACTTCTCAAACACACGGTCAATATCTTCCTCTGCAATCCAGTCTCCCTGGTTATAGACATAGACCCGCACATCCTTTTCCAAATGCTGAATACCAACGCGTATAACGCCATCCTGTCTGACATAATGAATCGCATTGGTCAGATAATTTGTGAATACCTCTTCCATCATATATTCATCTGCCCAGACATAAACCGGTTCTGTATCTTCAAATAGGATTTCCGCATTCTTTTCTTCTGCTAAAATTTTCGTGGAGGCGATAATGGCATTGATAAATCCAACGAGCTCAAACCGTTCGATATTCAGCTTTGTTTCTCCAAATTCAATCTCATTTAAGGTGAGCAGACGCTTTACCATCGTATTCATCTTCCGGGACTCATCAATAATAACATCTGTATAAAACTCCCGGCTTTCCGCATCGTCAAACAGATTATCCTTCAATCCTTCCGCATAACCCTGAATCAGCGCAATCGGTGTTTTTAGTTCATGTGACACA
>JBJEMZ010000063.1:0-11072 GCA_051879935.1 Wujia sp.
ACATCCATATCGATGTGGAAGGCAATCTGCTGCTGGAAGGAGATGCCGTGCTTCTTAGACAAATGATGGATAATCTGATTCGGAATGCACTTGTACACGGAGATGACGGAGTGATATCGATAGAGCTTTCCGAAAAGTCCATTACGATCGAGAACAACTATTCCGGACCGCTCGCTCAGAAGGATGTTCCAAGACTGCTTGAGGCATTCGAAAAGGAGGATTCCAGAAAACAAACAGGCGGTCACGGACTGGGGCTTTCCATCGTGAAACAGATTGTGGAGTTACATGGTGGCAGGCTGTCTGTTACGATTGCGGATAAGAGGTTTTCCGTGCGGGTAGAATTTTAGAAAAAAAGTGATATAATAAGTAGAAACATTGTTAGGAGGTATCACAAATGTTTTGCTTATACTGCGCTGGCTTGCCGCAATTGTGATTGCATTTTTGATTGGAAAGCTGGTTTCAAAAATAAAGCTGCCTGCCATTCTCGGTTGGCTGATTGCCGGGATGATTCTCGGTCCGTATGCACTTCATCTCATGCCGGATGAGCTGATGAATGCAGTCGTATATAAAAACATCATTCACGTGCTTGAGTGCGGTGTTGGATTTATGATTGGAACAGAGCTTGTGTGGAAGCGGTTGCGAGAATACGGAAAGGCACTGATTGTTACGACACTGACACAGTCGATTGGAACCTTTTTACTTGTATCAGGAGCATTCAGTCTGATATTTGCAATTCGGGGAATCCCTGTATATCTGGCATTCCTGTTTGGAGGTATCGCGCTTGCAACCGCGCCTGCACCGGCTCTTTCTATCGTGCAGGAATTTAAGACGGAAGGGCCTGTGACAAAAACCTTGATTCCCATGGCGGCGTTAGATGATATGGTTGGTGTTGCAGTATTTTTTACCACCATTGCCGTTGTTGCACGGCATGTATCGGGTGGCGGAATGCCGCTGTACATGATTCCGGTTATGGTTTTTCTCCCTTTGCTGATCGGGTTTGTAACAGGCTTTCCGGCAGGGAAACTGCTGAAGAAGGACAGAGGAACCGGAGCGACCCTCGCTATTTTGCTTGGCATGATTGCCTTGACTTCTGCTATCGGGTATCTATGCAATACCTATCTTATGCCGTTACCATTGTTAAATTTTATGCTGATGGGAATGGCGTTCTCCGCAACCTTTGCAAATATGGTTTCGGACGAAAGACTTGGAGCAATTATAAAGGATTTTAATCCTCTGCTTGCGATATTTATGATTATTGTAATCCTGAATCTTGGTGCACCGCTTGATTATCATGCGATTCTTGGAGCCGGATTGTATACGGTTATATACATTATCGTTCGAGCGATCGGAAAATACTTTGGTGCACGTCTTGGTGCAAAGGCAACGAAAATGCCAAAGACGGTTCAGAAATATCTCGGCTTTACCCTGCTGCCACATTCGGGCGTATCCCTGGTATTTACCGGCATTGCGGTTTCGATTTTAAGTACAGCGGCACCGGATTGTGCGGAGATTATTCAGGGAACGATCGCCGCTGCGGCAGTCATAAATGAAATAATAGCAGTGGTTGTTGCGAAAAAAGGTTTTGAGTGGGCAGGGGAAATCCCGAAAGCGTAGAGCATTTTTGCAGGCTCTTTACACATATTTCATCTGTCTTCGTATGCGTCTCTTTAGCTGTGCAAGAAATACATCGTTGCCAAGAACCTGAATCATCGGACCAAACGACAGAACTTCAATTAATAATTCTGTCTCCATATTTTTGTTGTAGTAGATTAGACATTCATAGGTTTTGTCAGCGATTTTTCGAGTCTGTTTGTCGTAGTTGGCAAATTGCAGCATGGCGCGTTCCAATGCGTTCCTTTCATTTTTGATTAAAAGACGCACCGGCTCTTTGTAGTAGGAACGTTGTATGATTTTGTTGATGTCCGGTATGGTATCTGCCGTTTTATCGCATAAAACAACCTCGCGCATCCGGGAGAGATTCAGCTGTGATAAGTGAGGATTTTCGATGGAGTGGCTGTTTAATGCAAGCAGGCGGAACCGGTCGTTTTTGATGGAGTATTCCAATCGGCATGGAAGACAGGTAATGACAGTCTCCTCGTTCTTTGGGGATTTGTATGTGATTGTGACATAAGCATGTGTTTTAATTGCTGTAAGCAGTGTCCGGAAATGCTCTTTGTATGAGGTATCCGCATAATCGTCCCTGTCACTGTAACGGTCATAATAGTAAAAAGTATCCGGTGTGTAAAGTATATCGTAATCTGCAAGTCCAGCTTCGATATCGGCAATCTGTTCATCTGACAGAAACAGCCGGATTTTTTCATCAAGCAATATGGTTTTCAGATACGATTTCTGAATGTTTGAAAGCGGCACAAAAAAGTCAGGGGAAAGCCTGGATATTATTGTGCCGTTTTCCTCTGTAAAGAATCCCCAATCATCCTCAAAAAGCTTTGGCAGGAGATAAAGCACACTTTCCTCAAATCCCATCTCGGTAATCTCAGCGGAAATTTTCTGTCTGGAAAGGGGATGGGTAGTCTGCAAAAGTGCTTTCACGACCTGAAAATAACAATTATAGATTTCGGAAAAAATTTCTGCCATTGTTTCACTCCTCAAAATACATCTGATACATGGTATGCATGTCCTGTTTGAACAGCTTCTCCAGATTCTTATCATCAGATGTAAGTTCTAAAATCCTGCCTGTAAATGTCCGAATCCATGGGAGCATTTCCTGGACATCATACACATCGGCTTCATAGGTAAATGTATTCTCAGCAATCCGTGTTACCTTCCCGGATTTGCCTTCCCGTTCCAACCGATTTCGAATAAAATCCTCTGTCTTTTCGTCAATTTGAAGGGTCATCTTGATATGGGATGGAGACGGATGCTCTTTGCTTTGGGACGACACACCCCATAGGAATCTTCGGCTTTTGGCTTCCATATCCTTTAATTGCGTATATTCCTCGTATGGGTCATCAATTTGCACTTTCTTGATTGCATCCAAACGGGCACAGGCAAAACGGTGTCTGGCTGTCTCATAAAAACGGAGATAGCGTCTTCCGGTTCGTGTGCTTACGAAAATCGAAAGCGGTATCACGGAGCAGTTCTGCTGATTGTCCGAGCGGGTTGATTTTATGGTAATGGTAATATTGCATTCCTGCTTTATGGCATTTAACAGGGATAACAGAATCTCGTCTTCCAATGTGTGGACAAAAAAACTGTGTTTGACACGAAATATATCATTTTTCACGGAGAGATTGTCCAGGATGGTGTCACCGACGATTCCAAGCGGTGTAGTCAGTTGAAACAGCTTGATTGCATCCGTCAAATTAGGTGATGTAAGTAATATATCGTGGGTGGACTGTTCTAAAGAATACAGGATTCTTTTTCCGGATTTTTCTTTTGTAAGCAGTCCTTCATCTGCATATTCATTACATTTTCTGCGTATCGGTTGAACATCGAAAACAACACCATACTCTTCGAGCAGACCATCGGTAATTGTCTCGGCAGTCTGGGCTCCCTCGGTTTTCAGATAATCTAATATGTAGAAGTGGAGCATAATATCAAGGTCTGTGAAGCTTTTGGCCTTCCATACACGGTAAAGTGGATTGGTCTGGAGCAGATTGCTGTCGATGGACAGATAGATATTTTTGCCCTTTTCGGTATAATCCTGTCGAACATGCTCATGCAGCCAGCTTTCGATACGGCGCCGTTCGTTGTCATATGTCCGTGTACTCCAACCGGTGAAATCGTCCCGGGTCTTAAAGCCGTATACAAAAAAATCACGCACATATTCTCTGCTTTTGGAAAATGATTTGATTAACTCCTGAAATTCGGACATCCGTATTTTATCTCCTGTATTTTTGCTATAAAGTATATCATATTTTGTAGGAAAAAACATCTTCGCAACTTTTTTGAAACGATTTTACTTTCCAAATATTGTAATCTATATACAGGCAAGGGAAATGTGCAAAGTATTGCAGCGTAGCTCAGATGGTAGAGCAGCGAAAAGAAGTCTTGACAAAGACTTTAACAGCAATCCCTAACACCTTTTAAGTGGCTTGTCGCGGGTTCGAATCCCGCCGCTCGCGATACCAAGGCATTTCCTTTGCCGGAGGAAGCCGGTCTGCTGTGGGACAGGAGTCTTGTCAAAGACTTTTGCAGCAAATAAAAACTATCATGGTGGATATGTCGTACAAACCACGGCAGATTGTCTTCCGATTATAAAAGCGAATGATAAAAAGGGGGAATCATATATGGGTACTTATATGAATGTAATTGATATAAAGCAGATTGGAGAAAGAGTCAGCAGACTTATGAATGAAAATAAACTGACGGATGCAAAACTTGCTGAAATTCTACATGTAACAATCCAGTGTGTGAACAAATGGAGACACGGAAGATGCATTCCCGATGTTCAGAATCTGGTCAATCTGAGCCACATCTTTCAGACATCAACAGATTATCTGCTGACCGGAAGAGAGTATGAACATGAGGAACAATATTATGATTTATCAGCCTGATAATCAGGCGTTTTATGGAGGATAAAAAGATGGGTTTTATGGAAATGATACATAAGGTTATAGATGACAGAAAGATACAGACAGAGAACGGTGCAATCGGATATGCAACAACCGGCAAGGCGCTTGTTGATTTGAATTTTGCGGTTGCATCGCTTCGAAATGCAGATGAGATGGAGATTTTAAAGCGCTTCATCTGTGCATATCATGAGAATAGCGTACTTGCGATGAAGTGGCTGTTTTTCCTGCGGGATGTAAGAGGCGGACTTGGCGAAAGACGATCTTTTCGCGTCATACTCCGGTATCTTGCAGCTGCATATCCGAATATGGTAGCGGAGCTTGTAGAGGTGATGAGCGAGTATGGCAGATACGATGATTTACTCTGCCTTATGGACACACCGGTAGAACCGGCAGTTCTTGCGCATATACGGAAGACACTTGAGGAAGACATGGAGAGAATGTTTCATAATGTATCGGTTTCTCTTTGCGCAAAGTGGATGCCGAGTAACAATACCTCCTCGGCAAAGTCGCGGGCAATTGCAAAGAAGCTGCAGCTTTATATGGGACTGACTGCAAAGGAGTACAGAACCATGCTTGCTTCCCTACGTGCTTATATCGGTGTGTTGGAGCCGCTTATGAGTGAAAATAACTGGGAGGAAATCAACTATGCAGAGGTACCATCGAAGGCCAATGTCTTGTACCGCAATGCATTTTTGGCACATGATAAGGAAAGAAGAGAAGCATTCTTAAATGACGTGAAGGAGAATAAGGAGTCAATCCATGCAGGTGTGCTTATGCCGCATGATATTGTCTCCCGGTATACTGTTCGAAACGGCTGGAGCATGATGGCAGGTGAGGAGGATGCAGCACTTGAAGCATTGTGGAGTAATCTGCCGGATATGGTAAACGGAGCAGAAAATGTGTTGTGTGTTGTGGACGGTTCGGGCAGCATGCTTTGCACGGTAGGTAATACCGACCTTACCGCGCTGCATGTGTCGAATGCACTGGGTATCTATTTTGCTGAACGTCTGAAGGGCGCATACAAGGATAAGTTCATTACATTTTCAAGCAGACCGGAGTATGTGGACTTGTCGAGTTGCCGGAATCTGCGGGAGAAGCTTTCTCTTGCGCTTTCCCATAATGATTGTTCGAATACAAACATCGAGGCGACATTTGATTTGATTTTGCAGACTGCTGTTCAAAACAGACTCAGACAGTCGGAGCTTCCACAGACGGTTCTTATCATATCTGATATGGAGTTTGATATGGCAACTTACCGGGTGGACAACGAGACTCTGTTTCAGACAATCGAAAGAAAGTTTGCACAGTATGGTTACAAGCTGCCGAAGCTGGTGTTCTGGAATGTGAACAGCCGAACGAATGTGGTTCCGGTAAAGGAAAACAAGCTTGGTGTCGGTCTTGTGAGCGGTTTTTCCACAAACATCTGCAACATGGTGCTTTCGGGAGAGCTTGATCCGTATAAGGCACTTTACAAGGTACTCTCAAGTGAGCGGTATCGTGTGCTTGAGAAGTATGTAAGTTGATGGAAATGGAAATGCGTCGCGTTATGCGGCGCATTTTTTAGTGAAAATATATTTTTTCTTGACTCTCGACCTGGTTCATGGTTTATCGTTTCGTTTACAAAGGGATACAGAAGGGAGCGAAAAATATGTTTTGTGGTCGGAGGAGGCATCTGCGCCAGAAGCTGCTTGCATTGTATGGCAGTAACCCGCTTGATGCGCAGACAGCTGAACAGACAAGAGAAGACATGGATCAGATACGAGTGTATTATGACGAGAGTCAGTCGAATCCATATGTAGATGAAATCACATGGGATGATTTGGAGATGGATGAGGTATTTCTGCGTATCAATCAGACAAAATCGTATGTCGGAGAGCAGATATTATACAAAAGGTTACATGAAGTAGACGCAAGCTGTGACTGGGAACAGTGGGAAACAATAATAGAAGCTTGTGATGCTGATGTGGACAAGCGTCTTGCCCTTGAAGAACAGCTCGTTGGGATTGGAAAACGGGATGAGGATTATTATATGCCGATTTTTCTTCACAATCTGGATGCATTAAAGATTCCGTGTGGATTTTTGTATCATATATTGCAGGCGGCATTGTTAATTACAGGTTTCGTGGGCGTTTTTACGCAGGAATCGATATGGCTGTGTGCGTGTCTTGGTATTGCGGTTGTCAATCTGGCTTTCTATACATTGACAAAACAAAAGTACGAATCGTTTCTGTATTCACTTGGAAGTATCAAACAGATTGTAAAGTTTTGTGAATTGATAGGAAAGGATAGGGATTGGAGTCGCTTGATTGATACAACAAGGCTTGCAGATGATACAATGTATTTTAAATGGTTTGCTCGTCTTGTCGGCAGTTTTCAGGTGCGAAAGCATTCCCTCACGGCATTGAATGAACTTTCATTTTTACAGGATTATGTGCTTGGAATCAGCTTATATGACATCTCCATGTATAACCACCTGCTCCGGATATTGGAGCGGCATGTGGATAAAGTATGGCATCTGTACGAATTTGTCGGGAGTATGGATATGGCAATCTCCGTCGCATCATTTCGTCGGAGCAAGCGAAAGGTCTGCATTCCGGATTTTTGTCCGGATGGGGGAATCGATATGAGGGGCGCTTATCACCCTTTGCTTGAAGATGCGGTTGTGAATGATTTTAGCCTTGAGAAACATGCTATGATTACCGGGGCAAATGCTTCCGGGAAATCCACGTTTATGAAAGCAGTTGCAATCAATGTCATTTTGGCGCAGACAATACACATCTGTACTGCCAAAGCTTTTCATCTGCCTGCGATTTCTGTGATGTCATCCATGGCACTTCGGGATGACATCGTATCCGGCGAGAGCTATTATGTGCGGGAGGTCCGGTATTTGAAGCGTATGCTGGATGTACTTCAGGATGGAAAGCAGCATTTGTTTGTAATCGACGAGATTTTTAAGGGAACGAATACGAGAGAACGGATGGCAGCGTCGTTCGCGATGCTTCAATATTTGCAGAACCGGAATTGTCAGGTGATTGTTGCGACACATGATATCGAGCTTGCGGAAGAACTAAAGGAAGGATATACGTGTTATTATTTTGACAGTCATATGGAGCAGGCGGACATTCAGTTTGACTATAAGCTTCGCAGAGGAATCGGGGGAACCACGAATGCAATCGATTTGTTGACATGTTTTGGCTTCCCCGATACAATTGTGGTATATGCAAAACAGGTATTGGAACATGGGCCTTTGATTCATGAAAAGAGGGAGTAAATATGAGAATCGGGGAAGTAGCGGAAAAGACAGGGCTTAGCATCAGTAATATCCGTTTTTATGAGAAAAAAGGGCTGATTGCACCTGCCAGACTAGAAGAAAGTAAATATCGCGATTACACGGAAGAGGATTGCGAACGTTTAAAAAAGATTATTTTATTTCGAAAGCTCAATATGCCGATTGAGAAGCTTCAGCCGTTGCTTGATACTGAAAATCCGGATGAATTGGAAGTGGCATTTCGAAAACAGCTTCTGGATTTGCAGGAGCAAAATGAAATGCTTCAAAGCTCGATTGACTTGTGCAATGTCATGCTGGAGACGGATGCGGCGCAGGATCTGGATATCGATTATTATCTGAATTATGTCAGGGAAGAAGAAAAGTCCGGCAGTAAATATCCGGGCATAGAACAGTTGTTAGATGATGTTGCGGATTTGTCGATGGCGGTCTTTTCCGTAAATGAAGGGCATTCGCTTTTGGAGATATGGTTTGCAGATAAGAGAAGAAGCAGGTTGAAACGTATCATTGGCATGCTTATACTTGCAGTCTGGATTGCATTACCCCTCAGCATGATTGGAGAAGATTTGGTGGCAACTGGGGTTGTGAGAGCGAAAATCCTTTTGTTTTGCGCTATGTGGGTTGTGATTATGGTATATTCGGTGATACAATTGAGGAAGGCGAAACGGATAAAAACGAATTGAAGGAGGAAGACGAATGAGTATAACATTGCATTTATATTATACAGGAATAAATGGAAATGCGCGCAGATTTGCGGAGGAGATGGAGGAAAGCGGCACAGCCTCGCTTATCAGACAGGAAACAGGAAATCTGCAGTATGATTATTTTATTTCGATGCATGATTCAGAGACGGTATTGTTGGTAGATAGCTGGGAGAGTCAGGAGGCAATTGACAAACACCATGCCTCTCCGATGATGAAGAAAATCGCGGAATTAAGAGAAAAATACGATTTGCATATGCAGGTAGAACGTTTTACTTCAGATGAGGAAGGCGTACCGGCAAGTGATAAAGGTTTTATTCGAGAGTAGATGGTTAAGGGACAACCAAAGGGGAATCTGTATGAATGAAAATGATTTGCTTCAAAGCTATAAGGAACAGGCGCAAAAAAACAGGCAGGAGTGGGCAAAAAATGATGCCCTGCGGGATGCCGGGATTAGGGAACCGGAACATGTAAAAAAGATAACAGATATCACATATGCGGATTCTGAGACAGAGAATGAGAAGATATGGCATCTGCTTGATATTTACTATCCGGAAGATGAAAAGTCGCTTGTGAAGGATGGAAAATATCCGGTGATTGTCAGTGTCCATGGCGGAGGTTGGTTTTATGGTGACAAGGAATTGTACAGACTTTATACAATGACACTGGCTGCGTATGGATTCGCGGTTGTAAATTTTAATTATCGGTTAAGTCCGGAATATCAATATCCGGCAGGGTTTACAGATGTCTGCATGGTTATGGACTATCTGACGAAGCATGCAGAGCAGTATGAACTTGATTTGCAGCGCATGTATATGGTTGGAGACTCTGCCGGAGCGCAGCTTACGAGCCAGTATTCTATTTTTGCGACAAATCAAAGTTACCGCGAACTCTTCCCATTCGGCAGGGACGTTGAAATCATCGTTCCGAAAAAAATAGCGCTAAATTGCGGCGTGTATGATGGTGGTCTTTTGTTCCAAACGGATGAAATCAGCAATTGGTACATCCCGTTTACGATACAAAGAAATCTAGCTGCCAGTTATTTCAGAGTATTGGATTACATGACGAAGGATTTTCCGGCAACGTATCTGATGCTTTCTGTCAATGACCCGCTTGCAAAGCATACGGAATCAATGAAACAAAAGCTGCAAGCATTTTCCATCCCGTTTGTTTTTCGGAAATTCGGACAGGATGAAGCTACGGATGGGCACGTATTTCACCTGAACTTAAGAAGCGAAAACGGGAAACGGGCAAACCGGGAAGAGATGGAATTTTTTGCAGGTGAATAATATTATAAAATGTTAAAGCACAAACAGGAGATGGTCATCTTTTGTGCTCATGAGCGCAAGGGTAAGGCAGTCTCCTTTTTTTGTCTGTTCATATTTCGACAAGTCAACACGGAACGTAAGGTGCTCGGAATTTAGAAAATAACAGTCTGCTTCGTCTACAGCCTCATACCATTGTTTTTCGATGATTCGGCAGGAAAACAGCTCGGGTGTATCGCAGGCAACCAGCGTTTTTGCCTCCTGGTATAATTGATCGGTTTTTGTGCTTGCGGATTTTTGCAGCTTTAATCCCTTTGCCATAAACCAGATTGCAAGTAGTGCTACCAGAGTGATGAGCAAAAGCGGAATGAGCATGTTGTAATCAGTGGTTGGTAAATATACCTGGAATGCAAAATATAAAACAGGTACCAGAATAAAAGGAATCACGCATATAGTCAGAATGAATAAAATAATGGTTCCGGCTTTATCTGCATTATGGGTTGTCTTATGCCAGGCTTCAAGCTTTTGAATTAAAGCATTCGTTGTTTCCTGGTCAATATCTTCTTTCTGACAGTCAAATATGATTTTATCGTAGGAAGCGCCGACTGCTTTTCCGTCCTGCAGATATGGGAAATTCTTGTTTTTTACCCTGGTGCCGTCCTTTTTGTTTGTCCATTCTATTTTCATGTTTGAAATTCACCACTCTTTCGTTCGCATATTTGTTTGGAGGTTTATTTGCCGTTCCGTTTATTTTCTAATATATAAGTATAAGGAAATGCATATCGTTTCACAACGCGGATACCGTGAAATGAAAGTTAAATGTATGTTAACTCACGGGAATTAATCTGTATTTTACAAATTGATTACGTTTGCGTGATAGAAACAGGGAAGCATGAACATTACGATAGAAGAAAGTAAAGGAAGCAGGGAAGAACATGAAAGCAAAGAATAAAAAAACATTCGAGTTATCTTCAATTACGAAATTTAAACAGGAGGAGCGAAGGCTTCGAATCCTTCCATTCGCATGTCTGGCATTTGTTATACTCGGTACCGGGAAAGAAGCATTTGCCTGTTATGCGGCTGCTCCGGGTACTATGGCAGCGGTGGGTGTCATAGCCTGGTTTTTGCTTGGAACTTTGATATTCGCCGGGATTCCTTATCTGGTCATGAAAACAAGGATTGTGATAAGGAGGAGAATCGCGATTCAGAATTGTACAATTGATAATATTCAAGATTTTGATTATTATCGGGACAAGCTGACCGGTTTATCGCCTGCGACCATCAG
>JBJEMZ010000063.1:11172-14374 GCA_051879935.1 Wujia sp.
AAGATTTTGATTATTATCGGGACAAGCTGACCGGTTTATCGCCTGCGACCATCAGTATTTTATCGGATTTGCAAATCGAACAGAAGAAGGATGTGGCGGCATCTGTTCTGCAGTATGAAAATCTCGGACTGCTGGTAGAAGATGAGAATCATACCTATCACACAACGGAGAAATATAACAGCTACAATGATTTAAATCCAAGCGACCGGTATCTGATTGAACATCTGGTGCAGGGAGATTTTGATGCGGAAGCGGATGTGCAGTGGAAAGAGATGGCAATGGCTGAGGCGTATGAACAGGGGTATATTGTAAGGTCCGGAATTCAGAAACGGAAGGTTTACAGCTCGAAAAAAAGATATGTGATAAAAGCCGTACTGATTGCGCTGTGTCTCATCTGGCTGATTTCTCTGTTGCCGCGGATGCAGAATCTCCGCCCGGTTTTTCAGATGGAATTAGGAATCAGTGTGACAGAACATATTGATTTTGTGTGCAGTCAGCCGAAGCTTTTGCGTGGTTTGTTTGAGCTGTATGCATTCATGCTGTTTTTCATGATTGCGCTTTTTTACAATCCGAAAACACATGTGAAAATGCATTCCACAAATAAAATAGGATTTGTTGTGGTGCTTGTGTACCTGGGGCTTGTGGTTATTTCCATGCCGGTTCTGCTTAAGTTTGATGAATTTGGTAAAAGTGATCGTCCGATTGCATGGATGATTGAATGGTGCAGCAGTCCGAAAGGGGTTCTTGCATTTTTGGGAATCACATTTTTGATTCTATATACGATGTTTCTGATTGCGTATGCGGTTGCTGTCATGTCCCCTGCAGGTGCAGATATCGTGAAGAGCATGACACAGCAGATTCGGCGAACCGATTATGGCAATCATATGGCGGAGTGTGTGTATGGTATGAAAAATTTTATTCATGATTATTCCAATCTGAGCGAAGCTGACAGGCGACAGGTCGTGCTTTGGGAGGATTATCTGGTATACGCAGTTGTGCTGGAGGAAAATGAACAGATTGTAAAGGAAATCTTAGATGAAAGGAAGGAAATGTTATGACAGTATGGATTATTTTAGGCTTTTTAGCATTCGTTATTATATTTTGTTTTACAGAGGTGATTATAGGATATAACAGTCTCATAACGCTTCGAAACCGTGTGGACAATCAGTCCGCGCAGGTGGATGTGCAATTAAAACGTCGTGCGGAACTAATTCCGAATCTGCTGGAGACGGTGAAGGGATATGCAAAATTTGAAAAGAAGACATTGACGGATATTACAGAGCTTCGAAACAAGGTAATGAATGCCGGAAGCACAAGGGAAGCCTGCGCGGCGGATGCAGAGCTTGGCAGGGCATGTGCAAGGGTGCTGGCAATCGGAGAAAGCTATCCGGAGTTAAAATCAAATACAAACTTCTTAAAGCTGCAGGAAGAACTTTCGGAAACGGAAAACAAGATTGGGATGGCACGGCAGTTTTATAACGATACTGTGACAAAATACAATACAGCCATCCAGATGTTCCCAAAGTCGGTGGTGGCTGCATTGTTCCAGTTTAAAAAGCGTGATTTGCTGCAGATTACGGAGACGGAACGGAAGGCAATTAAGTTTGATAGTGATACGTTTGAATTTTAAGCCGGGCGGTCGAACATATGCGAAACAATATCAAAAAGTATATTGTGTAACTAATAGTATATTTGCTAATAAGCATAGGTTACCTGATTTATTGCTATGCCAGAGATGGTATTTTAAATTTAGATTACATTATAATATCGATATTTTCTATGGTTGTTTATTCAATCGTATATTTTTTGCTCTGTAAATTTGGAGAAAGAGATTGAGTAGGAATAAGCCTGCTTACAGGCTTGCTCAAATTGTGGACAGTACTGTGGTTTTGTCCGCGGAAGGAAGTCAGAAGCTCCCCACGGACAAAAATGAGTGAGCAAGATGAATTTCCGAGAGTATCTGGCGGAAAATTGTCCGTGGGAGGATGTCAGAAGCTTCCCACGGACAAAAATGAGCGAGTAAGATGAATTGTCAGAAGTTTCCGGCGGAAAATTGTCCGCGGAAGGAAGTCAGAAGCTCCCCACGGACAAAATCGAACGAGCAAGATGTTTTTTCAAATGTTTCTAGTGGTAAATTGTCCGAGGGAGGAAGTCAGAGGCTTCCTACGGACAAAAAGGATGACAGGAAAGATATCATGTTGGAATCTGTATGGGAAACTGCTATAATACATGTTGGTATCTATGCGCATATAGGTAGTCTCACATCATTGCTGCAGGCTGTTTTATGTGGTGAGATGTTCTGTTTTGCGCAATGGGATGTTCAGTTTTGTATGATGTGACATTCTAATAGATATACTACATATGAGTAACAGAAATAACGGAGGTAAAAACATGTGTACGGCAGCAACCTATAAAACAAAAGATTTTTATTTTGGAAGAACTCTGGATTATGAATTTTCCTACGGCGATCAGGTCGTAGTGACACCGCGGAACTATCCGTTTCAGTTTCGCAAGATGGGAGAAGTTTCCCATCACTATGCGATGATTGGGATGGCATATGTGGCAGGGGATTATCCGCTTTATTATGACGCAGTAAATGAAAAAGGGCTTGGTATGGCAGGCCTTAATTTCGTTGGAAATGCACATTATGAAAAAGAAAAACAGGGTAAGGAGAATGTCTGCCAGTTTGAATTTATTCCGTGGGTACTTGGGCAATGTGTTTCCGTAAAAGAGGCAAGAGAACTGATTTCAAAAATTAATCTGATTGATACACCGTTTAGTGACAAACTTCCGCTTGCACAGCTACACTGGATTATCGCAGACCGCGAGGAAGCAATTACAGTGGAGGCAGTGGCAGATGGGATTCATGTCTATGACAATCCGGTTGGTGTGCTCACAAACAATCCGCCGTTTCCGGCACAGATGTTTGCTTTAAATAATTATCGGTATTTGTCCGTGAAGAATCCGGAGAATCATTTTTCGGACAAGCTTTCTTTGGACGCATACAGTCGTGGTATGGGGGCAATCGGACTTCCGGGCGATCTGTCATCACAGTCCCGGTTTGTACGGGTGGCATTTACGAAGATGAATTCCCTTTCCGGAGATTCGGAATCGGAGAGCATCAGTCAGTTTTTCCATATCTTAGGATCGGTTGACCAGCAGCGGGGCTGTTGTGAGGTAAAGGAAAATGCCTATGAAATCA
>JBJEMZ010000064.1:0-3040 GCA_051879935.1 Wujia sp.
GATTATTCCCTGACTGTCCGTAAGGGGGAATTTGTGGCATTTACCGGAGCATCCGGCTGTGGCAAGAGTACAGTGCTAAAGCTCCTCTTAGGCTTATATAAGCCACAGGCAGGCAGCGTTACCCCAGATGAAAGCTATCAAAGGCTCTTTGCCTATGTGCCACAGGGCAATCACTTAATGAGTGGAACCATCCGCAGTGTGGTGGCATTTGCAGACCCCGGAGAGCAGGGCAATGAGAAGCGGATAAATAACGCCCTTACCCTTGCCTGTTGTGATTTTGTAAGTGAGCTTCCTTGCGAGGCAGATACACTTCTTGGAGAACGGGGACTTGGGCTTTCGGAAGGGCAGATGCAGCGCCTCGCTATCGCAAGGGCAATCTTTTCGGAAAGTCCCATACTGATACTGGATGAGGCAACTTCTGCACTGGATGCGGATACTGAGAGAAAAGTACTTGAAAATATCAAGTCCATGACGGATAAGACAGTTATTATAGTAACCCACAGACCGGCGGCTTTGGCGGTGTGTGACAGACAGATACATTTTGGAGAGGAGAAGGAACATGCAAAAGGAGATTGATAAGACAGGGGAGGATATGCTTTATCTGATTACCTGTGCACTCCATAATCAGACACCGGATAAAGACAAAGTTTGTGGCATGGACCTTGCTGCTCTCTATCGTTATGCCCAATGCCATACTCTTGCAGCGATTACCTATGATGCACTGGAACTGCTTGGAAATAGCACAGGGGATGGACTGCGTGCCTTAGCAAAGGATGATACAGTTGTTTCTGTTCTTACAAAATGGAAAGAGACAAGGGATAAGGCACTGCGCAAGAATCTGATGTTAGATGCAGCGAGAAAGAAATTGTTTCAATACATGGATGCAGAGCATATCTGGTATATGCCCCTGAAAGGTGCAATTTTAAAAGACCTGTATCCCAGACAGGAAATGCGTCAGATGGCTGATAACGATATTTTGTTTGATGCAGAGTATGAAGCGGCTGTAAAAGATTATTTTGTAAGGGAAGGCTATGAAGTGATTTCTTACGCAAAGGGGAATCATGATGTATATGAGAAGGAGCCTGTCTATAATTTTGAAATGCACACAGCCCTTTTTGGAGCCGGACATAATGAGGTGTGGGCAAAGTATTATGAAAATGTAAAGGAGCGCCTTGTAAAAAATGAAACAGGGGCAGGGTATCATTTTACGGACGAGGATTTTTATGTGTATTTTGTAGCGCATGCCTTTAAGCATTTTGATGGATGCGGCACCGGTATCCGTTCTTTTGTGGACTGTTATGTGTACCGGTCCGTAAAGGAGCTGGATGATTCTTATATTGAAAAGGAACTTGAAAAGCTGGGAATTTCAGAGTTTGAGAAAACGTTTTGCAGTGCATCGGAAAAAGTCTTTGGACAAGGCTTGTCCTTGAAAGAACTGACGGAGGAAGAATACAAAATGCTGTCGGAAAGCATGTATTCCGGAACATACGGCACCACCAAAGCCATGGTATCAAAAAAGCTTCGTAAACTGCAGGGCGATAAGGCACCGATTGCAGACAAGACGAAACTTCTCTACTACTTAAGAAGGCTGTTTCCGGATATGGAATTTTATAAGTCCTATTATCCGGTCGTGTATAAAGTAAAGATTCTGATTCCGTTTTTTGTCATTTACCGGATGCTTCGTGGTGCAGTCTTTAGCGGAAAGCGGCTGGCCCGGGAGGCAGTCATGGTATGGAAAGAGGACCGGTAAAGGAAGGTAATGCCTTTAAAGGACTTTCTTCCAAGGTAACTGTAAAAGGATATTAAGAAACACCGTACTACGGAACCTTTTGCCCCAAAATGGCAAAATAACACCGCGAGAAAAATTGATTACGGAAAATGGAAGTGTTATAATATCGGTGTGAGGTTGAGAGAAATCAAAACCAAACATCACAATTTAATAGCAGTTATTAGCACAATAAAAATCCGGTGCGGTACCAGACAGTTACAGTCATAGTTAAGCGAATGGAGAACCGAAGTGTCGAGAGACGAAGGTGGAGCGAACACGGTAATCTTTCTATTATTAGAATGAAACAACGTAGCGGATGGATAATAAACCACAGAGGTTAGATTCCTCATCCTCGAAAAGGCAGTAGAGGGGCTCATGTTCTTAGGAATGTGTCGTGAATGCAGTATGTTTTTACATCAGGCAGTTGTGCTGGTAATTCCCAGTAAGAGCAATCTTACGCTGTATGCGGGCGATTAGGAACAAAGCATACGTTACATAATGAATGTAATTGCCATTATGTCATTGGATTATCCAATGTATAATTGTTAGGAAATGGCATACGAAAAAGGCTGAAAGAGTAGTGATATTCTTTTGGCCTTTTTCTATGCACTAATTTAAGGAGGTATGCGAAATGATTAATCCGAATACAAAGGTTGTTCCCATAGATCATGGATGGGCGAATATGAAGACAGAACAGGATGTGTTTACTTCCGGTGTGAGTGAGATAACGACAGAACCTGCGTTATTTAACGATGTGCTGGAATACAATAATAAGTATTATAAAATCGGTGGTAAACGGCTGGAAGTCAAGGAAGATAAGGTTCATGATGATAATTACTATTTGCTGACGCTAGCAGCAACGGCAATGACCTTAGAAAGACTTCATATAAGAGATGCACATGTGCTATGGGCAGTAGGTCTTCCTCTTACAAGATTTGGTGAGGAAAAAGATGACTTCATAAAGTACCTGATGAGGGACAAGGAAGTAACGTTCAAATACAATAAGATTAAGTATCATATTGTGGTTGAAAAAGTCTCGGTGTATCCACAGTGCTATGCTGCGGTAAGTGATAAGTTACGATTCTTTGATAATAAGGTATTGGTTGTTGATATTGGCAGCTGGACGGTTGATATTATGCCAATCATTAACAGCAATCCGGACGAATCCATTTGTGTAACAAAGCCGGCAGGAATCATTACCTGTATCCAGCAAATCAATAAAGAATGTGTCCGTCAGCTGAATGCAGAGGTGGATGAGTATGATATTCAAAA
>JBJEMZ010000065.1:0-3025 GCA_051879935.1 Wujia sp.
GTTTCCAATAGTTTTGTCTGAAAGCTGACTCACAATCGTAATCAGAATCAGAACTATAAATCTCCACGGATTCAAAAATCCCCGCACCCGTTTATCAAACATAACCATCGCAAGAACACCCCCATAAAGAGCAAATACCGCCCCGGATGCGCCCGCCGAAACCGGATAGCTGGTCATAGATAGGTAGTTCAGATATGAGCCAACCGATCCGCCAAGTCCGCCAAGCAGATAAACCGCCAGCAGACGCAGCTTACCAAACTGTTCCTCTAAAATATTTCCCATTATAAACAAACAAAACATGTTGTTAAGCAGATGGCTAAAATTAAAATGCAGAAACATCGACGTGAAAAACCGGTAATATTCTCCAAGCTTTTGTACCGCCGGCACATATAGCCCACCATGCTTATAGATTAAAAGTATGTTTTGGGGATCATCCGGCATTTTCTGCCTCATAACTACAATATAGACAATCACATTGATTAAAATCAGCAGATTCGATGCCGTCAAAAAGTCCTTCCATGTATGTTTCCCCGACGAGAAAACAGTGCGATGCGGAGGCGGCGCAGTCTGGCGGGGTGCTGTTCCTGCAGCACGCTGCAGCTTCCGCGGATTCACATTTGTCATATCATATGGTTCCGGCTGATTCCATATATCATCCTGAGAACTGTTATTTGCGTCTGGTTCCTGTGGCATCTCGCAGACCGCCGATTCCTGCATAGATTCCTGTGGCATCTCGTAGACCGCCGATTCCTGCATAGATTCCTGTGGATTCTCGTAGACCGTCGATTCCCGCATGCCCGGATTCTGCCTCTGCTCGCGCATCTCATACGGAAACGGGCGTCTTACCTCGTCCAGCGATATGTAAGTATCTCTTTTTCTTGGTTTGTGTCCGTTCTCCATCTTTTACTCCTGTACCTTTTTGCTTGTAAATAATACAAACGATGCTATCAAATCAAGGATTCCTTCTGCGAGATAAAACCAGTGATGTCCGGTAATATTCGGAACGAGATGCATCACACTGATTATCGCAAGATAGGCGCCCACCACATAATTCATATATGGCACACCTTTAATCAGCAAAAATGCAAGTACGGCACTGATGATAAGCGTCACCACATTTCCCGCGCTAAATCCGAGTATCAGATTGATGATTCCCTTTACAATCATATACGCACCGATTAGTGCCGACCATTTTCCGCCTGTCTGTTCCAAAAAATCACTCCTTTTTTATTGTATCAATTATTCAGTTGTCTGCAACATAAAAAGTATTCTAACACTTTTTTATGTTACAGGCAATCAGGCAGTTGGGCTAGTGACTCTCGCTCGAAGTTAGCCAGCTATTCCTGCCGGTTGTAGAGCGAGCGAAGTCCTGTCGTCTCAACATCCTGTTGCTTTTTTGTCCGTAGGGAGCATCCAACCGGCTCCTACGGACAATTTATCGCCGGAAGCTCTTGATACTTCTTCCTCCCTGCTTGATTTTGTCCGTGGGGAGCATCCAACTGACTCCTACGGACAATTTATCGCCGGAAACTCTTGAAAATTCTTTCTTCCCGTTGGATTTTATCCGTGGGTAGCATCTGACTGGCTCCTACGGACAATTTCTAATCTTGTCTGATTTTTTATCTAGTCAACTAAATAAAAATCAACAACTACTCTTTCCTGCCCCTTTTCAACGATTCTGAATATTTCACCTACAGAACCTTTCGATATATATTCATAATCCTTACAACATCTGTACACCTTCGTATCATCATCTATCAGGCCGATTATTTCATCACTGATTTGTTCTCCGAAATGCCATTCCGCACTTTATCCCGTATGCACAAATGTAATCACAAACTCCGTATATTCTGAAAGCTCGCTCCGCACCGATATCTTTCCGCCCATTCCCTCAATGATGGATTTCGTGAGTGAGAGACCGATGCCGACGCTGTTGGGATTCACTTCGTTGTTCGCACGGTAAAAGCGTTTAAATATATGTTTCTGGTCCTCCTCCGAGATGCCGATTCCATGATCTTTAATGTAGATGCGGGTATACATCGGATTTGCCTCTGCCCACACATCAATCTCCGTATCCGGTTTTGAATAATCCGACGCATTCTTCAGGAGATTAATCATCGCCTCCACCAGCCAGTCTCCATCGCAGACAAGCTTTGTCCCCGGTTCGATATCTACCTGCACCGTCTGCCTGCGTTCATTTGTGAGATAGGCGACACCTTCTACCGCCTGCGCCGCAAGCAGACCTAAATCACAGCTTCGCATATCAAACTGAATCGCACCCGCCTCAATTCGCGCAAGCTTTAGCATAGACAAAACCATCCACTCCATCCTTGTGATCTGATTACGGGATTCCTGCAGCATCTGCTTTTGTTTATTCTCATCTGATACTCTTCCATCACACAAAAGGTCAAGAAAAACCGTAAGCGATGCGAGAGGCGTCTTCAACTGATGAGAGATATCGGAAATGATATCCCGCAAAAAGATTTTTTCTTCCTTCTCCTTCAGATTGCTTTGCTTTAATGCCATCACGAGTTTAAAAAGATTCGTATAAAGCATGCCGATTTCCCCGCTTTTATACTCCTCATTTGCGATTGTCTCCGCACCTTCCAATATATCAGTCATAATATCCGTCACATGCCGGATATCGTTGCTCATCGCCGCAATCTGTTTTCTCGCAACTGCATAAATCACGATTTCAAACACAAGAAAAAAAGCCAGAAGTGCATACAGTTTCCAGCCAAATACATCCATTACCCAGATACAGCAGGCAGCAAACAGACAAAGCATGCTGCCACCAAAAACCAGGTAAGTTCGATTAAATTTCCCGAGTTCATAACTTTTTTCTTTCATAGTGCCTTCTATATGCCAGAACTTCTTACTCCTATTCTCTGTTTCGGATTTGTTACTCCTGTCTGAATCGATAACCCACACCTCGCACCGTCTCAATGTATGCGCCATCCTCGCCAAGCTTCGAGCGTAATCGTTTCACATAAACCGACAATGTGTTGTCCTCAAAAAATTCACC
>JBJEMZ010000066.1:0-14027 GCA_051879935.1 Wujia sp.
CGAGAAGATGGTAGATGCAAAGGCATGGCCGTTCCCTACATACGAGGAGCTGTTGTTTGAACAGTAAAATATGATATTTTCTTAGTTTTTTATATTTCCCCCGGGGGCTGCGCAAGCAGCCCCTATTTATTGTGGTGCAACAGTTTTTGCTCGTGGAATGATATTGACTATTTATCCAAATACATGTAATATTTCTTATGATTTAACAAATGGAAGCAGAATAAAAAAATATAATACATAGGAGGAAAAAACAATGCAGGTTACAATTTCAGACGCAATTCGGTATATTGGAGTGGATGATACGGAGATTGACTTATTTGAGAGTCAGTATGTCGTACCGGAAGGAATTTCTTATAATTCTTATGTGATTTTAGATGATAAAGTTGCGGTTATGGATACAGCGGATGCGCGTGTTACCGGGACATGGATGGAGAACCTGAAGGACACATTGGGTGGAAGAACGGTTGATTATCTTGTTGTGTCTCATATGGAGCCGGATCATGCGGGAAGTATCGAGAAGCTTGTAGCAGAGTATCCGGACGTAACAATCGTGGCAAGTGAGAAGGCGATTGCGATGCTGCCACAGTTTTTTGAGAGTCGTCTTGATGTATGTAAAAAGCAGGCGGTTAAAGAGGGGGATACCCTTTCTCTCGGAGTACATACCCTTAACTTTTACCTGGCACCGATGGTTCACTGGCCGGAGGTTATGGTATCTTATGAAGCAAGCGAGAAGGTGCTGTTTGCTGCAGATGCATTTGGCAAATTCGGCGCACTTTCATTGACAGAGGATGAGGACTGGGCATGCGAGGCGAGACGATATTACTTTAATATTGTCGGAAAATATGGTGCGATGGTTCAGACTCTGCTTAAAAAGTTGTCCGGACTGGATGTACAGACAATCTGTCCGCTTCATGGTCCGGTCTTAAAAGAGAATTTGGCATACTATATTGGTATGTATGATACATGGAGCAAATATGAGCCGGAGAATAAGGGCGTGCTTGTAGCGTATGCATCTATTCACGGCAATACAGCAAAAGCAGCCGAAAAGATTGCTGAGATGCTCCGGGAAAAAGGTGTGGAGAAGGTTGTTGTAAGTGACCTTGCAAGAGAGGATATGGCAGAGGTTATTGAGGATGCGTTCCGCTATGACCGTATGGTTCTTTGTGCGGCAAGCTACGATGCAGGTGTATTTCCATGTATGCAGGAGTTTTTGAACCATTTACAGGCCAAGGCATATCAAAAGCGTACAGTCGGTATCCTTGAAAACGGAAGCTGGGGACCGACAGCGGCGCGTACAATGAAGGGAATACTTGATACGATGAAAAATATTACTCTCGTAGAGCCGGTAGTTACGATTCGCTCTACGATGAAGGATTCTGATCTGCCTGCCATGGAGGCACTTGCGGGGGCAATCGCGGAAGCGTAGATAGATTAAGCTGCGTTTCATAAGAAATGATAGAAAGAGGAAGTAGTTTGAAGAATTTGTACATAGCGGAAAAACCGAGTGTTGCACGGGAGTTTGCAAAGGCTCTCGGGATGAAGGGGGCAGCGACGGCAGGTGCCCGGGATGGGTTTATCGAAAATGAAGATACAGTTGTTACATGGTGTGTTGGACATCTTGTTACGATGAGCTATCCGGATGCCTATGATGAAAATCTAAAGCGCTGGACCATGGAGACACTTCCGTTTGTTCCGGAAACATACAAATATGAAATTATAGATTCATCCAAGCAGCAGTTTCAGGTAGTAAGTCGTTTATTGACCCGGGACGATATTGCATGTATTTATGTCTGCACGGACTCCGGGCGGGAAGGAGAATATATATATCGTCTCGTAGATCAGATGGCAAATGTTGACCCAAAAAAGAAACGCAAGCGTGTCTGGATTGATTCACAGACAGAGGAAGAAATATTGCGCGGAATCAGAGAGGCAAAGGATCTTTCCGAGTATGATTCTCTGAGTGATGCCGCGTATCTGCGTGCACAGGAGGATTATCTCATGGGCATCAATTTCTCGCGGGCGTTGTCTTTGAAGTACAGCTATACAGTAAAAAATTATCTTGGCTTAGATCGCTGTGTGATTGCAGTCGGCCGGGTTATGACCTGTGTACTAGGTATGATCGTAAAACGGGAACGGGAAATCCGTGAGTTTGTTCCGACTCCGTTTTACCGCGTGATTGCAGGTATGGAGGGCATTGAGGCAGAGTGGAAGACAACGGAAGCTTCCGCATATCTGGATTCACCCTTGCTATACAAAGAAAATGGATTTAAAAAAGAGGATTCGGCAAAGCAGCTGATTGCGGAATTGTCTGAAAAGTCACCCCTTACACTGCGTGTGGAAAAGGTGGAGAAGAAAACCGAGAAAAAAGCACCGCCGATGCTTTACAATCTGGCGGAGCTGCAGAATGACTGCTCAAGATTTTTTAAAATCAGTCCGACGGATACATTGAATACGGTTCAGACTTTATATGAGCGCAAGCTTGTGACATATCCGAGAACGGATGCGCGCGTGCTTTCAACAGCTGTAGCAAAGGAAATCGGGAAAAATATCGGCGGACTACGAGGATATGCGCCGCTTGCTGCATATGCGGATCATGTCATGCAACAGGGCGGATATAAGGGAATCGCAAAGTCAAAGTATGTAAATGATAAGCAGATTACCGACCACTATGCGATTATTCCGACCGGACAGGGGCTTGCCAATCTGAATGGATTAAATGATATTCAAAAGAAGGTTTATGATATTATTGCAAGACGATTCCTAAGTATTTTTTATCCGGCAGCAGAGTATGAGAAACTGGGGCTGACATTTACCCGGAATATTCATACAACAGTCGGAGAAAAAAAAGAGGGAACCGAATCATTTTTTTCGAACTTTAAACGTTTGAAAAAGCCGGGATATCTTGCAATCGCGGGTATGCCTTCCGAGAAGAAAACGGAAGATGAAAAGCTTCCTTCCGAGGAACTTGAAAAACTGTCGGCCTTGAAAAAGGGAGATGAGCTGGCCGTTCGTAGCTTTGACATCAAAGAGGGAGAGACATCCGCACCGAAGAGGTACTCATCCGGTACATTGATTCTTGCTATGGAGAATGCCGGGCAGCTTATTGAGGATGAGGAACTAAGATCTCAAATCAAGGGAAGCGGAATTGGTACAAGTGCGACCCGTGACAGTATTATTACAAAGCTTGTGACAAACCGGTATATTGCACTCAATAAAAAAACGCAGATAGTGACACCGACATTTTTAGGAGAAATCATCTACGATGTGGTTTCCTGCTCGATTCGGAATCTGCTTCGGGCGGAGATGACTGCTTCGTGGGAGAAGGGATTGTCCGGTGTTGCGGATGGTACAATCTCGAAAGAAGAATATACGGAGAAGATGAATCGTTTTGTGCGTGACAACACAAATGCGGTAAAACAGCTGAAGAATCAAAATCAGATGGTTGCGGTATTTAACCGGACGAAACCATTTTATGAAAAGGGTAAAACAAAAAAGACGGAGAAAAAGGAGAGCAGTTAATATGAAGTGTGTTCAGGAAGTGACAATCAAAGAGTTATATGATTTGGAGCATACGGTAGCAAAGGCGTATCTGGAGAAACTGACATATCCGTGGGAGGCACTTGCACATATTTCCGATTGGATACTGGAGATTGGTGCTTCGCTGGATAAAGAGGAGTATGAAGAGGTTTTGGAGCATGTCTGGATTCACAAGACGGCAAAGGTCTTTGCATCGGCTTCCATCACGGGACCGGCAATTATCGGTGCGAATACGGAGGTTAGACAGTGTGCATTTATCCGTGGAAATGCACTGGTTGGTGAAGACTGTGTCATCGGCAATTCGACGGAGCTTAAAAATGTCATCATCTTTGATCATGTGCAGGTACCGCATTATAATTATGTCGGCGATTCGATTCTTGGATATATGTCCCACATGGGTGCAGGCTCTATCACTTCGAATGTAAAGAGCGACAAGACACCGGTTCATGTGAAGGGAACGGAAACTTCGACAGGAGAAGTCTTTGATATTGATACGGAACGTAAGAAATTTGGTGCCATGCTTGGTAATTATGTGGAGGTCGGATGTAATTCTGTATTAAATCCGGGTACTGTAATCGGCAGTCATACAAATGTTTATCCGCTGTCTCCGGTACGTGGATTTGTACCGGCAGACAGCATCTATAAAACAGGCGGTGTCATTGTGGCAAAACAGTAGCAGAAGCGGCTGCCTGTTTTGCAGCTTCAAGTAAAAGAATGGTTGTGTACTGGTTGTCACTTGCATATGTAACATCATCGAGATTTCCGGTCAGTCCCAATTGTTCGTTGATTGCATCGACAGAAGGCTGTACAAGTGGGTACATAGCGGTTACGGTTTCGTCGAGATTGACGATGTCGACATGTGTTACAGCGTGTTCATTTACCGTTGTTTGTAATTCGAGACAGGAGCCACCGATATTTAATTGTGTCGAGTAGACGCCGGGCTTATAGGTTGTTACTGTTTCCGTGTTTTCGTCCGTTTGTTTGTCTGATTGTTTTTTGGGTGAGAACATATACCATAATAAAAGCACAAGCAGGATGCCAAGCACAATAAATATGCCGGTATAGATTAATTCTTTTGATTTCAGTACAATAATTTTAGTGTTCGATGACATAATAAAAGCTCCCCGTTCAGATTATTATAATATATTCTGAACGGGGAGTTTTTATTACTGTTTGTTATAAGGACGAATAGCCATGGCTGTTTATAATAGCCTGAATCGGTTGTCCGGATTTGCACATTGGACATTCAGATGCCGGGTGGGTTGCATAATCCGGTATATCTTCGGTTCGGAAAATGGTGTTAACCTTTTCTCCATGAATTTCTTCAGCTGCCGAGAAGATGGAAGATACACCGGCAACCTTACCACCATAATATTCAATACATTCAAGAGCGGTATGTAGTGTCTTTCCGGTTGTCGCGGTGGCGAGAAGTACCAGAATATTTTTTCCGCGGATCATTGGCATATAATTTTCACGGAAAATAAGCTGTCCGCCGGAGTGCTGTTCCGGGGAGATGATATATGCGGAGTTGTGCAGATTTGCGGATAAGATACCTGCACTTAAGAGCTCATCTGCAAGATAAGCTCCGATTACATTTGTCCCATCAAGACAGACAATCGTATCAATTACGGTTGTTGCAACATACTCCTGAACAAGTGCTTTCGCAACAGCTTTTGCTTCGCTGCGACGGCTTTTTAAGTTGGTCATATCAATATAATAGTTGATATGGGAAGAGGATGTTGCATAGTGTCCCGGTGTTACATTCAGTGATATAAGATTGTTGTACCTGGAATATATTTTGAAAGTATTTGTGTTTTCCATAGGAACCTCCTGTTAAAAATATATACCATTATTATAATGGTATTCTTATTTTTATGCAAGAAATGTATCAAAAATGTATAAGGTTTTCTGTGTGGACACGAAAAAGGGTGATGGTCGATGTATAACATAGGAATTTGCAGTGAGGATAAGACACATGAAAAAATAATAATAAAAATGTGCAGGAACATTATAAAAGTACGGGAGGATACAGTTCTATTTCATGTTTTTTCATCTACGGAGGAGATTGCCGCATATCAGGGAACTCCCTTTATTTTTATGTTTTTAGATATGAAACTGTTGCGGTTTGTAAATACGGAACAGTATCGAAAACTACAAAAATTAGCCCGCGCTGTTATTTGTGTGAATCAATTCGAAAAAAACAAACCGTTTGATGACAGGCTTCGGTTGACTGTGATTCCGGCGGCCTGTGAGAGAATGTTTACATTTAAAAGAAGTTGCCCGGAAGGCGAGATTCCGGAAAGTGCAATTCGGTATCTGCACGCGGAAAACAATTATGTTCGTGTGTATCTGGAAGAGAAAACGCTGCTGTTTGCCAAAACGCTAAAGCTTGCGCAGCAGATACTTTGGGAAAGTGATATAATCCGGATTCACAGATCCGTTATGGTCAATCTTGCTTATGTGGATGGAATCCGGAATAATCACGTGTTCTTATACGATCAGACGTGTCTGCCTATTGGGAGATCGTACAAGGAGAAGGTAAAACAGTTGGTACTCGAATACAAATGCAGACAATAATAGAAGAGATTATACATTTTCTGCTATTTTTGAGACACCGACATAAATCTGGGAGATTTTGTACCAGGTAGGATAGTCCACGATGCCGGATTGCGGAAGTCCGAAGATAGATTGGAATTTTCGGACTGCTGCTTCCGTGTTTTGTCCGTAAATGCCATCGACTGCCACAATCGGAATGGCAGGATAATTTTGTGCAATCCGGTTTAACTGCTCCTGAATCATAATGACAGGTTCTCCGGAACTTCCGATTGACAGATCGTAGCCCGGATAGGAAGCCGGGATGCCGGATACAAAATCTGCCTGGTTGATATACATATCACTTCCGTAGTAATAGTGGATAATATCAAGCGCAGAGAATCCGTCGTCGCCGAGAGCTTTGGAGCCCCACTGACTCATCCAGTTTGGGCATGTGACACGTTTGCCGTCGCAGTACTGGGTCAGAATCGGTTGTTTGACATTTGGGCGGGAAAGAAAGCTGTCATAAACCCGGTCTGCGACATAGGAAATACTGTCATAGATGGTTTTCCCATATATCCATTTGTGGTCATAAGCGGTGGAGGACGTGATTGTAAAGTTGTATCCCTTATTTCGGTACCACTCAGTATATACGCGATTCAGCGTAAAAGACATAATGGCAAGAATATTGGCTTCGATTGTGCTTTCCGGCCAGGTCGAATAGATTTCGCAGCAAGCCACATTTTTGATATAATCTAAGTAAGGCACATAGTAATCCGGTGCTGTCGGATCGGTGGGTACACCGTCATGGACGACGATGGTTTCCGGTATAACCACGCGAGGTAATACTATTTCGCCACTTTCCGGCATCGGTTTTATCTCGGCTTCAGCAATCTTTGGTGGGTAAAATTCCCACAGGGTGTGTCCGCCGATTACAATTGGATTGTAGATACCGCCGGTATTTTCCGGGCGGGGCTGCAATGTGATGCTCTGTACGCCGTTTTCCCCTGAATAAATCTGTACACCGGTAATGATACGTTCATCAAACCCTTCCGCACTGACCTTCAGGTTGTACTCGGAGTATGGCTGGTTGTCGGATGGTTCCATGCTGTATTCAAGCGGTGGGGAGGCGAGACTGACAGTCTCCGTCTGTCCGTTTTCATCCGTGGTGATTTCCTCCAAAACAATATTTGGATTGCCGGTGCTTGCTATTTCGATTTTTGCATTTGCCAAAGGGGAATAGGCATCCCTTCCGGAAACGACTACGTTTAGGTTTCCGATGTCTGTATAATTTTGATCCATATTTCCTATACCGTTTTTTTTGTCTGTATAATATATGAACAATTGATGGTTGTTATGAAAAAAACAGGATGTTAAGAAAAAATACTTGACAGTATGGCGAAAAGCATGTATGATACACAAGGTTTGTAAATGAAAAATACTTTACAGGTGATTCGGATGGAGAAATTTGTACGTCAGTCTCTGCTCTATGATTTTTATGGGGAATTGTTGACGGATACGCAGAAAAGTATATACGAAGATGTTGTGATGAATGACCTGTCTTACTCAGAACTTGCCCGGGAGTATGGAATATCCCGTCAGGGCGTTTTTGATATGATGAAACGTTGCGATAAGAAGCTTGAAGATTATGAGAAAAAGCTTAGGCTTGTCGAGAAGTTTGAAAATGCCAGAGAAAAGGTTGCCGAGTTACAAAAGCAGATTCAGGGTTTGCGCGATAAAAACGAGCATCCTGAGCTGGAAAAAGAATTTGCAGATATTGATGCCCAAATTACTGGGCTGCTTGATGATTTTTAGCCAATATGGAGGGGTTGCATGGCGTTTGATAGTTTGACGGATAAATTGCAGAATGTATTTCGTAAGCTGCGTAGTAAAGGCACGATTACGGAAGCGGACGTCAAAGAAGCGATGAAGGAAGTAAAGCGTGCGCTGCTTGAAGCGGATGTAAACTTCAAGGTCGTAAAGCAGTTTATAAATGCGGTCAGTGAACGTGCAGTCGGAGAGGAAGTCATGAAAGGACTGAATCCCGGCCAGATGGTCATCAAAATCGTAAAGGAAGAGATGGATAAGCTTATGGGCTCTGAAACGACAGAGTTAAAGCTGCTTCCTTCCAATGAAATTACGATTATCATGATGTGTGGTCTTCAGGGTGCCGGTAAAACGACTACTGTGGCAAAGCTGGCAGGTAAATTCAAGAACAAAGGTAAAAAGCCACTCCTGGTTGCCTGTGATGTGTATCGTCCGGCGGCAATCAAACAGCTTGAGATAAATGGTGAGAAGGTCGGCGTTCCGGTATTTACGATGGGAGACGGACATAAGCCGGTCAATATTGCAAAGGCAGCGGTAGAGCATGCTGCAAAAAATGGTATCAATCTGGTATTTCTCGATACGGCAGGTCGTCTGCATGTCGATGAAGATATGATGAATGAGCTGGCGGAGATTAAGGAGAACCTTTCAATTACTTACACGATTTTGACCGTGGATGCAATGACCGGTCAGGATGCAGTTAACGTTGCCACATCTTTCAATGAGAAAATCGGAATTGATGGTGTCATTTTGACAAAGCTCGACGGTGATACACGAGGCGGTGCGGCTCTTTCAATCAAGGCAGTAACGGGAAAACCGATTCTGTATGCCGGAATGGGCGAAAAGCTTGATGACCTGGAGCAGTTTTATCCGGACCGCATGGCAAGCCGTATATTGGGCATGGGCGATGTGGAGAGTCTGATTGAGAAAGCACAGTCTGCCATCGATGAGGAAAAAGCGAAGGAGATGGAAGAGAAATTCAAGAAGGCCTCCTTTGACTTTAATGATTTCCTTGACCAGATGGAGCAGATGGAAAAGATGGGTGGCATGAATGACATCCTGAAGATGATGCCGGGATTTGGCAGCAGAAAAGAACTTCGCAATATACAGATTGAAGATGACGCCATGAAGATACCGAAGGCAATCATTTTGTCCATGACGAAGAAGGAACGTTCCCATCCGGAGATTATTAATCCGAGCCGGAAAAAACGTATTGCAGATGGAGCCGGAGTTCCGATTAGTGAGGTAAACAAGCTCATTAAACAGTTTGAACAGTCGAAAAAGATGATGAAGCAGATGTCCGGCATGCTTGGCGGCAAGCGGAAGGGCTTTAAGCTTCCGTTTGGATTTTAATTTTTGGTAATAGTATATCTATTATAATAGACGAAAGAATTTTAAGGAGGTGAATTTGACATGGCAGTAAAGATCAGATTGAGAAGAATGGGATACAAGAAGCATCCTTTTTATAGAGTAATCGTTGCTGATTCCAGATCACCAAGAGATGGTAGATTTATCGATGAAATCGGAACCTACGATCCGAATCAGGAACCGGCATCCGTAAAGATTGACTCTGACGCAGCTAAAAAGTGGCTTGCAAACGGTGCTCAGCCTACTGAGACAGTTGCTAAGCTTTTAAAGCAGGCAGGTATCGAGAAGTAAAACTAGGGAGGTGCAGGTTATGAAGGAATTAGTAGAACTGATTGCAAAATCCCTCGTTGATTGCCCGGATGAAGTTGTTGTAAATGAGACAATCGATGGAGATACCATTACAATTGAACTGAACGTTGCACCAGATGATATGGGTAAGGTAATCGGCAAACAGGGCCGGATTGCAAAATCCATTCGTACTGTTGTGAAAGCAGCAGCGTCAAAGGGTGACAAAAAGGTAATTGTTGACATCAAATAATTCTAAAATTCCCGGTGCGCATGCATCGGGAATTGTTATTTAACAAGGAGCTTTTATGAATGAAGATATGTTTCGAATCGGTGTGATTACATCCACACACGGACTGAAAGGGGAAGTGAAGGTATTCCCGACAACCGATGATGTAAACCGGTTTCGCACTTTAAAAAACTGTTATATCCGGACGAAGACGGGAGATATACCGGTTGAGAAAAAAACATGTAAGTTTTTTAAGAATATGGTAATTCTCTCTTTTGACGGATTTGATGATATTAATAAAATCGAAAAATATAAGGGCTGTGAGCTCTATGTGACAAGAGAGGATGCCGTCCCGCTTGAAGAGGATGAGTTTTATATCGCGGATGTAATCGGGGCGGAGGTCATGGAGGATAACGGCAATAGGCTTGGGACGCTTGTTGATGTGTTACAGACGGCTGCAAACGAGGTGTTTGTTGTGCAGATGGAAGATGGAAAGGAAGTTTTGTTGCCTGTTATCAAGGATTGTGTGTTGGATATTGATACAGAAAACAAGATCATTCAGGTACATGTAATGGAAGGGCTGCTTTCCTGATACAGCAGATAAAGGAGTAGTAAACTGTGAATTTTCATATTATGACATTGTTTCCTGACATGGTGCTTTCCGGACTTTCCGAGAGTATCACGGGAAAAGCAATTGAAAAGGGACTCATTCATGTAGATGCGGTCAATATCCGGGATTTTGCAGGCAACAAATACGGGCATGTGGATGATTACACATACGGAGGCGGTGCCGGGATGCTTATGCAGGCAGCACCGGTTTATGACGCGTACCAAAGTGTGATAGCAGGTATCAGAAATCGTCAGAGAGCCTCCGAGATTGAGCCGGGGCAGGATTCCGCAGATGCGGAAAGCGGATCAGGGAAAAAGGTTCGTGTTCTGTATATGACACCGCAGGGACAGCCGTTTAAACAGGCAATGGCGGAGGAATACGCGAAGGAAGAGGATTTGATTCTTTTATGCGGACATTATGAGGGAATCGATGAACGTGTACTTGAGATGATTGTGACGGATTATGTTTCCATCGGTGATTTTGTGCTGACCGGTGGAGAACTGCCTGCCATGATGATTGTAGATGCGGTAAGTCGGCTGGTGCCGGGGGTGCTCGGATGTGATGAGAGTGCTGTGTATGAGAGCTTCTATGATGGATTGCTTGAATATCCGCAATACACAAGACCGGAAATATTTATGGGAAAACAGGTTCCGCCGGTATTGTTGTCCGGACACCATAAAAATATTGAAGCGTGGAGACACGAGCAGGCACTTATTCGCACGAAAGAACGCAGACCGGATCTGTATGAGGCTTATGTAAAAGCACATAAAGAATAGCTTGTTTTCTTGCACGTTCTAGTATATAATTTCAACAGAGATTTACAAAAGGGAGAAAACAGATATGAAGAAAAAAATATATATTGCAGTACTCACACTTGCACTTGCATGTTCATTTGCAGGATGCGGAAAGAAAGATAAAACAGAGGAAGCGGTTGTCGATGTAAAATCAGATGTGATTGAGTTTGTGAATGAGGAATTACCGACAGCGAAAGCAGATCATGATAATGCGATTGCAATATACAATGCTTATTTTGCGGAAGGAAGCGATCAGGATTTGGATACATTCAAAGCTTCTTTACAGGATAGTGCAATTCCGAAGATGGAAAACTGTATTCAGACGATTAATGGGATTGAAGTCGCAACAGATGAGGTTCGCGATTTGAAGAACGTTTATCTGCAAAGTGTGCAGAAGGAATATGAGGCGATGAAGATGGTTGTGTCTGCAATTGATGGACAAAATGCGGATTATCTGACACAGGCAGACAGTCTGATTTCGGAAGCAAGGACACTGATGAGTGATTATCAATTGAAGCTTCAGATCATTGCCGGTGAGCAGGGGATTGTGGTAAATTAGAAACGGAACAAGAGCTGCCATGTAAGCTTGTTACAGGCAGCTTTTTGCGTATATGACGGCATAAAGGAGAGCTTTTATGGAGCAGGAGCAGGAAAAAAAGAAGCGAAAAGTAAATGCGGTTTCGGGTTACGTGTTTCAGAGCCCATCCGAGGCAAAACGTGCGTTAAAGGAACAGGAGTATATCACAAATCTGAAACGAACGATGGATCCGGAGAATTTGGATGGGATGCTTCAACTGTATGAAAGACTAACTTCGAAGGGGTATTTTGTGACTCCGGTTGGATTCTCATTTTTGCATGAGCTGCGGGAATATTTATCGAAACAGGGGTATCATCTTGAACGTCACCCCATTCCTGTTTTATCACGCTCAAAGGCAAGCGGGGAAGACGATGCGCGTATGAATAAACGATATGAGGAAGTGCGTCTAAAACAGGAACAGTCGGAGAAAACAATCGAGAAGCTGAATACACTTCGCATTCGGCTTACAGTAGCTGTTATTGCATTGATAATCACAGTTGTGGGAATGCTGTTCATTGTAGCAACAAGTGATAATCTCGGATATTACAATGCTGAACAAAAGGTACTTGATAAATATGCCCACTGGGAAGAAGAATTGGATGCCCGGGAACAGGAACTGCTTGAATGGGAAGAAGAACTGAAGAAGCAGTCAGAACAATAAGCATATGGAAAAAACACACAATTGACATAATTATATGCTAACATAGAATCAATTTTAATGGTCGGAGGATGATTATGAACGATTTAAAAATATTGGTAGTGGATGATGAAAGCCGTATGCGAAAACTTGTTCGTGATTTTCTTGTTAAAAATGGATATTCGGTAGTGGAAGCTGCTGACGGTGAGGAAGCAGTAGACATTTTTATGTCAGACAGGGACATCGCCCTCATTATATTGGATGTTATGATGCCAAAACTGGATGGCTATGGAGTCGCAGAAGAGGTGCGTAAGCTTTCGGATGTCCCGATTATTATGCTGACTGCAAGAAGTGATGAGAAGGATGAACTTCGAGGATTTGACCTTGGGATTGATGAGTATATCACAAAGCCATTTTCCCCGAGGATTCTGGTTGCACGTGTAGAAGCGGTTTTAAGACGCAGTCTGGCAGATGCGGAGGCAAATGTAATCAGTGTCGATGGAATTGAGATGGATATCGCAGCACATCAGGTTCGGGTTGACGGAGAACCGGTTGATTTAAGCTATAAAGAGTTTGAACTGCTCAATTATTTTCTGCAAAACCGTGGCGTTGCACTGTCAAGGGAGAAAATATTGAACAATGTGTGGAATTATGATTATTTTGGAGATGCCAGGACAATTGATACCCATGTAAAGAAGCTTCGGAATAAGCTTGGAGATAAGGGTGACTATATTAAGACGATTTGGGGTATGGGTTATAAGTTCGAAGGTTAAGGCACGCAATTCCATAAGAGTCAAGATATCGATGATGGTAGTTTTTTTCTCTGTATTTATAATTGCGGCATCCTGGCTGCTTTGCAGTTATGTATTAAGTGGTGTTTTTCTATACAGTGTGAAGAACAATCTGATTGCAACGTACAATTCGTGCAATGCTTTATTTCAGGGAGAAAACAGCAATGCCTTTGATGATGGTGAACTGTTTGGACAGATCAGCAATCCGCAGGATGCGGTTGTCATGATTGTGGATGCGAACGCGGGAAAACTGTATACGTCTATCAATGATGAAGGACAGATGATGGAGGGTATGCGGATTCTTCTGAAAAGCATCCAGAGTGAGGACAGTGAGACGAAGTTTAAAAAGGGTGAATATGTTATTCGAAAAAATCATGATACGGTTACCAATGCGGATTATTATGATTTGATCGGGCGTCTGGATAACGGCTATGATGTGCTGCTTCGGACACCAATTGCACGTGTAGAGAGCGTCATGAAGGTTATGACGCGTTTATTTGTGTATATCTGTATCGGAGTTCTTATATTTGGTACGATATTTATGCTTTTGTTCAGCAATATATTTGCGGCGCCGATTAAGCGTATGTCAAAGGCGGCAAAGCGTATGACGCAGCTTGATTTCGATGTGCGTATTCCGGTCATGAGCAATGATGAGATTGGTGAGCTTGGTAACAGTATGAATGAGATGTCCGAGAAGCTGGAGCATACAATCTCCGAGTTAAAATCTGCGAATCTGGAATTACAGCGGGATATTGATGAGAGACGGAAAATTGATGATATGCGCAAGGAGTTTTTGTCGCATGTGTCACATGAATTAAAAACCCCGATTGCTTTGATTCAGGG
>JBJEMZ010000067.1:0-2986 GCA_051879935.1 Wujia sp.
CGTAATGGCAAAGCCCAATTTGCATTCTAATTGCATAACCTTTGCTCCTAATTATTCTTGCGTAAGGGGCTCCGTGGCAGGAAGCTGCTCGTATACACAGGAAGCAATAATCTCTCCCGCTTCACGCGGATACAGCTTTCCCGGCAGTCCGAGATATAAATCCGCCCGGATTTCATGCTGTCTGCAATACGAAAAATCGGTTCCTCCGGGCTTTGATGCGATATCAAAGATCATAATACTGCGCGGCATACGTGCAAGCAGCTCTTTGTTTAAGACAAGCGCCGGTATCGTATTAAAAACATAGCTGTATTTCTCATAGCAATATCGTTCCTGCTGTAACAGGTTCAAAAAACCGAAGCCTTCTGCTTCGATGGAGGATTTCAGATCCTTTCTTCGAACCATGACATCCACATTGGCGCCGGAATTCTTAAGCGCTTTCGCAATGGCGCATCCGCAATGTCCGTATCCAAGCACGAGGCAATGGCTTTCATATAGTACCGCATCTGCCTTTGCCGCTGTTTTTACAATACCCTTTGCCGTAAGAATGGCATTTTCAGACACCATCTTTTCCTGTTTCAGATAGCAAAAGCACCGAATATCATGCGCCTTTAGTGTTTGGAGACATTCGTTCGAAAGCAGTCCGTAATATAATACAACATCCTGATTACGAATATCCAAAAGTGCCTGTTCCTCCTCGTAGGACAGACTCGGTGCCGTTATGATACAGGCATGCGCCGAGCATGCATCTAATGTTTCATATACATCAAAGCCAAGATTATAAAAATACTCTGCGACGAAATTCATGCGCAAATCCCGTCCAAATACAATCACATCCTGCATAGCCTTCCACATCCTCCTTACGATACTCTATTATATGCTTACACATTTGAAATGGAATCTCAATAAAAAAATTCATCAAACACGAGATACATATAATATGCAAAGTCTTTTTTTGCAACGTCGGATGCCGCGTAAATCGGACATGCCTTTATCGGCTCGTCATTGATGGACAATATAAGAAGACCGATTTCCTCTCCCTCCGATACGGGTGCACATAGCTTCGGGTCATAAATCTCACGTACCGTCAGCTTATCCGACGGTCCAAGCAGCACCCGACATGTACCGACTGCATAGCCGGACACCGTTTCCGACTGTCCATACAGGACATCGGCGCGCTTTGGTGTATATGTTTGTACATCAAGCTCTGCGTATTGGTACTCTTTATCCCCGTAAGCGATAAGCTCCCGCGTATCACTCCATTTATAGCCCTTATGATTTGGCCAGCCGCATGCAAGCAGGACAACGATAAAGTTTTTTCCGTTCTGATTTATGGCTGCCACATAGCAATACCCTGCATCTCCGGTAAATCCGGTTTTCCCTGCCAGCACACCATCCATCTGGTCAAGCAGGGCATTTTTGTTGTTTACCGTAAACTGCCGTTTGTTGTCCCGATCTGCAAAGGAATAGCTTCGCGTCTGACAGATCTCCTGAAACTTGTCTTTTTGTTCGGATATAAAGACACAATACCGCATCAAAAGTGCAAGCTCCGTCGCAGTTGTCCGGTGCGCACCGTTTTCATCTTTTGCGTCCAGTCCGTTTGGTGTAATAAAATATGTATGGGAAAGCCCGATTTCTGCAGCCTTTTTATTCATCATAACCGCAAATCCTTCCACACTCCCACCGATATGCTCCGCAATCGCGCACGCACTGTCATTGTGGCTCTCTAACATCATGGAATACATCAGGTCCTCCATTTTATATTGTTCGTTTGCCTTGATTCCAAGCTGAACATCCGGCATCTTTGACGCATAATCGCTGACTGTCACATAATCATCTAAGTTTCCATACTCCAGCGCCAGAATCAGGGTCATAATCTTCGTGGTACTTGCCATCGGTCGCTCCGTGTCCGCATCCTTCCCATAGAGAACCCGCCCGGTATCTGCATCTAACAGGACTGCCGATGCGGCATATAACTGCATGTTGCCTTCTGCATATACGGGCCCCTCCTGCAAGCAGAATGGAAACAGGACCACCAATGATAAAAATAAAACGAAAAACCTTCTCATTTTATCCCCCTTTATACGATTCTAAACAATTGCATACATACATTCAAACTCCTTACAATATATGGATTTTTTCATTACATTAGACTTTCTAATTGAAATCATATCCATTTTCCTGTAAAATATTATTATTACGTCAGACAAAGGAAGCAGCTATGGCATCATTATTTACGTCAGAATTGAAAGAAGGCATGACAACACTCTCGGATACCTACTCCGACAGTGGAAAGCTGATTGTGCCAAAGGACACCATCCTTACAAACAGTATCATTCAGATACTGATTAATAATGGTGTTGTATTTGTTGATGCATCGGCGACGGTTGAAACACCAAAACCGCAGGAAGCCGATTTATTCTCCAATGCCATTGACGAAGAAAAAATAAAAGAGAAACCGCAATACAAAAAGTTCGCTCACCGCTATGAAAAAAGCGTATCTGAGATGGAAGACCAAATCAACGATATCGTTCACAAAAATGCGCCGATTGATGTTGATTCCATGATGCAAAATACCATGAATACACTGAAGGCATTAAACGATTCTCCGTTTAGCATTTTTTCCATGCTTTCCACGATGAAAAGCTATGACGATTCCACCTTTAACCATTGTCTGAACGTGGCGTTGATCTGCAACATCTTTGCAGGCTGGCTTGGATTATCGGAGGAGGAACAAAAGCTTATAACGGCATGCGGATTATTTCATGATATCGGAAAGCTGTTAATTCCGGAGCAGATCATCAAAAAACCCGGAAAGCTTACGAATGAAGAATTTGAAATCATTAAGACACATCCGACCAAGGAATATAACTTACTCAAGAAGAATAAAGTTGATATTCATATCCAGTATGCGGCACTGATGCATCACGAGAAGTTTGACGGTTCCGGCTATCCGATTGGGCTTGTCGGCAGCCAGATTGACTGGTGT
>JBJEMZ010000068.1:0-14013 GCA_051879935.1 Wujia sp.
GTCAACACCGATTTCCGGGTCGGACCACAAAAGACCGCCCTCATCGTTTGGATGATAGAAGTCCGTGCACTTATAACAAAACTCTGCACTTTCGGAAAGCACAATAAATCCATGCGCAAAATTCTTCGGGATAAAAAACTGTTTTTTGTTTTCTGCCGACAGTCTCACTCCGTACCATTTTCCATATGTCTTGGATCCCTCGCGCAGATCAACTGCCACATCAAACACTTCGCCGCTTACAACACGTACAAGCTTGTCCTGTGGATAGTTAATCTGAAAATGCAGGCCACGAAGAACACCCTTCTTGGAGCTTGACTGATTATCCTGTACAAACTTGCAGTCTATGCCTGCAGCCGCAAAGTCATTGTAATTATATGTCTCCATAAAATATCCGCGCGCATCGCCGAATACAGACGGTGTAATCACCTTTAATCCTTCGATTTCAACACCGTCCACAGCGCAGTTTTCCACAGTAATCTTCCCGAATTGTTCCATTTTATATTCCTCCGTACTCATTTAAAACTACAATATATCTATTCTACCATATTCCATATATGAAATCAAACCGCGTGTTTCTGTAACACACATCAAAACGCTTCCTCACGCATACGTATCATATGCCTTTTTATAAAACCGCATAATAAATGCTGCAACCGGCTTTGGCCAGAATTTGCGAAACATGATGGTATCTTCCTTTACCCGGTTATGATTCTCGATAAATTCCTTGCTGGTGGCTCCATCGTGTACCCTGTAATACACAAGAGACCTTTTATCATACAGAAACCTGCCCTTCATCTGTGCAAGCTTCAAAAATGTATCCCAGTCGATATTAAACTTAAGCTTGGATGTAAACACATCTTTCCCAAGTTTTTTCTTATTGTACGTAACACCGGGACAGCATATACTGTTCCCGAGACTCAAAGATGCCTTTTTCATAAATCGGCAGTTTGCAAAAACCGGGATGCACATAGGGGCGCGCAGAATAGCCCGCAGTCTGCAATTGATATCCGTTGTAATCTGCCCATCCTTGATCGGTCTGTAGCCCGGATAATACATCAGAAAATCGCCCCGGTATTTCTTCGCCTTTTTCAACAGACTGCACACATATTGGCTGTCATATTCGTCATCCTGATGTGCCACCGTGACATAGTCGGTTTTTGCCGTATTGTACGCAAAATTCCAATCATCCTTTATATCACTTTTCCCATCCCGTACATACAGATTTAAGTCATATTTCTCAGCAATCCGCGTGATATAGTCGCACGGTGTCGATGTACAGATGATAATATCGGATTGCACCGTCTGATTTTTCAGAGACTGTATGCAACGTTCCAGATATTCGGATTCTCCATAGGCACATACCGAAAAAGTATGCTTTGTGTTCATAACAAAAGCCTCCTAAGCACAATAATTTCGTATTACCATATCATACAAAGCTACATACTGCAAAAATATCATATTGAGTAAAACCGCGCTGTTGTACCATCTCTGGTTGTAGTCCACCTTCAGTTTGCCTGAGTTTAGCACAAGCATCAGCGGATATACAAGAGGGACAAAATATCTTCCCTGTACGCCGGCTATAACAGGACTTCCCACCTCCGTAAATGACAGATACATGGAGGTCCAAACAAAACATGCAATAACAAATGACAATCCCACAATCGCCACCTTGCAAATCAGTTTCAGGTTCTTTTGATTCCGATCCGTCATGACAACAACCGCCATCGTGAGAAGCAGCCAGTTTGTAGATGGAATCGGTCCCCAGTGTCCAACCTCTCCCAGTGCCCCTGCACCCATTGTATAATCCAGAATATTTTTCTGAATCGAGAGCAAAAGCATCTTTGCATAGGTAAATATATTGGCAAAGATAAACTGCAATTGCTTCGTGACACTTGTATTTCCGCCTCGAGAATCCCCGGCGATCTCGCCGGAACCGCCCCCGGCGGTTGTTGACAAAAGCACAGGAAGAACAAATGTCGCAACAAGCAGCAACGCAATTACCAAGACGCCAAATTTCATGATATATCTTGTCTTTTTGTCTTTAAACCGTTCTTTTGGTATGAGCAGTATAAGCAACAACAGCGGCGCGTAGATTGCCTTTATCGCACTGACGATATAGATAGATATCGCAAACACCAGATAATCCTTCCACGAAATCTGTCCATTCTCCTCTGCGAATACAGACAGGATATAGCTCATGCCAAGCAGTGCAAATGCATTTAGCGTTGCATCGCGGCTATAGGAAACTGCCGTCATCATCAGGGTCGGCATCAATGCTATAACCAGCATAATCCGTTTCCCGATTACAGCTCTTTTAATCGCAAAATATACGACTGCAATATATAGTATCAGATTAAACAGCTTCCCGAGTCTGTACAGATCAGAAAAAGGAAGCTTGAACAATCTACCGATTGCAAGCCCGAGTCCCGAAGCCACATAACCAATATTTGTGGGTTTAAACTGCAGATGCCTGACTGTCTGTGCACCATCCTGCGACTTGTCATATGTGGCATTTGCATCCAGATACGCATCAAGCTCCTCATACTCTTCCATGCTGGTAGGCGGATTTAACGGCCATACCTTTGTATCGTCACTGTAAACTGCTATAATATCCGAAATTCCAATATTCGACTCCGGAGTTGCCCGGTAAGCATTCGAAAAATGTATGCACTCATCCCATGCATTTTTCTGCACCGGCATGACCGCAATGTATGCAATCCCCATTCCAAGTGCAGCGACTACAAACGCAACCTCCGGCCGCTCCTTTATAATCGTTGAAAAGCAAAGAACGAACAGCAGCAAAAATGCTCCTGTCATAACCGCCATCATTCTCCGCCAATTCAACCTCATCTGATTGTCGAGATAAGCGGCCGTTACCCGGGTCTCTCCCGGCACACGAATGTATAATTTATCCGTCTGTGTGCCAATCCGGATAATGGATGTCCGGATGTATTGATTATTCACGTCTGTAAGGGACACGATATCCTCATCCTGTCCGGTCTCAGCTGTATTTACACCGATTTCCGCAGTCATACTTCCATCCGCTATGTAGGAAAACCGCAGCTTATTCACATACTGCCGCTCAAAGGACAGAGAGTAAACCCCTTCTTCCTCCTGTGCAACTTCTACCTGCCGCATCCCCTTCTGCGTTGGATCAAGTCTGAGCAGACGACGATTAAGCACAAGCTCCGCCAAAAAGGCAAGGCTGATTGCAACTGCAAGACAAATTGCAATTCTTACAGCATACGATTTCATAGTTCCTTTGTCGTTTGTTATACGAGAAATAAAGGCTTTCATAATCCCTCCGGTTTCCTACAAATAGCTAAGCAGCAGATTGACCAGATTTTTCCCTGACACCAGGATTAAAACTGCCGCCAACAGGTATTTCTTCTTTCCCAGCGCTTTATAATCCAGTTCATTTACAAGCATAATTCCAAGTGCGATAAAAGCAAAATACATAGACGTAAAGGTTCGATATGAAGATGCCCATACCGTCGGTGAAAATGCTAAAATCATTCTTCCGCCAAGACCGCCAAAAACAAGCGCAAATGCGAAAATCATTTTATCACTGTTACCAAATATCAGATAAAGACTGACAATCAGACAGATACTTACAGCAAAAAGCAGCACAATCGGATAATAGGTCTGCCACCGCTCATAGTTTGATTCATCAATCGTTCCGTTTTTCAAAATCCTATTTACAAATATACCAATATGCAGCCTGTTTTCTATAATCTTTTCACATCCGATACCAAATACCAGCTGTGACAAAAACGGCACGGAGGCAACCAAACGATACAGCCAGTTCTTGTACTTACAAAATACAAGCACGGCGATTACCAGCCCGATTATAAGGAACAATACATTATACCGGAACACAAATTCATACATGGATGTGGTAAATCCAAGCTCCAGCTTGTCCATCAAAGACAAGGTTCCATAATCCGGAAAGCGTACCGCTGTCTCAATCAACCGTCTGTTTTCATTTCCCGGTGTAAACATGTGAAATAACAGATTTGCAAACGCACATCCGGTCTGTATGAAAATCAGCACCGATTTCTTTTTTCTGCGAATACAAACAAATGTACAGCCTGCAAAGATAAGCGTCAGCACAATCGACATCTGTTCCTGATTGGCAGCATAGATCGTGGCAAGTGTATATCCGATATATTCATACCATCTAAATGGTTTTCCATCCAGATATTTCCGAATGGATGTACAGGCACACACGCCAATCGCCACCGGCCATATATAAGTCATGGTTGTTGTAATCCACCCTGCACAAATCGCATATATAAACGGAAAGCATAGCAGCAGACACAACAATACAACATTGTTAATCGCTGCATTCTTCGTTACAAATATATAGGACATGCCCCATATAATCAGAACCATCAGCAAAAGCTCTATCACAAGCCATACGCGATAATCAAAATGAAGCATGATATGAATCGGAAGATTGACCAGAATTCGGGAGCTCCATGTTGTAAAATTATACACAACCGAAGAGAATTCCTCCCATACCGTCGGCTTTAAGGTATCCTGAATCAACGCTAAATCATCATACTGGCACTGATACCCGCTGTGTATCAAAACCATGATAAGCAGATATACGGCAAAGGGCCATTTTTCAAGAATTTGCTTTCGAATTGTATTCTTTTTTGTTTCTGTCTCCATGTTATTGAATAATTCCCTTCTCTGTCAGTATATACCCGGTATCCACATATATGTCCACCTCATTGTTGTTGTAATACAAAAGCACCTTGTAAGTGTGGTCGTTAAGTTCCAGACGGTCACGTTTTACATTTGCTGCAAATCCGGTCCGGTTATAGGTTGTATCCCCTTCTGCAAAATAGGACTTTGCAGTTTCTGTTTCCACCATATAAGTCGGAATGGCAACCGCCTCTCCGGATGCTTCGTCCTCAAGCACAACATCGATATCCCATGTCTGAATCGAGTTCCCCTGCATCAGCGCATAACCATTATCAAACCGGATATACTCCCCCATCGTCACATCGCCCAAGTCGAACACAATCCCGGTTCCTTCCGAAACCGAAACCTGCCCCCTCTCCTCTGTTTTTGCGTCGTCGAACGCCGATAACAAAGTAAAGGCAATGGCGCAGATGCATAAAACGATTGTGACCACCAGCACCTGTTTTCCTGTTGGTCTTTCGTCCTTTATCTCTATTTCCTTGTTGCTTTCAATTTCTGCCATAGCGTCTCCTATTTTTTCATATGTTCCGAAATGATATATCTCGGCCGTTCCTTTGTCTCAAGATAAATCTTCCCGACATATTCCCCGACAACACCGATACTCATAATCTGGAAACCGCCGAAAAAGCAAATCAGAACCATCAACGTTGCCCAGCCTTCAATCGTATTGCCCAAAAAATATCCAATTACTACATAAATCAGCAAAAACGCGCTGACAAACGAGATTAACATACCAATAGCCGTTATCAGGCGAATCGGCTTTACACTGCAGGAGGTGATTCCATCGATTGCAAATGCAAACATCTTTTTAAACGGATATTTGGATTCTCCCGCAAACCGTTTGTCCCGTTCATACTCCACGGTTGCTGTCTTATATCCAATCATAGGTACAATTCCACGCAAAAACAGATTGACTTCCTTAAACTGCGCCAGACCTTCCAGAGCCCGTTTGCTCATGAGCCTGTAATCCGCATGATTGTATACAATCTCAACACCCATGTGTTCCATAAGCTTGTAAAACATAAGTGCTGTATGCTTCTTAAAAAAGGAATCCTTCTTTCTGGAACTGCGAACACCGTAGACAATATCTGCACCATGAAAATATTCTTCCACAAAACGATCAACTGCATCTACGTCATCCTGCAAATCCGCATCCATGGATATCACAATATCTGCTTCATCCTTCGCTGTCATCAGCCCGGCAAGCAAGGCATTTTGATGCCCTCTGTTACGGGACAGATTTACACCTGTTACATATTTATTTTCCTGATATAATTCCTGTATCAATTCCCATGTTCTGTCCTTTGAACCATCATTTACATACAGGATTCTGCTGTCTGACGATATCATTTTCTTCTCCACCATCGAGTCCAGCTTATCCGTCAGACGTCTGGTGGTTTCAGGCAACACTTCTTCCTCATTGTAACACGGTACAACTATATACAATATTGTATCCATAAAATACGCTCCTTATCTATTCAAAAACCCATTATGGAACCAGAAATTCCATAATGGGTATTTTATGGGCTCTTCGTTACTCAGACCTTAACGCTTCCACAGGATCCTTCTTGGATGCCACCCTCGATGGAATTAATCCTCCAATCATCGTCAAAAGCACACTGATGATAACAAGGATGATACCGCCGTAAAGCGGAAGCTTCGCCACTCCGGTAAGGCCTGCCAGATGATGAATGATAGCATTAATCGGGATGTTCAGAATAATCGTAACTCCGATTCCTATCATACCCGCTACAAAACCAATGATGATTGTTTCGGCATTAAATACCCGGGAGATATCCTTCTTGGATGCACCGATACTTCGAAGAACGCCGATTTCCTTTGTCCTCTCCAGTACCGATATGTATGTGATGATTCCAATCATGATGGAGCTTACTACAAGCGAGATTGCCACAAACGCCATCAACACATAAGAGATGGAATTGATAATCGTGCTAATGGAGCTCATCATCGTTCCAACCATGTCTGTATAAGAAATCTCTTTATCTTCTTCGCCATTTGCCTTAACCATATCGTTATAACGGTCAATCACATCGATAATCTTTTCCTTGGACTCAAAGTCAATCGGATAGATACGAATCACCTTCGGGTCCTCCTCATAGGCGATGCCAAGCGTAACAAGATTTTCATCGTAGGTCGCATTTTCTGCAGAACGAAGATCCGACAGAGACATGCTGTTTGATACACTCTCCGCACTGGCGGTCAGAGCCTCCATAAACTGTTGCAGCTCATCCGCAGGAAGGGTTGCCATGTAAGCATACAGCTCCTCCTCGGTCATATCACCGATTCCCATCTGTGCCATCATATCCTGTGTCTGCTGCTCTGCCTCTTGCCTTGCAGCCTCATCCAGGTCTTCGCCAAACGGATAACCGGTAAATACATTGGTATCTTCATCTTCAAGCTGTGCTTTACCGACTTCGCTCTCCGCCGCCATCTGCATCAGCGTCTCCACAAGTGCATGTGTATAACCGATGGTGGTCGTAATCGAGTGTACGGTTGCCTCCTCGTTCGGACGCACAATACCAACTACCTTAATATCAAGACCATCCGCAATTTTTTCACGCATATAATCTGCGTCGTCACTCTTGTCCACATAGCAGCCTTCCGATTCGTCATACTCATAGAAATCCGAAGACGGAATGACTTTGTATGTAAGGTCTAACAGCTCCTCGTATGTGTAGGATGTGTTATCAAAGGTTTTTGTCTCGCCTTTCAGCGCAGCCCGCATCATCTCCTGCATCTCGCTCACATCACGGATGCCGAGAGAATACAACTCATAATCACTGATTTCGTTGTACTGGGTCACAACCATGACAACTTCGTCATAATTTTCCGGCCAGCGTCCTGCCACCACATCATACTGGCTTTGAAGCAGCTCCTGATTGCTGATCATCTCGGACCATACATTCGTCGTATTCATACTTCCGGTCATGCCCATATTCTGCATTTCAGCCATGGAGCCAAACCCGATGCTGTCAAACACCGTGCTCGGATTTACCTGATAGATGTCCTCTTCCACATCGCTCTTATATGCATTGACGGTGATACCATATGTATACATGATATCACTCGTATAATCCTTGATTTCGCTTCCGTCACCGTTTTCGATATAGTCCTTAAAGGAAACCATATCGTTGATTTTTACTTCTCCAAGCATGGTTTCCAGATATCCGCCAACAAAATTGTTCGAATAAACCTTGTCCATATCGTGTTCTTCATCACTCTTCAAGTCCGTGCCGAGCATCATACTCATCATGGAAGACATGTCAATGGACTCATCTGTAATCTCAAGCGGATAGGTGGAAAGTGTGTCCTCCTCCACGCTCTTGATATAGTTTCGAAATCCGTCCGAAAGCGACAGAATAAGCGCAATTCCGATGATTCCGATACTTCCTGCAAACGCGGTAAGTAAGGTTCTTCCCTTCTTCGTAAGCAGGTTGTTAAACGATAGATTTAACGCTGTCAGATACGACATGCGTTTCGATTTTAATTCTTTCTTATCGAGCTCCTCATAGACTTCTTTTTCTGCCTCCTCATCGGAATACGGCATACTGTCGTCTTTGATTTCGCCATCTAACAGCTTGACAATTCGCGTGCTGTAACGCTCCGCAAGCTCCGGATTGTGCGTAACCATGATAACGAGACGGTCTTTTGCAATCTCCTTCAAAAGCTCCATAATCTGCACACTCGTTTCTGTGTCAAGCGCGCCGGTGGGCTCGTCCGCAAGTAATATCTCCGGATCATTGATGAGTGCTCGTGCAATTGCAACTCTCTGCATCTGTCCGCCGGACATCTGGTTTGGCTTCTTGTGAAGCTGATTGCCAAGTCCGACCTTTTCCAGCATCTCCTTTGCGCGTCTTCTACGCTCACTCTTTGAAACGCCGGATAGTGTAAGAGCCAGTTCGACGTTTTGCAGTACAGTCTGATGCATGATGAGGTTGTAGCTTTGAAATACAAATCCGATACTGTGGTTTCTATATGCATCCCAGTCACGGTCCTTGTATTCCTGTGTTGATCTCCCCTTAATAATCAGGTCTCCGCTTGTGTATCGGTCAAGACCGCCCACAATATTTAACAGTGTCGTCTTGCCGCACCCGGAATGTCCGAGTATCGATACGAACTCATTTGCGCGGAAATTGATGCTTACCCCTTTTAATGCCTGTACCTTTGAATCGCCCTCCCCATAGTCTTTGACTATGTTCTTTAACTGTAGCATGGCTCCTCCTTATTTGTCTCGAAACGCATATATATCACATAGATGTACATGATTTATATTTCTACGCAGACACGTTCGCACTCTGTGAATCACGTAGTGGATACTAAATTCGTGCTTCGCACTCATTAAGTACCAACGTGATTCAACGGTCTGCTTTAGAAATATAAATCATGTACATCATAGCATGTATCGATTACGTTTCGAGACCAGCTTCGTCGTTACTTTTACATAACAATCTACTTTGTTTTCTTCTTAAATTTTCTTACATCATGTAATCTATCATCTTCAGTACAGCGTGCTTGAAGTCATCAGATTTCTTCTGTGCATCCTCGAAATCCTTGCCGACTACGCCGTAATAGAATTTAATCTTCGGCTCTGTTCCGGATGGGCGTACGCAAAGCCATGCGCCTTCCTCAAGCTCGTAGTATACAACATTGGACTTTGGAAGTCCGGTCGGAATAACAGCCTTATTGAGCATGTTTGTCGCCGTATCATTGTCATAATTTCTTGCCCACAGTACCTTAAGGCCTGCAATCTCCTTCGGGGTACGGGACTTTAACTGATCCATGATACTCTTAATCTTCTCAAGACCCTCGATGCCCTTTAAGGTCAGTGTCTCGATAGCGTCTACATGATAGCCATACTTCTCGTAGATATCAATCATGGCATCCCACAATGTCTTGCCGAGCGATTTGTAATATGCCGCAGCCTCGCAAAGTGCCATCGTTGCTACAATCGCATCCTTGTCTCTTGCATGGGTACCAATCAGACATCCGTAGCTTTCCTCAAAACCAAACAGATACGTTCCGTTGTGCTTTGTCTCAAACTCCAGCATCTTCTGACCGATAAACTTAAATCCCGTCAGCACCTCAATCAGCTTGACACCGTACTGTTTTGCCATTTCATTGACAAGGTTTGTCGTAACAATGGACTTAATCAGGGCCCCGTCCTCCGGCAGTCCCTTTGTCGCCTTCATCTGACTGATTTCGTATTCTGCCAGCAGGCTTCCGGACATATTTCCGGTCAGGCAGTGGTACTCGCCCTCCTTGTCTCGCACATACACACCGAGACGGTCTGCATCCGGATCCGTCGCAAGCACAAGGTCTGCCTCATGCTGCTTTGCAAGAGCAAGGGCAAGGGTAAATGCCTCTGCTGCCTCCGGGTTCGGATAGCTTACAGTCGGGAAGTTGCCATCCGGCATCTCCTGCTCCGGTACCACAATGACATTTTCAAATCCAAGCTCACGCAGGATTCTCCGTGCCGGGATATTACCGGTTCCGTGAAGCGGTGTATATACAATTTTCAATTCTTTTCCATATTGGTCGATGCATTCCTGATGGATAACAAGCTTCTTCAACTCTGCCATATATGCATCGTCAAGCTCTTTGCCGATGATTTCGTACAAATCCTCATGGATGGCTTCCTGCTTCGGCATCGTAATGGCATCCTCCACGCTGATTGCCTTTACCTCGCGCATGATACCTGCATCGTGCGGCGGTGTAATCTGTGCACCATCCTCCCAATATACCTTATATCCGTTATATTCCGGCGGGTTGTGGCTCGCAGTAATATTGATACCTGCCACACAGCCGAGATACCGAACCGCAAAGGAAAGCTCCGGGGTCGGTCTGAGTGAATCAAATACATAAGCCTTGATACCGTTTGCAGCCAGACACAGTGCAGCCACATCCGCAAACTCCGGTGAACACCTTCTGGAATCAAACGCAATCGCAACGCCCTTCGACTGCTTTTTGCGTAATTTGATATAATTGGCAAGTCCCTGTGTCGCTTTTGCAACTACATAATTGTTCATGCGATTGGTTCCCGCACCGATGATACCTCGAAGTCCCGCTGTACCAAACTCAAGATCTGCATAAAAACGCTCCTTGATTTCTTTTTCATCATCCTTGATGGCACGCAGTTCCTCTCTTGTTGCCTCATCGAAAAACGGGTTTGTCAGCCATTCTTCATATACCTTTTTGTATTCCATGTCCATGATGTTCCTCCCTGTCTTTTGACCTATGGTCTTAAAACCTTATATATTTTAATCTAACACGGAGATTAAATCCGCGTAGCTATATTCATCATCTGTGCCGTCATGAACGGCCTGAATCGTGTAACTCTTAATTAGATAGCCTGCCTTATACAATGTGATTGTATGCGTACCGGCTGTTTTTTTGAACGAAACCGGAGCGATACCAACATAATCTCCATCCAGATACACGCCGACGCCCGCCGGCTCCTTGATCGTAATCTTATATTCCCGCTCGGCACTCTGGGTCGTTGTCTCCGAGCCTGCCTGGGTCGTTGCTTCCGACCCCTCCTGCGTCGTCTCTGAAGTTTGCGACTGCGTCGTGCTTCCGGCTGTCGTTTCTGTCCCTGTTGTCACATTTTCTTCCGTTGTTTCTTCTGTTGTCTCCGAAGAGTCGGCTTTCTGCAACGTTACATATAACGTCTTCGTCGTCTCACTGATACGAAAGCTTCCACGAAAGCTGTCATATCCGTCTGCTTTGATTGTTAATTGATGTTCCCCGTACAAACCGGTAAACGTCTTGCCTGAGATAACCGAGCCGTCTACTTTGATTTCCGGTTCCGCATCTTCCGGTTCTATAGAAAATGTCACCGTACCGGACGGAATCGCAATGTCGGATATATCGACATTCATCTCCCGATCTCTGTTGACAATTACCTTTTTTTCTCCGGAATAACCATTTTTGTTAATCCGAAGCGTATATTCTCCCTCGCCAACAGCAACAAGCATATCCGCCGTGACCGGAACGATTACATCTTTTCCGATTTCGACAAAACCTCCGATATAAGTTCCCTGATTGAGCAGGCGAACATAACCGTGTCCTTTTGTAATCACAACGGATAATAACGTTCCGTTCCAGACAGATAAAGTAACTTCATCCTCGGTATTTACATCCACCAGTGCAATCGAATCTTCTCCGTCAAACGCCTGTACATAATCACTAACCTTCAGACTTTTTCCACCGTAGCTCGCTGTATGTTCTTCCGGATTATAGATGAATTTCTTTATCTCTGTATAAGTGGAAATATGACCATTCGGCTGAAGGCTGACAAGCTTTTCCGTATCTCCGTAATACGTGACATCCATGACATCTCCACAGGCAACACTTCCAATGCCGATATCCTTCCCCTTTGAATCGAGTACACAAACACCGCCATGATAGATCAGTGAATACCGCGCACCATCCTGAACCGATACGAAATCCACCAGCTTATTCTCCATATCAATGCCTGTTACAATCGCTGTCATGGTGCATTCCTCATGACTAATTATTTCCGCTTCCGTATTCTCATAAACCTTGACATCTCCTTTATTTCCGCCACAGCCTACAAGCGAAAGCACAAGCATCAGTGCAACAAGCAGTCTAAACATCTTCTGTTTTCCCATAAAACCACCTTAACTTCTGTATTATACAAGATAATTTTACAAATGTGAAGCAAATATATTCATTTTTTCGAGCAATTCCTGCTTCTTTTCCTCCTCCTCTATAATGCGATTCAATTTTTCAACCATTTTAGGTGATATTCTGTTTTTATTGCTATTCATATATTGGTTGGATAGCTTGTAAAACTTCTCCGGATACCGGTAAAGTCCATATATGTATTCCATGTCCTTCCGACCAAACGGACAACCTTTCTGATACTGCTGCAATATGGATGTCAGAAGCTCGAAAGAGTACCCGTTTTTTTCTACAGTTTTTCGCATAAAATAATATAAATCCTGAAGCTGATTGCCGACATGGAACCGGTCAAAATTGATTGTTGCCACGTGGGGTTCCTCCGGACAGATTAAAACACTGTGATAATTATAAGAGCCGTGGCAGTACCCGATGTGTCTGTCCGCCTGACATTCACGGTTTTCTACAAGTTCTGACATCGGCTGTGTCTCGCTGTCCTCCCCGGCTTCCCTCTTCTCGCATGCAAGTCCTTGTGCATAAAAATACGGAAATGCCTTCATGTACAAGGCTTCAAATTCCCGCTTGGGACTCTGTTTGGAAACATAATGAATGATGCGCTTCAACTCCCGGTTCCTGCGTCGCAAATCATTCTTCTCCCGCAGCTGCATGTCGCTCTCGGACAGCTTCCACGCCTCACATCCCGCCCGGTGCAGCTCCACCAGATTGTCTACCGCAAGCAGTATTTCCGCTCTGCTCCCCACATTCATTTCGCGTCCCTCAAAATACATGCGCATTGCAAACGGATTTCCATAGCGGTCATAGGTCACAAGGTCTCCGTCGGTATTTTTCACCAACCTGTCCGTGTACGTGTATCCCGCCTCACAAAGCCGCTCCTTAAATTCATACTCTGCTGCAAGGCGGCTCTCGCTGACCGTAACCGCCCGAACCTGCCGGATTCCCTTGTCCGTATGAAGTACCATGGCACCCCGTCCCCGTCCTATGTGTTCCGGTTGCACATCGTACATTTCATAAACTTCCGACATCTTCTCTCCCACAAAAATCCCCTCCCAACATGAATCTTGTTAATCTTATGCTGAGAGGGGATGTTTCATTCCTTATCTATAATCAGTTCTTATTCAGTTGTTTCGCGATTTCAAGCAATTGTTCGCGGGTGTTTCGCTCCGGTTCTTCAAGTACAAGTTCAAGCAGACTCTTAAGGGTCTCTCCCATCTTACGTCCTGGCGCCATTCCGCACGCAATCAGATCCTTACCACCGATTGCAAGGTCCGAAAGCTTCAGGCACTGTTCCTTCTCCATCACTTCCGTATACATATCGGAAAGCTTCTTTAGCATGCTTTCCCGTTTTTCCAGCTTATAATCACTCTGCCCTGCCATATCTGCCCTGCGGATCACAAGAAAGTCCGGAAAATGCTCCGCACCGAATGTTGATAAAAACCGCCGGAAGCTCTTGATTCCCGGTCCATCTCCAGATAGTCCGTAATCATGATTTAACACAAGCCTGTGTACGCGGTCAATCGTATCATTATCGAATTTGAGCCGGTGCAGAATGTCCCTCGCCATCTTTGCAGAAAGCTCCTGGTGTCCGTAAAAATGATCCGTACCGGTCATCTCGTCTGT
>JBJEMZ010000069.1:0-13886 GCA_051879935.1 Wujia sp.
TCACGCTTTGCGCTTACCTCCGGTGTCTCTCCCGGATCAATCAGTCCCGCCGGAAAGTTATAAACCCACTCTCCCGGCGCAAGCCGAAATTCCCTGTCAATCAGAATTCGTTCATCCTTTTCATCGGTGGCAATGATCACCACGGCATCCGCCCGCTTTCCATGCAGCTGCTCAAATGTCTGAATATCGCGGTCTCGGCTGATCATCTCATAGATTTTCTGCTGTCCGTCCACTGTCTCATATTCCACATCGTAGCACGCAATAAATTTGCCTTCCTCTTTCTTTTTAATTCCTTTGAATTCCATCGTACATCTATCTCCTTTATAATTTATGCCGCCAGATCACGCTTTGTGTAAACAGCATAAGCGGTAATAAAACTTCCAACAAGCAAAACAAGTCCGATGATAAGTGCGGTCAGTTCCAGCTCGCCCGAACTGAAGATATCCGCCGCATTTGCGTAAGCAAACGGTCCTATTACCTTATAATCCGACAAATCCGGTATCACCCTCGCAATCAAATCATACGCATAAAACATGAGTACAACTCCAAGTCCGATTCCAAGCTTGTTTTTCTTCATGCATGCGGAAAGACCAAAGCAGATACCGGCTAGTTCCAACTGCATAACAAACTGCATCAAATGAAACAAGAGAAATTCCTTTGCAGGTACATGCTCGCCAAGTATGGCAAACCCGAGAATATACAGTCCTACACACAAGACATTAAATGCCAGAATATTTGTAACCGTTGCTGCAAGCTTTGCAGTAATAACCTTTCCTCTTGAAACCGGTAGTGTGAAAAGGAATTCACTCGTGTGACCGTCCTCCTCCTTTGACAGCATGACCATGCTTACAATTGCCGCAAACATGGCACCGCCAAGCCCGTGTATCGTACCAACCTCCGTCGCATAAAAACCGGAAATCGTTGCGATAGAAAGCTTATTCATTCCAAACGCATCCGAAAATGCCCCCATCGAAGCATACGTCTCTGCCATTCCCTCCATACTATCCTTGAGACTTGAAAATAACAAGATACACATAAAGCTCATACCACCGACTGCGATGGTCCAGATTAACAAACTCTTTATGTATGTTTTTAATTCCTGTTTATAAATTGTCAACATAGCGCTCCTCCTTCGAAACTATATCTCACTGTATTGATTCTGACTCATAAAAATGCATGAAAATCTCGTCCAAAGACGGTTCTTCAATCAAAATATCTGTGATATCATGACCGACTAACTCATCTGCAATCTTATTCAAATCACCCTTATAGATATAATCCTCTTTCTTGCCATCGCGTACCATACGGATTCGCTTTGCGTTTGTCTTTGTAAGCTTGTCAACCGTATCGACACACTGCAGATGTCCTTCCTTCATGATGGCAACGTGCTTACAGTAATTCTTCACCTCGGAAAGCACATGGGTAGAAAGCATACAGGTTGCCCCTTCTGCCACATACTCGCCAATCAGCTTGAAAAATTCTGCCTGCATAAGAGGGTCAAGTCCGCTTGTCGGTTCATCAAATACAAAAAGCTTCGGTTTATGCTGCATCGCACACACGATACTGACCTTTTTACGATTGCCAAGAGATAACTCATTAATACGCTTTTCCGTATCGACCTGAAGTCTCGTACAAAGCTTTTCTGCCTCGGCACTGCAATTCTTCTTTCGGATATCCGCTGCCATTTTTATAACGTCTTTCACCCTCATATTCGGATAAAACATCGCTTCAGACGGCATATAACCGATTTCCTTAAGGATTGCTTCCTTCTCCTGTTTCAAATCCTTTCCAAGTATCCGGACTGTTCCGCTTTCATACTGAATCAGTCCCAGCATGGAACGGATCGTCGTTGACTTTCCGGCGCCGTTCGGTCCCAAAAAACCGAATATATCGCCTTGTTCTACCGTAAAACTCACATCCTGAACACCTCTGTGTTTTCCGTAATTCTTTGTGAGCTGTTCTATCTCAATCACCTTGTTCATTCCTGTTCCTCCTTTTCTATACCAGCATAAGCAGCGTTCCTGCCACAACGAAGATAAGCCCGATGACCGCCTTCTTTGTGAGCTTTTCGCCCAAAACTATGTACGAGAATGCGATTGTCACCAAGATGCTCAGCTTGTCAATCGGAACAACCACGCTTGCAGGACCAAGCTTCAAGGCTCTGTAATAACAAAGCCAGGATGCACCGGTCGCCATCCCCGACAGGATAAGAAACACCCAGCTTTTTTTGTCAATCTCTGCAATCGTATACTGTTTTCTCCTGATAAACACAATCACCCACGCCATCAACAATACAACGACCGTCCGGATTGCCGTTCCGAGATTTGAATGAATCGTCTGCATACCGACTTTCGATAAAATCGATGTGATACTCGCAAACACCGCTGAGGCAAATGCATAGACAACCCACAATCCATTTTCTTTTTTATCTGTATCGCTCTTTTTCTTCTGAATCATCAGATAGGTTCCGAGTGCAATCAGAACAATGGATACAAGCTTTGTCACATTAAAATCTTCCTGTAAGAAAATGATTGCAAGTATCATTGTCAAGACCGTACTCGACTTATCAATCGGTGTTACCTTGTTCACATCCCCAAGCTGCAATGCCTTAAAATAGCAAAGCCAGGATGCACCGGTTGAAAAACCGGAAAGTATGAGAAAAATAAGCGTTTTACCGTCTATCCGTGTAATCTCACTCTGCGCTCCGACAAGGAAGACCATCAGCCATGAAAATACCAGAACCACAACTGTTCGGAGTGCCGTTGCCACATCCGAATCGGTATTCTTTATGCCACATTTTGCAAGTATCGCAGTTACCCCTGCAAAAAAAGCAGAACCAAATGCAAATGCAATCCACATAATTTATCCTTCTTCCTGAATGTATTTTTCTGAAACTATTTTAAATATTTATTCATATTCTTTAAAATTATAATACATTAAAACGCTCCAAACAATACCAGATATCCCAAAATGTCAGATTTACAAAACCCGCATTTTGCTTTATACTTTTGATAAATGATTGATTCATCCCGAAAGGAAGCACACATGTTAACCTATTCTTTTGACAACCGAAACGGAGAAAGTCTTTATGAATATCTGTATCACTGTTTGAAAAACGATATCATAAGCGGGGTTCTTGCGCCAAACGAAAAGCTTCCTTCCAAACGTGTATTTGCAAACAACCACGGAATCAGTATTGTTACCGTAGAGAATGCATACGGACAGCTCATGGCGGAAGGCTATATCTACTCCAAAGCGAAAAGCGGATATTATGTATCTCCGATTCAGAGTTCGATTACAGCGTCAGATGCCATGACGGACTTTTCCATCTCTCCTTCACAAAATCCGGTTCCGGAGGGTATCAACCTTGTGTCCAACCACACGGCACCCGAGAATTTTCCATTCTCAATCTGGGCAAAGCTTACAAGACAGCTTTTAAGTGAGCAGAATCCGAATCTGCTGGCACCTCCACCTTCCTGTGGTGTATTGGAGCTTCGCACGGCAATCGCAAGACATCTGCATGATTTTCGCGGAATCGACGCGTCTCCGGAGCAGATTATCGTCGGTGCCGGAAGCGAATATCTGTATGGTCTGATTGTCCAGCTGCTTGGGCGCGACCGGATCTATGGTTTGGAAAATCCAAGCTCCAAAAAAATCCGCAGCATCTATCAGGCACTTGGCGTAAAGGTTGCACCTTTGGAAATGGATGAAGAGGGTGTTTTACTTACCGCACAAAACCTGACAGTTCCGGACATCATTCAGATTTCCCCGTCCCACCATTTCCCGACCGGAATCGTGACCTCTGTCAGCCGCCGTTACGGACTTTTGCAATGGGCAAACGAAGCAAACACCCGTTATATCATTGAAGACGACTATGACAGCGAGTTTCGTCTGCAGGGAAAACCGATTCCATCGCTTTTTTCCATGGATACGACCGGGAAAGTCATCTATTTTAATACATTCTCAAAAAGTCTTGCGTCCACAATTCGCATAAGCTACATGGTACTGCCAAAATCACTGTTGAATCTGTATTATAACAAGCTGGGTTTTTATGCGTGTACCGTATCGAATTTTGAACAATATACGCTCGCCGCATTTATCGGGCAGCAATATTTTGAAAAGCACATCAACCGTCTGCGCAACCATTTCCGAAGTCTGCGCGATGAATTGATTGACGGATTGAAGAAAAGCGTCCTCTCCGACCGGATTGCAATCAGCGAGGAGCATGCAGGATTACATTTTCTGCTTCATATAAAAACAGAAAAAACCGATTCGGAATTAAAGCAAAGTGCCGCAGACCACGGTGTAATCCTGTCGTTTGTATCCGATTATTACAGCCTGGATTTTAAGTCCGATATCCGCCGCTACGCACATACTGCGATTATCAATTATTCGGGACTTGTGGAGAACGACATCCCAAAGGTAATTGAAAAACTATGTCTTGCGTGGAACTAACCGATTGCATAAAACACATTGTTCACGTAGAACTAAATTTTCAAATATATGACACATGAAAAAAACTGTATATTTTTATTGCAAATGACAAATGGTATACTTATGAACACATACAACAATCGTTTTACAAAGGAGATTTTTACATGTTTTCATATACAATTTGGGAATGGATTACTTTCTTTATCCTATACTGTCTGATCGGCTGGATCTTCGAAAGTATTTATGTTTCGTTTGAACACAGGAAATGGGTAAACCGAGGATTCCTGCACGGACCATTTTTACCGATTTACGGATTTGGAGCCGTCATTATTTTGCTTACCACCATCCCGGTCCGGGACAATTATCCACTTATCTTCCTGTTTGGTATGACCGGTGCTACCCTGCTTGAATACGCAACCGGATATGTCATGGAAAAAATATTTCATGTCAAATACTGGGATTATTCCTATGAGCCATTTAACTTAAACGGATACATCTGTCTTGGATGTTCTCTTGCATGGGGCGGGTTTTCACTGTTACTGACCGGCGTTTTACACAACCCGATTGAACATTTTGTGCTATCCATCCCGCGCGTCTGGCTGATGGTTACAGATATTGTTTTCAGTGTTTATTTTATATGGGATATGATTACTTCCGCACAGGAGGCATTCGACTTGAAGAAGATGATTCTTGCAAACGAGGATGTACAGCGCCTGCAAAAGCGTCTCGATGTTGTCCTTGCCTTTGTGGAGGATGACAAAATCAAGTTCCAGGAATATCTCAAAGAAAAAGGCGAACAGCTTGCAGAAAGCAAGGAAGCACTCGAACAGGAATTACAGGAAAAGCTTGCGGCATCAAAGGCACGAATCGAATCACAAAAGATGCGCTTGCATGCCTCTCGTATTGTACGACGAAATCCAAGCTCTGTATCTACCAGACACACCTTTGATTTTGACTCTCTTAGAAACTATCGAAAAAATAAGAAATAATAATCAAAAAAATTCAGGCATCATAATGATGCCTGAATAAATTTTGTAAATTCATCACGGGGCATTGGCTTCGAGAAATAATATCCCTGTATGTACTCGCATTCCAATTTGGAAAACACACGCACCATATCCTCTGTTTCCACACCTTCCACTACAATCTTCATATTCATGGCTTTTATCATTTGAATTGTATTCTTTAATACAATCGCGAGCTTTGGATTGTCATAGATTTCCGTAAATGACTTATCAAGCTTAATTATATCGAACGGAAGCGTCACGACTCTCTGCATATTCGAATATCCGGTTCCGTAATCATCCAGAGAAAAACGGATTCCGGCAGATGTCAATTCTTCGATATTCCCAACCAACGCCTGCTGTGAAATAGAAGCTGCAGTCTCAGTAATCTCCAAATTTATCTGTTCCGGTTTCACCTGATACCGATTCAAAATCGCCATAATCTGATTGACGAGTTTTGGCTGCATACACTGCGCAACCGACAAATTGACTTCGATATAATCAATCCCAAGCTCCTGATACGGCTCACTCGCTATAAACTTGCATACTTCCTCCAAAACAAAATCTCCGATTTTATGAATCGCCCCACTACGTTCTGCAGCCGGAATAAACAGATCCGGAGACACAAAGCCATACTTTTCATCGTTTAAACGAAGCAGAGCCTCCGCCGAATGAAACCGTTTCTCATTCACGGAATAAATCGGCTGATAATACACGGAAAAACGATGCTTCGCAAGCGCATTTTCTATGATGGAATCCATATCCCGCATCATATCAAAATGTGTGCTTTTTAACTGCTCGGATGCCCACATAATTTCGCCCGTATAGGCAATGGTATCAAGCACATCCCCAAAAGACATCAGCGTGTCAACATCCGATATATCCTCCGGACAGTCCACGATACAAATATTGGTTACAAGATTCACGGCCATCTGGTTGATAACAATACTCTGTTTCATACGCTCATTGATGATGGCTGCCACATCCCGTACCTTGTCAAATGCGCGTTCCTCCACAACTAACCGGAATTTGCCGCGTTCGAGATAATACAAATCTGCACCGAGCTTTTTCTCCCGGTTCAAACTTTCGAGATATTGTGCGATTCGTTTCATCACTTCCATGTTTTTATCATATCCGGTCAATTCACGAATCGTCGCATAATTCGTAATACTGACCATGATAATCCGCATCGGCTTCTTATTCAAAAAGGAGCGCTTCATTGCTTCAATATAGGCAGTCAGCTTATTGAGTCCGGTCACAATATCGATTTTTTCCTCCGGCCGCTGAATCATAAGTGACACAAACAACAGTCCCGCTGCCATACCAAACATCTCAACAAGATGTTCCGGGTGTGCCAGTTGCACGCAAACCGCAATAATCTCAGAAATATACACCACTCCCAGAGAAAGCAGATATCTTCTTCGCATGAGCTTACGGAAAACAATCAGCGATACGATACCCAAAATCAGATAAATGGCTGCACACGCATACAGGACATAAAAGAATTCTCCCCGTGTATAATCATAATTTTCATTCAGATAAAATATCTGTTTCGTAAACGGATTGACAAGGATCATGACGATTGTAACCAGAATCGGCAAAAATGCAGCAAACATAACAACCTTCTTCTTTCGAAGCAGATGCCAGGTGTCCGTCAGATTCAGGATATAGATAATGCAGACCGGAATTGTAAGACTATGCACAATCAGATAGCACATATGCGCAGCCTGCTTCGCAAGAATTTGCATGCCGTGGAGATTGTCAAGATGAACTGCCCAGATATCCAGAATATCCGTGAGCAATGTAATGACAAGCAACAAAAGGAAACTGCGATTTACTCTGCCCTTTACCATACGGCGCATAATCGTAGTCATAATCAAAATCAGCAATATAACAATGGCACAATAATGAAAGCTTAAATTCTTTTGTATCATATCCATACGCTACTCCTCATACAAATACCGTACAATTTCCTCTGCCGTCTTTTCCTGCAAATGTCCTGGGTCACTGTTTTTGGTCTGATACCATCGCATCTTGACAGAATCTGTCAGATAGAAATATGGAACTCCACATTCCGGATATCGTGCATACCAATCCGGATAATAGGTCTGCATGACATTTTCCGCGAGGACAACCGCCTCGCTTTTTCCGCCATCGGCAAGCATGGTTCCAGAGATACGAACTCCCGGCGGACTTGCATGCACAAGCAGAACGCTTCCGTCTGCACACTGACCGAGGCTCATCCACACATGCCCCTCCATGCTGCAAATATCCCCCGGTTTCCATACATCATCCTTTAAATATGTACCAAATCCGTAATCTGCAAACGTCTGCGCCATGCGGGATGCACCCATCACAAACCCTTTTTGACCATCTACATGATAAAACACATTATAAACAAGCCATCCAATGTAGCCGGAGCAATCCAGGCCATCATGAATCTGATAACGCGTTTCATTGTAATCATAATCCGCGGTCTGTGCTGCCGCAAAGCGTTCCCACTGTTTTGATACACCTATGGAAACTGCTTCCGTGCCTGCTCCCGTATCCTCCTTATTCCATCCGCCTCCCCAGACATACATTGTCTTTCCAACCGGAAGAATCGAGGTTTTTAATAACTTTTCCATCGAGAAATCATTTTGAAGACAATCTTTCCTGTTCCATATTATACAACTAAAAAGAAATAACTCAAGAACAGCCAAAAATATAATATAATAAACCGCTCTGTCTTTGCACATATCAGATTTCTATGTATCCCTTTTTGTATACCATATTCAAATATGCAAAAATCAATACCAAAAATGCAAAAACAGGTAATAGTAACGAATACCAATGGGTAATATCAATATGTCGTCAATGCCTTTAAAATATCCGGATACACCCACATGAGAGCTGTCCTGTCAATCAATCCAAAATCCTCTCCGTCTGAATGGAAGGAATTGTTATCCCACCAGCAGCAGGTCATACCATTTGCCCTTGCAGTCGCCACATAATACGCACTGTAATTGATTCTTGCCTGCACATTATCAAAGCCCTCATCCAAAAGCTTGTTTCTTGCCCCGAATTCATCGATAATCACAGGGATTCCCCTGCTGATATATTTCTCATATAACACATTCATAAATGCATCAATTTCCTGCGTATCTGCATAGTTATCTGCATCAAAACTGTTCCGGCTGCCATCCTCAGCTGCAGACTGCAGTGCAAAATGATACGGCGTATAGGCATGAATTGATACCATAAGCCGATCCTCCACTGTATCCTGCGGCAGGGAAAACGCCGGATGATTCGCACCGTCAAAGCTCGAGCAATACCCCGGAATCAGCAGATAACGGTCTGCATTGTTGCCCCCGGAGCTTCTCACCACATCCACAAAACACTGATTGAGCCTATTGATACAATTTACCGCTTCCGTACACGCGGACGATGACGGATCAAGCCACCATTCGTATTCTGTACCGGTCAGCCTCGGTTCGTTCAGCGACTCGAATATCAGATGCTCATCATAATCCCGAAACTCTTCGCATAACTGCTGCCAGATACAGGTTACATACTTTTCGGAAACCGCATAGCATTCCTCTGTCGGATAGACAAAACACTGTCCAAGGGAATTTTCCTCATTTCCGGAATATATATCATGATGAATATCAAGTATGACATACATATCGAGCTCGATTGCATAGTCCACAACCTCACGAACACGATTCATCCATGCCTCACTTATCTCGTAATTATCACCTGTCACATGATTATGCCAGGATACCGGAATCCGTATCGTCGAAAACCCGGCATTCTTTACAGTCCGGATAAGCTCCGGTGTCGTCTTAGCTCCGCACCATGCAGACTCATAATCAAGCTCATCCGAAAACCACGGCTGGTCGACCGATGCATCGAAGGTATTTCCAAGATTCCATCCAAGCTTCATTTCCTGTGCAAACCGCATCCCCTCCGTATCCGGTAAATCCTTCGTCTCTATCTGTAGTTCCGGAATTGTATAACCATAGCTTCCCGTTACATCCTGTTCCGTTACATCCTGTTCCGTCACATTCATCTCCTCCGATGTGCTTTCCTCTGTTTTTTCCATTTCCTCTGTCTGCTCTGCTGTGCTCTCCTGAACCGACATGGATATGTCCTCTTGTTCCGTGCGGCTTTTTTCATCCGCCTTTCCACACCCGGTTAGTACCAGCGCTATCATAAGACATGAAACAATCATCTTCTTCCATGCATTCATGAAAATGTCTCCTTTGAATTCGATATAACTATCAATAATCATGCCATATATTTTTTTGTTTTTCAACACAATTATTATATTTTACCTTATAGTTCTATTGTCTTTGTCGCAATTTTCTCCCGAAATTTTACATCATGTTCGACAAACAGCATGGTCGGCGCATAATCAAGCAGTAATTTTTCAATCTGCATCCTCGAAAATACATCAATATAATTTAATGGTTCATCCCATATATATAGATGTGCTGGAACCATCAGACTTGCAGCAATCAACAACTTCTTTTTCTGTCCCTCAGAGAAATCATGAATATCTTTTTGAAACTGCACACGTTCCATATCCAGCTGCCTTAAAATCGCGCATAGCAAACTTTCATCGAGATTATGTTCGCTGCAATACGAAGAAATAGTCCCATGAAGCATTGATGTATCCTGATTAACATAGGATATTACCATCCCCGCTGCCGCCTCACATACACCGGATTCCTCCACAGGCATATAGATATTCCCTGCACCAGTCTTTTGCAATATCATCTTAATCAATGTTGATTTCCCACATCCATTCTCGCCGTGAATGGAAACTCTGTCACCATTGCTGATGCTAAACGTCACATCTGAAAATACATCCCGCGTTGTACCCTTATACCGAACCGAATAATCTCTGAGATTAATAAGTTCACTTTTATGATGAATAAGCGGAAGTAGTTTTAATTCAACCGGCTGTTCCAAATCCACTAAAAGTCCCTCCTTCTCCTCGATTGCCCGATTCATTCTCTTTTCCATTTGTTTGACTCTGCTCTGCATCTTCTTTGTCTTTGCACCAATATAGGATCTTGTACTCAAACATCTGTCATGTTCTTTGATTGGGTCAAATCCGATTTTTGTATTCTCATTTTTCCTTGCCCATGCTGCGTTTTGTGATGCTGCCTGTTTCAGCTTCCCTATTTCCCTCAAATGTTTTTCGTTTTCTGATTTTACGAATATATCTTTTTTCTGTTTATTCTCCCACCACGAAGAGAAATTGCCGGTTTGTACTTCGATTGTCTGTCTGTTTAGCACGAGTACATGGTCGATACAGGCATCCAATAAATCTCTATCGTGAGAAACGAGAAGAAAGCTCCTTTTTTGTTTCAAATATGCTTTTACATGTTCTCTCGATTTCTCATCCAGATGATTGGTCGGTTCATCAATCAACAGAAAATCATTTTCGCCGGAAAACAAAACAGCAAGCAGAATTTTTGTACGTTCTCCGGGGCTTAACTGTCCAAATGGTCGATATAAAACCTCTGCGTCCTCACACAATTGCTCCAGTTCACATATCACACGCCAAAGTTCACATCCGGGCTTTATCTCATCGATAAATTCCGCTGCTGAAATTTCCATCTGTTCCGATTTGATTGGATACGGAAAATAGTCAAATATTGTTTTTTGGGTAATTGTCCCGGCATATTCATATTTTCCACGCAACAAATTCAGAAAGGTTGTTTTTCCCTTTCCGTTTCGCCCGATTAAACCAAGTTTCCAATCCGTATCTATCGAAAAAGACACATCTTCAAAAATATTGTCAGAACTACCTTCATATGCAAAGGTTAAATGATTTACACTAATCTGTGCCATATCGTATCCCTCCTTCGAAGTTCCTTTTAAGACACAAAAAAGGAACTATCTGTTGCCAAATAGTTCCGATCATTCTATAACCTCATAATATAAAGATGCTAGACCATGCGATTTGTTATCCATACATTCCTACGCATCTTATTAGATATATGTCTATTATTAAATAATAAAAGAGGTTATGAGAACATAATCCACTTTTGGCAACACGAAAAACAGCATGTTACTATCAACAATACTGCTATAACTATCATGTAATCAAAAGTAAATTATCTTCTCATCTTTTCACCCCTCTCAAAAAACTGAAACCATCATAACATGCTTATCCTTATCCGTCAAGATTCCACAACTCCCATAAAATATTCCCCATTACCGTTTCCAAGTCGAATATGTCTTTGGAAACACATTTGTTTTTCTCAAGAATCATGAAAGAGCATGCCCTGTTCTTAGAAGCAGGCTTCCCATGCATCTTGTTTATAAACTTCCCGATAAATTGTTTTTTTCAAATAATCAAAACGTTCTTTTGCTATTGCTTCCCCCGAAGTCATGATACGAAGCGGTATCGCATTTCTGCCCCTCGAAATAGGTGGCTGCATGTAAGGATAATCATTGAGAAAGAATCCGTTTCTTTCATAAAAGCCGATTCTCCGTATGGCAAAATCCGTCTGTGGTAATTCCACCTCCAGACAAATCTGACAATCAAATATTTCCTTGAACTCTTTCAGGATGCGTGCACCGAGACCCTGATTGCGATAATCCGGATTAACAGCGAAATGCTCCGCAAACGCAAAGTCGTCAAACTTCCATACCGTAATAAACGCCTTCACTTCCCCACTATCCGAATCCGTGAGCACATAGATGGAATATCGGCTGTCCGAAAGCAGCGCCTTTTGTTCCTCGTATGGACGGTACTCATCTTCCGGAAAGCTCGTTTCCATTATGGAAAATATCGTATCAAATTCATGTTCATACATAGTTCGTATCATTCGCCGTTTTTCTTACTCTTCGTTCATCTTAGCCAATTTCGCTGCCTGGTCCGCCGCGATACACGCATCGATAATCTCCTGAATATCTCCGTTCATGATCTTATCGAGCTTATAAAGTGTAAGTCCGATTCTATGGTCGGTTACACGTCCCTGTGGGAAGTTGTATGTTCGAATCTTCTCGGAACGATCACCGGTTCCTACCTGACTCTTACGAAGGTCCGCCTCTGCATCATGGCGCTTCTGCATCTCAATATCTAAGAGCTTTGTACGAAGAAGTGCAAATGCCTTCGCCTTGTTCTGAAGCTGAGATTTTTCCGTCTGGCTGTAAATCACAATTCCAGTCGGGATATGGGTCAGACGAACCGCCGAATCGGTTGTATTGACACACTGACCACCATTTCCGGAGGCACGCATAACGTCAATACGGACATCCTTTTCCGGAATATCGATTTCATCTACCTCTTCTGCTTCCGGAAGCACGGCAACACTGGCTGTACTTGTGTGGATACGTCCGCCGGACTCTGTCTCCGGTACACGCTGTACACGGTGTACACCACTCTCATATTTCAGTACCGAATAGGCACCGTTTCCGGTTACCATACAGGTGACCGACTTCATACCGCCAATACCGATCTCTTCTGCTTCCATCAACTCTACCTTCCACCGACGGCTCTCAGCATAATGCACATACATACGATAAAGCTCTGCCGCAAAAAGTGCTGCCTCATCTCCACCGGCGCCGGCACGAATCTCTAAGATAACATTTCTCTCATCATTCGGATCCTTCGGCAATAGTAAAATCTTCAGTTCATTCTCACAGGTTTCCACCTGTTCCTTTGCGGATGAAAGCTCCTCTTTCAGCATTTCCCGCATTTCTTCATCACTTTCACCCTCCAGCATGGCAAGGCTGTCTTCAATCGTCTGCTTAGCCTCTTTATACTCCTGATACTTTTCCACAATCGGTGCAAGGTTTGCCTGTTCCTTCATCAGATTCCGAAAACGCTCTGCATTACTTGCCACATTTGGATCACTCAGTTCATTTTGCAGCTCGTCAAGACGGGCTACAAGGTCTTCTAATTTATCAAACATTTTTATTTCCTCCTGAACATTGCTTAATTAAAATCAAATTACCCGATATCAAACACCCGATTTGATACCGACAACCACACGGTCATGCCCCGCATAGTCCTTAAAACCCTCGATGCTTGTATACCTGTTCTCTACAAGTAATCCCCGAACGTCTTCCAGCTGATCATATCCGATTTCAAATAGCAATACTCCGTCTTCATGAAGGTATTCCCTCGCTTCCTTAATAATTTTATCATAAAAATAAAGTCCGTCTTTCTTCCCGTCTAACGCAAGATGCGGTTCAAAATCCCGTACCTCCTGCATTAATCCCGGTATCACATCCGTCGGAATATACGGCGGATTTGATATGATTATATCATATTTTCCATCTAAACAAGTAAATAAATCGGTCTTAATAATGGTACATCCTGCCTGCAACCGTCTATTATTCTCTGTCGAAAGCGTGGTTGCAGCATCCGAGATATCTGCAAGTTCCACTTTGTCACCATCGAAACCGGCTTCTTTTCGTTTACAGGCAAAGCTGATTCCGATA
>JBJEMZ010000070.1:0-13830 GCA_051879935.1 Wujia sp.
GAACGGTGGTTATGGCAACGGTGGAAGGAGATATCCACGATATAGGAAAGAATCTTGTTGTTCTGATGCTCAAGAATTATGGATACAATGTGATAGATCTTGGCAAAGATGTGCCGCTCGATGTAATCATACAGGCGGCAGATGAGCACAAGGCGGATATAATCGGGTTGTCTGCACTGATGACTACAACGATGATGCGGATGAAGGATGCGGTTGATTATGTCCGTGCAAACAAGCTGCCGTACAAGATTATTGTCGGAGGCGCCGTTGTTTCGCAAAATTTTGCGGATGAAATCGGCGCTGACGGCTATTCGGAAGATGCAAACGAGGCGGTAAAGCTTGTGGACAGGCTATTGACAGAAAAGTGACAAAGGGTTAAAATAGCAGATAGCGATTTTTGAGGAAAATAGGAGAAAGGTGGAACATTTTATGAAGAAAATGGTCTTATCTCTTTTGGTTGACAATACATCCGGTGTACTGAGTCGTGTTTCCGGTATGTTTAGCCGTAGAGGATACAATATTGACAGTTTATCGGTAGGCATCACGGAGAATCCGAAGTATTCCAGGATGACGGTTGCTGTGAGCGGAGATGACCGGATTTTAAGTCAGATTAAAAAGCAGCTTTTAAAGCTGGAGGATGTCTGTGAGATTACAGAACTGAAGGACGGCGAATCTGTTTGCCGTGAGCTTTTGCTTGTCAAGATTAAAGCATCTTTGGAGGAGAGACAGCAGATTATTTCTCTGACGGATGTTTTCCGGGCAAAGGTTGTAGATGTATCAAAGGATTCTGTGATGATTGAGCTGACCGGTAATGTCAACAAGATCGAGGCATTTATTGCGTTGCTCGACGGATTTGATATCTCGGAGATGGTACGTACAGGACTCACCGGACTGACAAGAGGCGCAGTTACGGATAACTAAGATCATTACTTACTGACCTAAGTAGTAACGATAAATTTTTTAAACAAAATCAGGAGGATATAAAAATGTCAGCAAAGATTTTTTATCAGGAAGATTGTAACTTGTCACTTTTGGACGATAAGACAATTGCAATCATCGGCTATGGTAGCCAGGGTCATGCACATGCATTAAACTTAAAGGACAGCGGATGCAATGTCATCATCGGTCTTTATGAGGGAAGTAAGTCATGGGCAAAGGCTGAGGCTCAGGGATTTAAGGTATATACAGCAGCAGAGGCAGCAAAGCTTGCAGATATCATCATGATTCTGATCAATGATGAGTTACAGGCAGGTCTTTACAAGAAGGATATCGAGCCGAACCTTGAGGCAGGAAATATGCTCATGTTCGCACATGGTTTCAATATCCACTTTAATCAGATTATTCCACCAAAGAATGTGGATGTAACTATGATCGCTCCGAAGGGACCTGGACATACTGTACGTAGCGAGTATCAGGCAGGAAAGGGTGTTCCATGTCTGATCGCAGTTGAGCAGGATGCAACCGGTAAGGCACAGGATCTTGCACTTGCATATGCACTTGGTATCGGTGGAGCAAGAGCCGGTGTTCTCGAGACAAACTTCAGAACAGAGACAGAGACAGACCTCTTTGGTGAGCAGGCAGTTCTCTGTGGTGGTGTTTGTGCACTTATGCAGGCTGGTTTTGAGACACTTTGCGAGGCAGGTTATGATCCGAGAAATGCATACTTTGAGTGTATCCATGAGATGAAGCTGATTGTTGACCTTATTTACCAGTCAGGTTTTGCAGGCATGCGTTATTCTATTTCCAATACAGCAGAATATGGCGATTATATTACAGGTCCAAAGATTATCACAGAAGAGACAAAGAAGACCATGAAGAAGATCCTGAAGGATATTCAGGATGGTACTTTTGCAAAGGACTTCCTGCTTGATATGTCTTCAGCAGGTGGACAGGCTCACTTCAAGGCTATGAGAAAGCTTGCATCAGAGCATCCTTCAGAGAAGGTTGGCGAGGAAATCCGTAAGTTGTATAGCTGGAACGGTGAAGGAAAGCTTATCGATAACTAAGATACAAATGAGGAAGAACCTAGAACCGTACTGTTCTAGGTTCTTTCTTTTATCTTCAAAGATATATTTCACATGGGCGGACATTCCGGGATAGGATGGTGAGGATTATGACTTGTTTGGAAGCACAATCGAATATTATGATGTTTATCGAGAAAAAACTTCCGGATGATGTGATACCGGATTTTGTACGGCACATGCGTTATTGCAAGAACTGTTTCGAGGAATTGGAGATTTACTACACACTGATAGTAGGTATGCATCAGGTGGATAACAATCAGGAATTGTCACAGAATTTTAAGAAGGATCTTGAACAGGAATTAAACCGTCTGGAGCACAAGGTGAAAAGTGCAAAACGATTTAAAGTATCGACATTTGGTATCAGCTTTATCGCTTCGGTGATGCTTTTGTTCTTTTTGTACAATCAATGTCTGGAAAAAGTTTACACGATTGAACAGCGTATGAAGCTTGAGTCCCAGGGGGAAACCTATTTTTATGATACATTTGGAGAAGAGATGACGTTTTGCATGCAGGACATCATCAGTGATTCGCAGGCAAAACAAAAGAAAACAGAATCGACATTTTACGAAAAACTACGGGAATATCAAAGAACACATCCACAGAGTGAGGAGTCAGAGAGTGAATAAATTATTATTAGTTGACGGAAACAGTATTATGAATCGTGCATTTTATGGCATACCGGATATGACAACCCATGACGGCAGACATACAAATGCGGTTTATGGCTTTTTAAATATTATATTAAAGGTTATAGATGAAGAACAGGCAACACATATTTGTGTTGCCTTTGACTTAAAAAAGAAAACGTTTCGGCATGATATGTATGCGGAATACAAGGGCACAAGAAAGGGTATGCCGGATGAACTGCGGGAACAGATGCCGCGTATCAAGGAGCTTCTTGCAGCGATGCATATAAAGATTGTTGAGCAGGAAGGGTTTGAAGCGGATGATCTGATTGGTACGCTTTCCAAAGAGGGAGAAAAAGAGGGGTATTCGGTTACGATTTTGTCCGGTGACCGTGATTTGCTGCAGCTTGCCACCGATACAGTGCTTGTGCGTATTCCAAAGACAAAGCACGGGAAGACCGAGGTTGAGGATTACTATGCAGAGGATGTCAAGAAGACCTATGGTGTGTCACCGCTCATTTTTATCGATATGAAGGGACTGATGGGAGATACATCTGACAATATTCCGGGTGTTGCAGGTATCGGTGAAAAGACCGCCGCAAAGCTTTTGATGGAATATGGCTCTTTAGACGGCGTGTATGCGGCAGTTGATTCGATGAAGCAGAGCAAGATGAAGGACAATCTGATTGAAAATAAAGAGCTTGCGTATCTTTCCCGTACACTCGCCACGATTAAACTGGACTGCCCGATAGATTTTTCGATAGAGGATGCGAGGGTGGATTGTCCGTTCAATGAAGAAGCCCGTGTGCTTTTTGAAGACTTGGAATTAAAAAGCTTCTATAAGCGTTTCTCGGATGAAAAACCGGCAGAATTGAAATTTTCAATTGATGTGATCGAGGATGTGGATGCATATAATCAATTGTTTGAGAAGATGAAACGGGCAAAGCATATTGCGTTTGCATTTATAAAAAACAGGGAGGAAACCATCGGTGTTTCCGTATGCATGGACAAGGAGCAGGTATATCTGATCCGATTTTTTATGATGCTTCAGCAGATGATGGTGGTCGATAATCTGCTCAATCTATGCAGAGAACATGGCGTGACATTTAGCTGTATGCATGTGAAGGAGTCGCTTGCGGATATACCGTTTGCAGATGGAGACGCAGTCTTTGATGCCGGACTTGCAGCATATCTTCTGCAGCCGAATCAGGCAAATTATGGATATGATGATCTTGCAAAGGTATATCTGGGGATTACAATTCCGCAGGAGAAGGATTTAATCGGGAAGGAAGGACTGACAGTATTTTCCTTTGAGGAGGAAAAAGCGAAATTATATATGAGTTATCTGTCCTATGTTCCGTTTATGGTGAAGGAAAAGCTTGTGGAGGAGATGCAGACGCTTGGACTTTGGAAGCTTTACGAGGAGATTGAGCTTCCTTGTGCATTTGCACTATATGACATGGAGAGAAACGGAATTCGTGTGGATGGAGAAGGACTTCGGGAGTACGGCAAAAAGCTTCAGGCGCGGATTGCCGAGCTTACAAAAGAAATCTATGCGCTTGCCGGGGAAGAATTCAATATCAATTCTACAAAGAAGCTTGGCGAGATTTTGTTTGAAAAGCTTGGATTAAAAAATGGCAAGAAGACAAAAACCGGCTATTCTACAAGTGCGGAAGTACTTGAAAAGCTTGCAGATGCCCATCCGATTATTCCGCTTATTTTGGAATATCGCCAAGTGACAAAGCTGAATTCCACGTATGCGGAAGGGTTAGCCGGATATATCATGCCGGATGGAAGAATACATGGAAAATTCCATCAGACAGTAACAGTGACCGGAAGAATCAGCTCGACGGATCCGAATCTTCAGAATATTCCAACAAGGATGCCGCTTGGACGGGAGATACGAAAGGTATTTATCGCAGAGGAAGGCTGTGTGCTGGTGGATGCCGACTATTCCCAGATTGAGCTTCGGGTACTTGCACATATGTCCGGGGATGAGGCGTTAATCGCCGCATATCATGCGGATGAGGATATCCATGCCATTACGGCATCCCAGGTATTTGATGTTCCGCTAACCGAGGTGGACAGTGCGCTTCGCCGGAAGGCAAAGGCAGTGAATTTCGGTATTGTGTACGGTATCAGTTCCTTTGGTCTCGGGCAGGATCTGGATATTTCACGGAAGGAAGCAGAAGGATATATTGAAAAGTATTTTGCAACGTATGGAAAAGTAAAGGAATTTCTGGACCGGACAGTGGAGGATGCAAAGAAAAACGGCTATACAACGACCATGTATGGCAGAAGACGTCCGATACCGGAGCTTTCCTCCTCCAACTTTATGACACGGAGCTTTGGAGAACGTGCCGCCATGAATTCACCGGTACAGGGAACTGCGGCAGATATCATCAAGATTGCCATGATTCGTGTCAACCGGAAACTGAAAGAACAGGGACTTTCTTCAAGGCTTGTTTTGCAGATTCATGATGAATTGATCATCGAGACCAAAAAGGAAGAACTTGAAACCGTAAAGGGTCTTCTCGTAGATGAAATGATGCACGCTGCAGATTTGAAGGTGCCGCTGGTGGTGGATGCAAATGTCGGAAATAACTGGTATGAGTCAAAGTAACGGGGAATGCAGTTATGATTATACTTGGAATAACCGGGGGCGTCGGCTCCGGGAAAAGCAGAATTTTATATGATTTAGAGACAAATTACAAGGCGTATATTGTGGAGGCGGATAAGCTGGCACACACCCTGATGGAGCCGGGGAAACCTGTGTATGAGGCTGTGAAAAAAGAGTTCGGCGCTTCGGTGCTTGAAGAGACAGCGCCTTATGCGATTGACCGGCAGAAATTTGCAGAGCTCGTATTTCGCGACAAGGAGAAGCTTGCAAGGTTAAATGCCATTACCCACCCGTCAGTGAAAGCATGGATTCTTGCGGATATCGAGGCGAAAAAACAGCTTGGAATTCGTCTGTATGTTATAGAAGCTGCGCTTCTCATACAGGATGGCTACAAGGAAATCTGCGATGAAATCTGGTATATCTATGTGGATGAGGAGGAGCGCGCACGGAGGCTTATGAAACAGCGTGGATATACGGAAGAACGATGTCGTTCCATGTTTCAAAGCCAGGAGCCGGAGGCGTATTACAGAAAATATGCAGATTTCACGATAAATAATCAATTTGACTACGAAAATTCATCAAAACAACTAAAAGACAGGTTGAATAAATTACTTGATGATGATATAATTTTATACAATCATGTGCAGGATGTATAAAAACAGGAGGAAATGAGCGTTGGCAACAGTAAAATACCCGGAACCTTTAATATTCGGACTTGATATCGGGACGAGAAGTATCGTTGGAACGGTCGGTTATAAGGAACAAAACCGTTTTCATGTAGTTGCCATGGCAGTCAAGTATCATGATACACGCTCGATGATTGACGGACAGATTCATGATATCGGAAAGGTGAGCGAGGATATTGTCTGTGTAAAGCAGGAATTAGAGGCTCAGTTAGGGGGCAGAAAACTGCATGATGTTTGTATTGCGGCTGCCGGACGTGTCCTGAAAACTGCAGTTGGACACGGAGAGTACGAGTTTTCGGACAACACCCTGATTACACAGGAGTACATACATTCTATAGACCTGATTGGTGTGGAACAGGCGCACAATGAAATCCTGCAGGAGTTACATGAAAATCATGAGACTACAAAATATTTCTGCGTCGGTTATACGGTTGTAAAATATTATTTAAATAATTACGAGATCACAAATCTTGAAGGACATAAGGGCACGAAGATTGCAGCGGATGTTCTTGCGACATTTTTACCGGAAGAGGTAGTTGACAGCTTGTATGCAGCCGTTGAACAGGCGGGACTTTATGTGACGAATCTGACATTGGAGCCGATTGCTGCCATGAATGTTGCCATTCCGGAGCAGTATCGGTTATTAAACATTGCTTTGATTGATATCGGAGCCGGTACATCGGATATTTGTATCACGAAGGACGGAAGCGTGATTGCATACGGTATGATTCCGGCGGCAGGTGACGAGCTGACGGAAGCACTGATAAAGAAATATTTGATTGACTTTCAGACGGCTGAAAAGCTTAAGACGGTCAGTGCGAAGAGAAAGTCGATTACATACAAAGACATTATGGGTATATCCCACAAGATCACACCGGAGGAAATCTTCAAGACAACAGAGGAGGTCAAGTGTGAGATTGCAAGGAAAATCGCCGATAAGATTATCGAATTAAACGGTGGTACAACGGTGAGTGCCGTGTTTGTTGTCGGAGGAGGCGGTAAGCTTCCGGGATTTACGGATTCACTCGCAAAATATTTAAAGCTTCCAAACGAGCGCGTTGCGCTGCGTGGAGAAGAAGTGATGAATGAGATTGATTTCCAGGTAGAGCATATGAAGAAGGACCCGCTTTACGTGACTCCGGTCGGTATCTGCCTGAATTTCTTTGACCAGAAAAATAACTTTATCTTCGTCAATGTAAACGGGGAACGTGTAAAGTTATATAATAACGATAAACTGACGATATTTGATGCGGCAGTTCAGTTCGGAATACCAAATGATGATATTTTCCCGAAGCGTGGTGAGGATATCACATTCAAAATAAACGGGAAGACAAGGATTGTGCGCGGATATAACGGTGAGGCTGCCGTGATTACGCAGAACGGAAAAACCGTGGGTATGAATGCAACGATTGAGGCAAACGATACCATCGTGATAGAACCGTCCACAAAGGGAAAATCAGCACAGATTGCGTTGTCGGCGCTTCCGGAATATGATGGGACTCTGACCTTTGAGGTAAATGAGAATGCTGTTGTCTGCCCGAAATTCGCCGTGGTAAACGGAGAGCCTGCCTCTTCTTTGTATGAGATACAGGATGGGGATGCGGTAGAAATGCAAAATTATTACACGGTGTCCCAGTTGCTTACATTTATGGATGTCACAGAGGAGGTTGATGTCTACGTGAACCATCAGCCTGCCGAGCCGGATGACAAGGTGTATGAGAATTTTATCGTGGAATATATCAAACGACCGGAAGAGGCTGCGGTTGCAGAGGATGTTTCACAGGAAGACCCGGTGGATGCGGAAGGTTATCCGGAAGAACGGACGGATAGCAAGGCATCTGTGACGGAAGATAACAATTTGCAGGAGGCTTCCAAGGGCGAAGCTAAGAAGACAGAACAGCAATCACCACGTGCGATGACCGTGATTGTAAACAAAACACCGGTTACGCTCACCGGAAAATCGGAGTATATGTTTGTCGATGTGTTTGATTTTTATCCGTTTGACCTTACAACTGTGCGTGGAAAACGATTAATTACAAATATAGACGGAAGTCATGCAGAATTTATTCAGACCTTACATGAAGGTGCAGTGGTCGATATATATTGGGAGCAGTAAAACATGCCGGATATTACAGCAAAACTAATTAAAAATTATACCTTATACCATAAAATCATGTATGTTTTTATTGTCTTTTTGACTGTGTTGACACGTGTTATGGGATTTACAGAAAACACAGCTGTATGCGTAAGCTTTGCGGCTGTTGTTTTCGTGTTTGCTGTTTTGGACAGCGTGTTTTATCATGTGGGCATTTATGAAAAAATACAGGTGCTGACAGTTGTTCGAATTATTGAGATCAGTGTATATAGTATTTTTGCATCCTTTGTTACAACGGAAGGCATGTTGCTTGTCGGCGTGTATGTATTCATCTTTATTCTGTCTATGGAATATATCATTTTGGGGTCTCATTATGACCGCGGGACAATTTTTGTAAGAAAGCTGATGCTTTTGATTCCGGCATTTATCAATTTATGTTTATCTCTGCAATTTCGAAAGGAGACCTTTTGGTTTTGCAGCGTACTTGTGCTGTTTGTATTTATAATTGCCATTATGGAAAACATTGATACGCTGGAATATTCAAATGATGCCTACGAGGCGTATTTCACCAAGCTTGTTTTAGAGCGAAACAGCATTCAGGAAAAAAACGAGAAGCTTGAGGAGTATCAGGAGAAGGTAAAAACGGTCAATGAAAAAGTAAATTACCAGAAGATTGAGCTTGCGCGTGTCGTGAGTGACTTAGAGCAGGCAAATAAAGAAATCGAGTCCCAGACTGAGGTTATGCGTTATATGGCATCTTCGTTTGATATGTTTAAAAATATCAATGTCATTGTTGATGCAATCATGGATGTCAAAAATCCTAAGGTATGTGCGGTCTATCTTGATGAAAATGCATGTGAGGAGTTCAATTACGGAACTTGTATTATAAAGACAGATTATTCCTCTCTTGAACGGCGTCTGCGGAAGGATTTTGAAAAGCTGTACCGGGATTTTTCCAGTGAACATAAAACGACAGAGATTATAACCGGAGCGGCAGTAAAGGATTTCCGGTTTATTGGAGAGACGAATATCAAGAGTATTGCAATGCTTGCACTCATTGAAGATAATCAGCAATACGGATTGATGCTGATTGCCTCGGATGAAGAGAATTTCTTTGAGAAGGGTATCGGTTATTATGAGACCTGTCTTGTGGAATATAATATCTCCGTAAAAAGTACCAAGCTGTATCTGCAGACACAGGATATGGCACGAAAAGATGGTTTGACCAAGATTTATAACCGCATCTATTTTTCGGAGTTGTTTGCGAAGGCTGCGAAGGAGGCTGAGGAAAAGAAGGAACCACTTTCGGTCGCGCTTTTTGATATTGATAAATTTAAGAGCATTAACGATACATATGGGCATCTTGCAGGAGATAAGGCGATTAAAATGGTTGCGGCCATTGATGATAAATACGCAAAGAAGCATAACGGCTTTGCATGCCGGTTTGGTGGAGAAGAATTTTTGCTTGTATTACCGGGGTATGATGAAAAAACAGCCCTCCCGATATTGGAGGCAATGCATGAGGAAATCCGGCAGACGCCGGTTGTTTATGATGATACAGAGATTCATGTCAATGTCTGCATCGGATTGTCGGCGTATCCAACCCTGTGTTCCAATGTTGCAGTGCTTGTAAACCGGGCTGATAAGTCGATGTATTATGGAAAACGGCACGGAAGAGGAAGATTAGTCGTAGATAATCCGTCTGTTGATGAAGATGTATAACATGTGTTGGTTAAATATGGAATTGTCTTTTTAAAAATACAATTTTTAACAAAATAAATATTGTATACAAATATTATTTTGTTTATAATTATATTGTTTGAGATAAAAGAATAAGATTAATTTTAGAGGCAGAGGAGAAGAACAGTGGCATTTATTGATTCGATTAAAAAAAGAGCAAAACTGAACAAAAAAACAATTGTTTTACCGGAGACTGCCGATATGCGTACACTCGAGGCAGCACATAAAGTGCTTCAGGAAGGAATTGCAAATGTTATTTTGATTGGAGACAAACAAGATATTCGGAAACGTGCAGAAGGACTTGATTTGTCGGAAGCACAGTTTGTTGATCCGTACGATTGTGAAAAAATAAATGATTATGTTTCTATTTTAGTTGAACTTCGTAAGAAGAAGGGAATGACACCGGAGGAAGCAAAGGAGTTATTGCTTACCAATGTTTTGTATTTCGGATGTATTATGGTAAAAGCAGGTGATGCAGACGGTATGGTTGCCGGTGCGGTTAATTCGTCGGCAAATGTACTGCGTGCGGCACTTCAGGTACTGAAGACGGCACCGGACACAAAGCTTGTGTCTGCCTTTTTCCTTGTGGTTGTTCCAAACTGTGATATGGGTGCCGAAGGTACTTTTATCTTCTCTGATGCAGGACTGAATCAGTCACCGGATTCCAGAGAGCTTGCAGCCATTGCGGAAAGCTCTGCGAAATCCTTCCAGCTTTTGGTAGGTGAAGAGCCGATTGTTGCGATGCTTTCCCATTCTACAAAGGGAAGTGCGCATCATCCGGAGGTGGATAAAGTGATTGAGGCATGCCGGATTGTAAATGAGGAATGTCCGGACTTAAAATGTGACGGGGAATTACAGAGTGATGCTGCGATTGTACCGAGTGTTGCTGCGTCGAAAGCACCGGGCAGCACGGTTGCCGGCAAGGCAAACGTTTTGATATTCCCGGATTTAGATGCAGGTAATATCGGATATAAGCTTGTGCAGAGACTTGCAAAGGCGGATGCCTATGGACCGATAACACAGGGTATCGCAAAGCCGGTCAATGATTTGTCCCGGGGATGTTCCGCAGATGATATCGTAGGTGTAGTTGCAATTACGGCTGTTCAGGCACAGGCGCTTGATGTATAATAAAAATGAACACAAAAAGGTGGTCATCCTATGTCCGCCTTTTTCTGTATTATTAGGAGGATTATTATGAAAGTATTAGTGATTAACTGTGGAAGCTCATCTCTGAAGTATCAGTTGATTGATTCCGAGACAGAACAGGTTATGGCAAAGGGTATCTGCGAGAGAATTAAGCTTGATGGAGCCATGACGCATCAGACAATCGGAAAGGAGAAGATTCAGATCGAGGCTCCAATGCCGGATCATAGCGAGGCAGTAAAGCTTGTTTTAAAGTATCTGCTTGATGAAAAGCTTGGAGCAATTAAGAGTCTTGATGAAATCGCAGCTATCGGACATCGGGTTGTACATGGCGGCGAGAAGTTTTCAAAAGCAGTTTTGATTGATGATTCGGTTCTTGCGGCGATTGAAGAATGCAATGATCTTGCTCCGCTTCACAATCCTGCCAATCTGATCGGAATTCGTGCATGTGCCGAGCTGATGCCGGATGTACCGCAGGTGGCAGTGTTTGACACGGCATTTCATCAGACAATGCCGGATTATGCATACATTTATGGTATACCATATAGCTATTATGAAAAGTATAAGGTGCGTCGTTACGGATTCCACGGAACAAGTCACAGCTTTGTATCAAAGAGAACTGCAGAGTTGCTTGGTAAGGATATTAAAGATACAAAGATTATCGTATGTCATCTCGGCGGAGGTGCAAGCATCTGTGCCGTTGAGGGCGGAAAATCCATTGACACAACGATGGGACTCACCCCGCTTGAAGGTATTACAATGGGCACGAGAAGCGGAAATATCGACCCTGCTATTTTGGAGTTTATCGCAAACAAAGAAGGAAAGAGCCTGTCAGAGGTTATCAATCTGTTAAATAAGGAATCCGGTGTGTATGGAATATCCGGAAAATCCAGCGATTTCCGTGACTTGAACAAGGGAATAGCAGAAGGTGATAAACGCTGCGAGATTGCGATGAATGTATTTACCTATCAGGCTGCCAAGTTTATCGGTGGTTATGTGGCTGCCATGAATGGCATTGATGCGATTGTATTTACGGCAGGTGTTGGAGAGAATGATCCGAAGGTCAGAAAAGACACATGCAGCCACCTTGGATATCTTGGTGTTGAGATTGACGATGAGGCTAACAAGCTGCGCGGGGAGGAAGTAAGGATTTCAACCGACAACTCCAAAGTGCCGGTCTATGTTGTTCCGACAAATGAGGAGCTTGCAATCGCAAGAGAGACGGTTGCACTGGTATAATTTGACATTTTGAATATAAAAAATTAAAAAAATAACATTTTGACGTTGACATGTCGAATGATTGTTTGTATAATGACAAAAGTGTGATTTTAAGTGTATTCTTTAAGGAGGTGTAACCGGATGTCAATTTGTCCTAAGAATAAAAGTTCAAAAGCAAGACGTGACAAGCGTAGAGCAAATTGGAAGATGACTGTTCCAGGCTTGGTAAAGTGCAGCAAATGTGGCGAGCTTATGATGCCGCACAGAGTTTGCAAGGCTTGCGGATCCTATAATAAGAAAGAAATCATCTCTGCTGAGTAATTCACTGAAATGTAAAAAGACTTTTCAATCCATGACGATTGAGAAGTCTTTTTTTTCTTGATTTTTGGCTCATTTCTTGACGAAAGAATCGTATGCGTCTATAATAAGGAAGATTATGTGAACGTATTATGAGTCGGATCCCGGCTCATAAGTCTGTAGAGAAAAGGGAAGGTAGAATATGGACAAAATTGTAATCGCCATCGATACGATGGGAAGTGACAACGGAAGTGAATATTTCGTACAGGGAATTTCAGAGGCAATGCAGGAGTTTGATGATGTTTCGTTTATCGTGACAGGTAAGGAAGATGACTTAAAATCCTATATTGAAAAGTATCATTGTGACAGTTCTAGAATTGAGATAGTAAATGCAACCGAGGAAATCACCTGCCACGATGCACCGGTTGAGGCGATACGAAAAAAGAAGGAGTCCTCTATGGTGCTTGCCTTAAATGCGGTTAAGGAAGGTCGTGCAGGGGCATGTATCTCCGCAGGAAATTCCGGTGCACTTCTCGCAGGCGGACAATTTCTGGTTGGACGTGCAAAAGGGGTAAAGCGTACACCGCTTGCACCGCTTATTCCACATAGAAACGGTTCTTCCCTGTTGATTGACTGTGGGGCCAATGTGGACGCGAAGCCGGAAAATCTCGTACAGTTTGCAAAGATGGGTTCGATCTATATGAAGAATATCGAGGGAATCGAGAATCCACGTGTAGCAATCATCAATATCGGTGCGGAGGATGAGAAAGGCAATGAACTTGTGAAGACAACCATTCCGCTTTTGCGTGCATGTGAGGATATCAATTTTATCGGAAGTGTAGAGTCCCGTGATATTCCAAATGGTGCTGCAGATGTGCTTGTATGTGAAGCATTTGTCGGAAATGTTCTGCTGAAATTTTTTGAAGGTCTCGGCAAGATGTTTATGGCGGAAATCAAGGATACCTTAAAGAGCAGTGTCAAGACAAAAATCGGCGGTGCAATGATTTATAAGCCGTTAAAGCAGACATTTAAACGATATATGGCAGATGATAAGGGCGGTGCTCCGTTGCTTGGATTAAAGGGTCTGGTTGTAAAAATTCACGGGAACTGTAAAAACACAGAGGTATCAAGTGCAATCGCACAGTGCCGGACATTTATTAAGAAGGATGTCAGCAATCAGATTATTCAGAATATGCAGAGTGATGCAGGAGACAAAGTGGAGAAGAATGAATGAGAGAACACCCGCTATCGGAGCTTGAGACGATAATTGGATATACATTTAAAGATAAAAAACATTTGGAGACGGCGCTGACCCATAAATCCTATGTCTATGAGAAAACAATCGGACAGCATGTTTCTTATGAGCGGTATGAGTTCCTCA
>JBJEMZ010000071.1:0-13755 GCA_051879935.1 Wujia sp.
CATTTTTGAAACTAGCAAAGTTAGTATGTACATTTTAATTGACTTTTATAAGCATGACATCTATAATAGCAACGCATCGTTTACCAAAAACGAAATACGAGACAGGAGGTTTTTTACATGACAGAAAAAAATACGGATAAAGTCTACATTATCGGGCACAAAAATCCGGACACCGATTCCATCTGTTCGTCTATCTGCTACGCCTATCTGAAGCGTCAGACAACCGGTGCAGACTATGTACCGATGCGTGCCGGAGAGCTGAATGCCGAAACAAAATATGTACTAAACAACTTCCAGACACCGGAACCGGAATATATGGAAAATGTTTCAACACAGGTAAAAGACGTGGAATATCGTCACTTAGATGGCGTTTCCGGAGAAATCTCCATCAAAAACGCATGGGAAATCTTAAGCAAATCCGGTGCGACAACCCTTCCTTCCGTTGATGAAAACGGTTATTTGGCAGGACTTATCACCGTCCGGGATATCGCCATGACATATATGGAGGTGTACGACAACCGCATTATAGCAACTGCACATACACCTTATTCGAACATCATTGAAACATTGTCTGCCGAGCTGATTGTCGGCGACCCGAAGGATTATGTGCATACAGGAAAAGTATTAATCTCTGCGGCAAATCCGGATATGATGGAGAACTATATTGAAAAAGGAGACATCGTAATCCTCGGTAACCGTTATGAATCCCAGCTCTGCGCCATAGAAATGGATGCACAGTGTATCATCATCTGCGAAGGTGCGGTCGTATCAAAAACGATTACGAAGCTTGCCGAAGACCGAAACTGCTCAATCATACGAACGCCATATGACACCTATACGGCGGCCAGACTTATCAACCAGAGTATTCCGATTCGGCAGTTTATGAAAAAGGATAATATCATTACCTTTTCCACGGAAGATTATATCCGGGATATCCGCACTGTAATGGCAGGAAAACGGCATCAGTATTATCCGGTTTTAAACGAATACGGAAAATATGTCGGACTCATCTCCCAGCGTAACTATCTGAATGCAAATCCAAAGAAAGTGATTCTGGTAGACCACAACGAACACGCACAGGCAGTGGACGGTATCGAGGAAGTACAGTTGTTGGAAATCATTGATCACCACAGATTAGGCGGACTTCAAACGATGAATCCGGTTTACTTCCGCAACCAGCCCCTTGGCTGTACCGCAACCATCATCTATCAGATGTTTAAGGAAAGCGGGGTTGAGATTCCAAAGCAGATTGCAGGACTTCTTTGCTCCGCCATTATTTCCGACACCCTGATGTTCCGCTCCCCGACCTGTACGGCAATCGATGAGCGCACCTGCCGGGAGCTTGCAAAGCTTGCGGATATCGACATTGAATCCTATGCTGTTTCGATGTTCAATGCCGGCAGCAAGCTGATGGATAAGACAGATGAAGAAATCTTCCATCAGGATTACAAGATATTTTCATCCGACGATGTCAAATTCGGCATCGGTCAGATTTCGGCATTTAACAGCACAATACTCGATCAGATTCGCCCACGCCTGTTAAAATACATGGAATCTGTTTTTAATACAGACGAGGTCGATATGCTGTTTTTCATGCTGACAAACATCTGGAAAGAAGAAACCGAGCTTTTATATTACGGAGACGCATCGAAAGAACTGCTTGAAAAAGCCTTCAAGCTGGAGAATGTAAAAAACGGCAGCATCAAGCTTCCGGGCGTTGTCTCAAGGAAGAAGCAGGTAATTCCACTTCTTGTAAGTGCAGCAAACAATTAATTTCACACGCATAACAAAAAGTCTGTCACAGCTTTTACTCTGCGACAGACTTTTTTATTGTTTCTATATTTTAGATTACATATTCAGTACGATTTCATTTTCTTCAGCAAGCTCTGACATAGCTACATAATTGTCATTCTTCTCCTTGCCATTTACAACCATACTTGTAAATCCGCTCTCTGCACCATTTGGATTATTCACAACGATGTGAAGCTTCTTTCCACGGAAATCCTTATTGATTTCAAACTCTTTCCAATCGGATGGTACGGATGGCGCAATGCGAAGTCCGTCAAAGTCCGGACGCATGCCGAGGATACCTTCCACACAGCCTACCATAACGGTGGATGCCGTACCGGTCAGCCAATGTACATGGGCTCTTCCTTCAAATGCACTCTCCGAGCTCTCCGTAAACTGTCCATGACAATACGGCTCCAGCTTACGAATCTCTGCCTTGTCATTCATGGAAGCAGGTGAACTCTCGGTAAAATACTCGAATGCACGGTTACCATGTCCCATCAAAGACTCTGCAAGGATAATCCAGCCCTGTGGCTGTGAGAAAATACCGCCGTTTTCCTTTGTGGACGGGTTAAAGAGCAGCATCAGTGCTCCCTCAAATGCATGATCCACATAGGACGGTGCCATCAGGCGCACACCATATGGTGTATTCAACTCACGATGTACAGACTCCAGTGCCTTTTCTGCCTGCTCCTTGCTTGCAAGACCACTGATGACTGCCCATGACTGTGGATTCAGCCACATATTTGCTTCCGGATCGTGCTTGGAACCGATTACCATGCCATCCTCCTTGAATCCGCGGATGTAACGGTCATCTTCCCAACATTTTTCCTGAAGGATATCGCCAAGCTCCTTCTGAATCTTGTTTAAGTATTCGATTTCCTCCGTATCCTGCTTTTTCTCTGCGAAAATACGAAGAATTGTCATAGCATAGTAAAGCTGCATTGCAACGAATGTGGACTCGCCTTTCTTTCCAAGGCGGAGGCAATCATTCCAGTCCGCATGCAGACCTGCCGGCATATTGTGATTACCGAGATTGTTCATAGAGAAATCAATCGCTCTCTTCAAATGCTCGTACACCGTTCCTTCATCCCCGTTTGCAAACGGAATCACTTCGTCCATAAAGGAAAGATTTCCGGTCTCTGTAATATATTTATACACAGTCGGGAACAACCACAGCGCATCATCGGCACGATATGCCGGATGTCCGGTTGCACGCACATAAGACTCATCATCCGGTGTATCCTCATGTCCTGCATTGTGATCAAACTTTACAAGCGGAAGTCCGGCTCCATTGTCCACCTGAGCGGAAAGCATAAATCGAATCTTCTCAAGTGCCATCTCCGGTGCAAGATGAATCACCCCCTGGATATCCTGTACCGTATCACGATAACCATATCCGTTTCGAAGGCCACAGTAAGAGAATGATGCAGCTCTTGACCAGATAAATGTCATAAAGCACTGATATGCATTCCATGTATTTAACATCGCATTAAAGGACTCACTCGGTGTCTTTACCTGGAAATGTGACAATTTTCCGTGCCAATATGTCTTTAACTCTGCAAGCTCCTTCTCGGTCTGTGCGGAAACATCTGCATAGCTGTCCATAACAGCCTTTGATGCTGTGTCATCCTTCATACCAAGCACAAATGCGATCTCTTTTGTCTCGCCCGGTGCCAGTGTGATTTTCGTCTCCAGGGCACCACATGCATTTCCATTATAGTTTAACGCATTGCCACAGTCTCCATTTACGACACTGACCGGATTTGCATATCCGTGATATCTGCCAAGGAACGCCTCCTTGTCGCCGCAATAGCTTGCAACCTCTGCGCCTGCTAAGCCAAAGAATCTTGTGAATGCCACACTGCCGTTAATGGCAGCACCCTTATTTACATTTTCATTGATAACCTGTTTGATACGGTTTCCAAGGAAGTAGGTTCTTGTAATAAACAGTGTATACTGCAAATTCACCTGATCCTGCTCGTAATTGTTGTCATTTGTAAACTCACAATATCCGAACACGGAAAGATTTCTCGGTCTGTCAGAAGTATTTGTAACCTTCAGTCTCCAGACCTCGTGTGTTTTATCTAACGGCACATAGTAAAGTGCATCGGAAGCAATACCCGCATAATCTGCCTTCATATACGTATATCCGGTTCCGTGGTGACACTCACTCTTATAGCTCTCTAAATCTTTCCCAACCGGCTGCCAGGATGCAGACCAGAAATCCTTGCTGTCATTATCACGCAAATAAATATATCTTCCCGGCTGATCAAAATTGTTGAACACATACCGAAGAATTCTTCCGTTTGCGCCGGATTTTTCGAAGCTGTAACCTCCGGCATTGTTGGAAATAATCGCACCGTACTCCGGCGAACCTAAATAGTTCGCCCAAGGTGCCGGTGTGTCCGGTCTGTCAATGACGTATTCTTTATTTGCCTCATCAAAGTATCCGTATCTCAATGGGCCACCCTCCTAATATCGTTATTTTTATGCTACTCCGCATCCTTTAAGCTGAGACTGATTTTACCCATACGGTCAACCTCAAGTACCTTTACGTTTACAACATCTCCGATATTGACCACGTCTTCCACCTTCTCTACACGGTGATTTGCAAGCTTTGAAATATGAATGAGACCATCCTTGTTTGGTGAAAGCTCAACAAACGCGCCAAAGTTCATAATACGAACAACCTTGCCCTCATATGTCTTGCCGACTTCAATCGGGTCAACGATGGAACGGATAATCTTAAGTGCCTTGTCCATACCTGCCTGCTCAACGCCGCAGATAAATACATTGCCGTCATCATCGATATCAATCTTGACACCTGTCTCCTCAATGATTGCATTGATCGTCTTACCACGCTGACCGATAATCTCGCCAATCTTCTCCGGATCCACCTTTGTCTGAATAATCTTCGGAGCAAACTCGCCAACGCTCTCTCTCGGTGCGGAAATAGCAGGCTTCATACAGGTATCCATGATGAAAAGTCTTGCCTCACGGCATCTTGCGATTGCACCTTCCACGATTGGACGTGTCAGACCATGAATCTTGATATCCATCTGGATTGCCGTGATACCCTCGGTCGTACCGGTCACCTTAAAGTCCATATCTCCAAAGAAGTCCTCAAGACCTTGAATATCTGTAAGCAATACATAATCATCATCAGTATCACCTGTCACAAGACCACAGGAAATACCTGCAACCATCTTCTTAATCGGAACACCGGCTGCCATGAGTGCCATACAGGATGAACATGTGGAAGCCATGGATGTGGAACCGTTTGACTCAAATGTCTCGGATACGGAACGGATTGCGTATGGGAATTCTTCCTCGCTTGGAAGTACCGGAAGAAGTGCACGCTCAGCAAGTGCTCCATGTCCAATCTCACGACGTCCCGGTCCTCGTGACGGCTTTGTCTCACCTACAGAGTAAGACGGGAAGTTGTAGTGATGCATATATCTTTTTGTTGTAACATTTGTATCAAGACCATCCAGCTTCTGTGCCTCAGAAAGCGGTGCCAATGTAACAACGTTACAGATCTGTGTCTGTCCTCTTGTGAACATTGCAGAACCATGCACACGCGGAATGATATCCACTTCAGCAGAAAGCGGACGAATCTGTGTGATTGCTCTTCCATCCGGACGCTTATGATCCTTCAGAATCATCTTACGAACGGTCTTCTTCTGATACTGATAAACAGCCTCATCCAAAACAGCAAGCCATTCTTCATTATCCGCAAATGCTTCCTCAAGCTTATCCTTGATCTGACGGATATTCTCCTCACGCACCTGCTTCTCATCTGTAAATACTGCCTCTTCCATCTGTGCAGGCGGAACAAGCTCTCTGATTGCTGCGAATAATTCCTCCGGAACTGCACAGCTTGTGTATTCATGCTTTGGCTTTCCGCACTCAGCAACAATCTGATCGATAAAAGCAATTACCTTCTGGTTTAACTCATGTGCTGCATAGATGGCTTCAATCATCTTTGCTTCCGGCACTTCATTTGCACCAGCCTCGATCATGATAACCTTATCTCTTGTAGATGCAACCGTAAGCTTCAGATCAGACTCCAGATTCTGTGTGGAATTCGGATTGAAAATCAGCTCTCCGTTGATCATGCCAACCTGTGTTGTTGCACAAGGACCATCAAACGGAATATCGGAAATGGCTGTTGCAATAGCGGAACCGAGCATTGCGGTAAGCTCTGGTGAACACTCCGGATCAACAGACATAACCATGTTGTTTAATGTTACATCATTTCTGTAATCCTTCGGAAAAAGCGGACGCATCGGACGGTCGATTACACGGGATGTCAGAATTGCGTTCTCACTTGCTTTACCCTCACGCTTATTAAAGCCTCCCGGAATCTTTCCGACGGAATACATCTTCTCCTCATATTCTACGGAAAGTGGGAAGAAATCAATACCCTCACGCGGTTTCTCTGATGCAGTTGCTGTAGAAAGCACAACTGTATCACCATAGTGCATTAAGGCTGCACCATTTGCCTGCTTTGCCACTCTGCCTACATCCACACGAAGTGTTCTGCCGGCAAGTTCCATCTCAAACTTCTTGTACATAATGTTTTCTCCTTGAAATTATTTTGTTTGAATTAAGACTCCGAAACGACTGAGAATTGCACTCTTGCAAATGCCCTTTTCAGTTGTCTCGGGGATGTCTTAATACAATCCTTATGATTATATCATTTAATGGTGTTTGCTTCAAGATGGGAAAGTGAAAATTTTGGATTTCTATGTGATTATAAAAAACGCTCCGGAAATTCCGGAGCGCTGCAATCATAAATATACCGAAAACTATTCGCCTTTAATTGTAATTGCAGTTCCTGCTGCTTTTACAGTAGCATATTCAGCTGCCGTAGCATCCCAGGAAGATGCATTCGTAGAACTATTGTATACATAATAAATCGTCTTATCACCCTCTGTGTACATTACACCATAAACGGTATAGGACGTATGGTTATCCTTGGTTGCGGTTGTTGCTGTTCCACCCGTAACAATTTCAATTGCAGTTGCCTTTGGAACATCCGCAGTATCAAGAACTGACTGCTTATTAATGCTGCTTGGTGCTCCGCTCTTTGCATATGTACTCGAAAGCTCTGCCTGTGCCGCTGTCAGTACGCTCTTACCATTCAATACAATCTGCTGCCCCTTTGCCTTATCAATATAACCAAGCAATGCAGGTACAAGAATTGCTGCAAGAATCGCAAGAATAACGATAACAACAATCAACTCAACCAATGTAAAACCTTTGTTCTCTTTCATCTTTTTTGTAATTTTCATGACTTTTCCTCCTGTCTAATTTAAAATTTATTTGCTTAAATTATAGCAAAATATGCTTATATAGGCAAGCTGTATTCTGCTTTTTTACCTTGTTTCGGGCTACTAATTTTTACAAATACTGCTCTAAGTCTGCAGCATCGTTTGAATACTTGTAAGCCTGCTGTCTGGTAATCATTCCGCTTTGTACAAGCCTTGATAAATCACCATTTAATGTGTGCATACCGAATGCAGAACCTGCCTGCATCAACGAACCAAGCTGATGACACTTATTCTCTCGAATCTGATTGCCAACCGCATCTGTTCCGATCAAAATCTCCGTTGCTACCACTCTTCCATTTCCTTTGGTATTTGGAATCAGACATTGGGTGATGACGCCGTTTAATACACTTGCAAGCTGTGTGCGCACCTGATTCTGCATGCCTGCCGGACATGCGTCGATAATACGGTCAATCGTCTGCGCCGCACCGGTGGTATGTAATGTAGACATAACAAGATGTCCGGTTTCTGCTGCCGTCAAGGCTGCGGATATCGTCTCATAATCACGCATCTCACCAACCAGTATAATATCCGGGTCTTCACGGAGAGCACTCCGGAGTGCAGAAGCAAAATTTGTGACATCACGTCCAACCTCTCTTTGATGAATGAGCGCCATCTTCCGCTCATACATATACTCGACCGGATCTTCGATTGTAATAATATGCTCCGGTCTTGATGCGTTGATGTAGTCAATCATGGATGCAAGCGTCGTTGATTTTCCGGAGCCCGTCGGTCCGGTCACAAGAATCAATCCCCGCGGTTTATCGGAAAGCTCCCGCAGCACACTCGGAAGTCCAAGCATCTCCATAGACGGAATGGATGAGTTTAACAAACGGATTGTCGCTGCCATCTTCCCATCCTGCTTAAACACATTCACACGCTGTCTGTTACCATCCGGTGTCCGAATCGCAAAATCCGCATCGATTCCCGCCTCAAGATTCTGTCGCTGTTCATCCGTCAGAAGTTCTGCAAGCATTGCAATTACATCTCCATCCGACAACATCGTCGGTGCAATCTGCAGTTTTCCATTGATTCGATACATCAGCGGCATTCCCACTGTAATATGGATATCCGAGCACCCCATTGCCCGTGCCTCCATAATCATACTGTCAATCATCATTTTTCTATCAACCTCCCTCTTTAGCATTATTCCTGATACATATATATTTCAATGGTGAGCGTCAGCACACGGTTCACCTGAATTTCGTACTCACCGTCCTCGGTTATATTACCCATGCTTCGTTCCTCCGACCATGCATAACTGCATATCCGGAGTTTTTTATCCGTCTTTGACAAATCCTCAATGAGCCGAAGCAGATGCGCCTCGTCTCCGCCAAGGCGCATCGTAATGCCTGCCTCGGATATACCGGTCATAACTGCATCCATAAACACCGGCTGTGTTTCAGGTAATGCAGCTGCCGATTCCACCTGTTCGATTTCATCCTTCTCACTTGTTTCGCTCGTCACACCCATCTGTTCTGCCTGCGCCTGCTGTTCAAGCAGCATCGCTCTCTCCGAATATGGATACGGAACCAGATCCGTCTCTCCATCCGGCATGGTAATCGTCAGATCATACGCCGCAAGATCATAATCAAGAACAAGATTCGTAAAATAATCGTCAATCTCCGCACTTGACATCGTAGGGAAAAACTGTTCCCGTGCCGTCTGAATTTCCGCCTCCCAGGATTCGTTATCCGCTTCCATCATCGGAACCTGCGCAAGCTTTAATTCATTGACGGATTGTAAATCCTGCTGTTTCTGCATATCCTTATTGATGTCTGCTATATCCTTTATAACCGGGTAGATTCCCCAGTAACCGATACATACTACAATTACGAATATCGAAAGCATTACAAGGAGTTTTTTGTCTCGTTGTGTCATATTTAACTGCATAACCCTTCCCCCTTTACTCGATATCTCTTCCGGCTGATTCCGCCAGTGTAAATGTAACATGAATATCCCAGAGTCCCGTCTCTTCCACATAAGAATATCCCGTATAATCCACATTGCTGAATATATCAACCGCACTCAGCTGCTTAATAAACTTATTTATATTATCGACCGTATCCGACTTCGCCGTAACCGTTATAATGCCTAAATCCGCATCAAATGAGTCAAAGGTTATCGTTGCATATCCCCCGGCACAGTCATAAATGATATTCATGATATCTCTGTCACACAACGGATAGGTATACAGGTTTTGATTCACGCCATCAATTGCATTATACTGGGCAGCCAGAAAAGAATTCCGTTCAAGCAGCACATCGTACCTTGCAACCTCCATTAACGTTGTCGGTGACTCATTGTAATCCTTCATCTCCTGCAATTCCCGTTTCTTTACCGTTCGAACCGTAATACTTATAGCAAGCCCAATTAGCATCACAGCAAGGCTTACAAAGATTGCTATCATGCCCTTTCCAAATCCGGCCCCCTGCTTATCCTTCTTTTTCCCTGCATGATAGCCATCCATAAAGTTCTGCCTGCTTCCGGAACCGGCAAGTACCAGTCCGCTTGTTGCATGGAAAAATGATTGTACATCTACATTTGCCGCCTGAATGGTATTTGCAGAAAACATTTCCACGCGCGCATAGATTTCAAGCTGTGAAATCGCATTTTGATAAAGAGGCAGATCATTTGGATTCAATCCTGCAAGTACAACCGTCTCAATCGGATGATCAATCTGATTTGCCTGCATAAACTGTCGAATCTGGCTGACGGAACGGGCGATATCCTGTGCATAATCCTCCGTTCCCTGTTCATGGAAGCATCTTGTACTGTTGAAGTAATAAAACGCGCCATCCACCCATAAAATCGTTGTAATCGTCATCTTATCGGCAATCTGCAATATAAATGTCCGATATACTTTGCCAACTGTCATGGCTGCAAGCCGAATCAGACTGCTTTCACCGGAATACACCGCCTTTACCTTCACACCGATTTCATGAAAAATATCAATATAATCCTTTACAAAATCCGGAGTAATAATCTCCGCATAGAGCTTCTTTTTCTTTCCGTCCTGCGAAATTGGTATATACCCGCATATATAGTCCTCTTCACGTTTGATGTCGGAAAACTCACGATCAATGTATTCCAGTGTTTTCTTCTCATTCAAAACAGGCATTTCAATCGTTTTTCCAATGAACTTGGAGCTGTTGATTACGAGAACAACATCCTTAACCGGAAGCTGATTTTGTGTCCAAAATGCCTGCATAAACCCAACAAACAATTCAGTATCCATCACCATACCATTGATGATACTGCCATCCGGTGCCTGCGCGCTGTAGCATTTTGAAACTGCTATTTTTCGATTCCCCTGCGTTCCGGTAATCACCTGAATCTGTTGATTCGCCAGATAAACAACTGTACTCATTTTCGCTTCTCCCTCCTTTGTATCTTAGTAAAATGTCATCAGACTCTTTACATAGTAAATATAGGTACTTACCATAGTATCTCCAAAATTATGTATCATGGATATCAAAATACCGACCGCCAAAAACGGGCCAAACGCAAAGTGCTCTTTTCTTCCCTTTTTCTTAGTTGCAAGAAGAAACACCGCATAAACACCGCCGACAATCACACCGATAAAAAATGCGGCAAGATTGCCCTTCCAGCCAAGCAGCATACCGGCAGCAAACATCATCTTCACATCACCGCCGCCAAACCCATTAAACAGCATCAATATAAACATCGGCACACTGATTGCAAACAACCCGATGATTCGTTCTACAATCGTCGGTCCCGGCAATGCCCAGATTGAAACGACGCCGAGCAGCAATAAAATCAGATTTAACTGTGGCGGTATCTCCTGTGTATCCGCATCAACCATCGTAATCACCGCCAAATCACAGATAACAAGAAATACAAACAACGCGGATATATGTATGCCATAAAATGCAAACGCAAGAACCGCAAATGCTCCGCCGGCAAGCTCCACAAATAATTCCCGTTTCGATCGGACTGCCCCGCAGTATCTGCATCGGTTCTGGTACCGGATACGTGAAAAAATCGGGATGCCATCCTTCCACGTCTGCTCATGGTCACAGCTTGGACAATGGGAATGTCTCTCTGTCAGCTTCTCCTTTTTTGGCAACGCCGCAATCACGAGATTCAGATACGAAAAAACCGTTACCCCCATATAAAACACAAGCAGATATATTATAGCATATAAAACATAATTCATGGTATGTATCCTCGTCCTTCCATCGTTCATAATCTATTCGACACAAATTTCCAATATCAGTATAACTCATATAAGCTATTTTATCAAATACTCATCAAAAGCTCTAAAATATAAACGACTGCACATGCAGATACGGATACAAAAAACAGACTTTTCCGAAGCCACGCAAGCACAAGTGCCACCAGAAATCCGACCGTTGCCGCAACCATACTGTCACTGGCAGACAAAATCGCCGGAAATGTCATAACTGCAAGCGTCACATACGGCACATAAAACAAAAAGGAGCGAATCGTCCTGTTTTTTATTTCTTTTTTAATAAGCGTGAGCGGCAGGACACGAATCAGATATGTCACAACCGCCATAACCAATATGTAAATATAAATATTACGCGTCATCCGTCTGTTCCTCCTCTTTAATCGGAAACAAAACGGCTGCTGCCCCTGCAATCATAACCGTCAAAATAATCACGCGCATACCGGAGGATATATCCCGCACAACCGGAAGCTTTGCAAACAGAAAGCTTGCCGCCATGGAAACTACAACAAGTCCTGCAATGATTTTATTATCCCTTGCAGGCGGAATAATAATCGCAAGGAACATCCCATATAATGCCACACTCAGTGCACTTACAACGCCACCCGGCAGTACATTGCCCAGAACAACGCCCAAAAAAGTACCTAGAGACCAGGCAGGAATTGCAAGGCTCATCGCTCCATATGTATAAAACGGATTCAACTTTCCGCCACGGGCAATGGAAATGCCAAATATCTCATCCGTAACTCCAAATCCCATCAAAAAACGGTGAATAACCGAAAATTCCGGATCGATTTTCTGAGACAGGGAGCAGGACATCAGCATATAGCGCAGATTGATAACAAACTGCATCAGTGCAAGCTCCATGTAGGTAGCACCTCCCGCAATCGCTGTCAGCGCCGCAAACTCACCTGCCGATGTGCTGTTTGTAAAACTCATCAGTGTTGCCTGCAGGGCACCAATCCCGACATTTTTTGCTGCAATTCCAAGCGTAAATGACACCGCAAGATATCCGAGCGCAATCGGAACCGCATCCCTCATACCTTCACAATAATTTCTTTGATTGATCTGCTTTATCCCACTCATAGTATCTGTCCTAACACGTTATCCATCGTTTTTCCATCTGTCTCTATCACAACATGGCATTGCTTTTCATAGATCGGATTCCGCACATCCATCAGCTCGCAGATGCGGTCATAAGGATCGTCACATTGTAACAACGGACGGTTTGTACATCCCTTCACCCGCTCATAAATCGTATCTGCCGAAGCCTTCAGATAATACACGGTTCCGATTTCCATCAAGAGTCTGCCATTCTCCTCCCGAAGAGGAAGTCCGCCGCCTGTTGCAACAACGGCATGATGCAGTTTTTCCTTTAATTCCTGCAAGACCGTTGTCTCAAGCGCCCTGAAATAATCTTCTCCTTTATCGGCAAATATTTCCGAGATTGTCATACCCTCTCTTTGCACGATATAATCATCCGTATCAACAAATGAATATCCAAGCTTTTGCGCCAGAGCCTTGCCAAGCGTCGTCTTTCCGGCTCCCATAAAACCGGTCAATACCAGATTATTTTTGGGGTTGCCTGTTCCATAAACAGCCTTTTGAAGTGCCGCATAAACCTGCTTAACAAGTGGCTCCTCCACGGTCAGATCATTCCACAATTCATAGGCGAGTATTCCCTGATACAAAAGCATTTTCAGACCATTCATAGCCGGAACACCCAAGGCTTTCATCTTCTTTATAAACGGGGTTTCTGCCGGATTGTAGATTAAATCCACTGAAGCCTCTGCCATCCCGTAAAATTCATCCGGAAACGGAAACGGAAGCCCATCTTTCTCGTGCAGTCCCACCGATGTACACTGAATCATCAGATAACGCGCATTTGGTATTGTCTGATAATTTTCTGCCTGACACGCGTGCACACACTGCCTTCCTGCCACACGGTTCATATCATCGGCAATCTCTGCGGCACGTGCATAGGTACGATTTACAATGTAAACGTCCTTCGCCCCATAATGTACGCACATATATGCAACCGCCCGGGCCGCTCCACCGGCACCAAGCATAATGACACATTTATCTTTTAGTTCAATCTGCTCCGATTCCAGTGCCCGTGCCAGCCCCGGCATATCCGTGTTGTAGCCTTTATATCCGCCTTCGACACGTACAAGTGTGTTGACCGCACCGATTGTCGCCGCTGCATCATCGACAGACACAAGGCTTTTCATAACTGCCTGCTTGTGGGGAACCGTAATATTCAGTCCCAGGATACCCTGTTCATATGCCTGTTTTACACAGGAATCAAGCTCCTGTTCTTCTATGCAAAACGGGACATACCGCTCCGGCAGTCCCAGCGCATCACTTAACGTATCATGTATAACCGGAGATAATGTATGCTGAATCGGATTACCGAAG
>JBJEMZ010000072.1:0-13730 GCA_051879935.1 Wujia sp.
ATACCCGGCAAAATACGATGACACCTTTATATGCATCATAAAGGCTGTCAAAAATAAGTGCCTTTAGCGGCGCATCAAAATCACCGGATGGTGCCGGAATTTTTGTGACAATCTGTTCGAGCACTTCATCAATATTGATTCCGTTTTTCGCAGAAATTCGAGGGGCATCCTGCGCCTCGATTCCAATCACATCTTCAATCTCATTCACAACCCGCTCCGGATCCGCGGACGGCAGATCAATCTTATTGATGACCGGCATAATTTCCAGATTGTGGTCAACCGCCAGATAACAGTTTGCAAGCGTCTGTGCCTCAATGCCCTGCGCAGCATCCACAATCAGAATTGCCCCCTCGCATGCAGCCAGACTTCTGGATACCTCATAGTTAAAATCGACATGTCCCGGCGTATCAATCAGATTAAAGATATATTCCTCTCCATCCTTCGCTTTATATACGATACGAACTGCCTGTGCCTTAATCGTAATTCCGCGTTCACGTTCTAAGTCCATATTATCGAGAACCTGATTCTGCATTTCCCTGCTAGTAAGCAGTCCTGTCTTTTCTATAATGCGGTCCGCCAAGGTAGATTTTCCATGGTCGATATGTGCAATAATACAAAAATTACGTATTTTACTTTTGTCCAGATGTGCCATACTGTTTTATTCCCTCTCGTTCGCTTTGCATTTTCAATCATCTTTTCATTTTGTCAAAAGTATACCATACTTTATGTCTACTGTGCAATCAGCACTTTATATAGAATTGCGCCAAGTGGTGTCATCGCATTCTTTGCTTCCTCCACTGTATTTGTCTGTGCTCCAACCTCAATCAGGGATGCTCTCGGCACCTTATTCAGATTAAAGCAATATCCTCGTATATAGATTCTTCGCATTAAGTCCCCATATAGTTCTTTTCCTACAAGATGCATCTGCAGACTAAACGCCAGATTATCAATCTTGTACGGATTGTAAAGGTAATCGATATCACCATTTACATTTAACCGGCTCACCCCGTTTAAAAACATGATCTGGGCCGTCGGCCGCCCGTCGATATCTTTCACGAGTCGCACCTCATTCCGAACGCCATCCCGATGGATATCCAATACAACTTCGATAGATGGATATTGTTCTAGTATCGCATCCACACCCTCACCGGCAAGGTCATATGCGAGGCTCCGATCCTCCACGCCATCCACAACATCATATACAGTCCGATCATGGTAAACCGGAATACCATAATCCTCTTGCAAAATACGCGTAAGTTCATCTCCGACTCCGATTACCGTATCCTCCACATACCCCGGTCTGCTGTCTGAAAATGTTTCGCTCCCGTGCGTATGATAAATCAAAATCTTATACTCCCCGGAAGAATTATCAATCGTTAAATCCTTACTAAGCAGATTTGCCGCATTTAACTCATCCGGATTCACGCTTGTCGAGCTGTCGACTGTATAACAGTTTGCCACAAGAAAATCAAAATCCTGTAACTGTTCTACCGAATATGTAATTCCATCGATGGCCGGAAGCGGCTCTACCGGAGCAAGAGCCTGCGCAGTCATGGCATCTGTAGATGTTGCATCCAAAAGTAATGGTTCTTCCGTTGTTGCCGTCTGTACCATATCCTCCTGTACTTCAATATTATCAATCGACACAGCCACTTTATCATATCCTGTGTCTATCACTGTCTGTTCCTCCTCATACTGTTTTGCATAGTCCATAACCGGAAGAAAGCCCCCACAAAAATCACCGAAATTTCTTTCCGTGCAAAGTGCAGGCGTAAAAAATGCTCTTATTTCTTTCCGCATCTCCTTTGGCAAAACATCTGTCTTTAAAATGACATAACTACATAACAGCAGGACAACCGCAATATATATAAGTGTAAATTTTTTATAATTATCTCCCATACCATAATATATGCTTTTTCATATGCATTATGTTAGAAAACGGTTAATTGCTTCTGAAATTGTATAGCTCACCCTATTTATGATTTCATCAATATTCTTGGGAGTCACAAACATGGATGCAATGGAAGCATCCCGAAAAAAAGAAGAAATCTCAGGTTCACATTGATTAACAAGCTTTTCCGGTATTCTCGAAAAGAGCCCTTCTATGGCATGTTGCACGATGGCTGGCATGGAAATAACAGTCGGGACGCCAACTGCAATGACCGGAACTCCAAGTGTCTCTTCATTGAGTGACAATCTCCGATTTCCCACCCCTGCTCCCGGCGTTATACCGGTATCACATACCTGTATGGTTGTATTCAGACGTTCGGTTTCCCTCGCAGCAAGAGCATCCACACAAATTACAACATCCGGTTCTATTTCCTCGCATAAAGATTTAATGATTGTACTCGTCTCAATCCCCGTCTGGGCCATAACTCCAGGGGACAGCGCAGCTATCTCCATCGTCTTTTCGACATATCCCTCCCGTAGCAGATGCCTTGTAATATACAAATGATCCACAACATAGGGACCTAGTGCATCCGGAGTTACATTTCGATTTCCTAAACCTATCACAAATATCTTCTTTGCGCCATGAATCAGTTTTTTTAATACAAGATGAAGTTCATCTACAAATGGTTCGTGTATTTCTTCATCATCCGCGCAAAGTTTCGGACTCTCAATTGTAATATAATTTCCAATTGGTTTTCCAAGCAGTTTTTCACCATTTTTATCTACAACCCGAATATGTGTCCGTAAAAGTGCATGCTCATCATCCCTGCATTCCTCAACTTCCACCCCCTGAAGCGGGGATTTTTCCGGAATATCTTCTTTTAACTCAAGTGCTAAATCCGTCCTGACATAATGCTCTAACATAAAAATACTACTCCTTTTTTAGGAGTAGTATTTCCATAAGCATATTTTACTATGTATGCAATCAACTGGATTTTAATTCACAGGTGCTCCTATATATGCGCGCACAGTACTTCCCGGTGCTGCCCCATTCTTTGGAACAAGCATTATCTGAATAGCCTCCAGACGTTTTGCATATCCCGCCGTTCCAGCAGGTTCTCCATTTTTCGCCCAATCAAGCCATCCAAATGTCTGTGCATGAACGCGATAATAAATATCATAATGTTCTGCAATTTCACCAGACAACTGAATCTGTATCGCCTCCAGACGTTTTGCCTGTCCGACTGTACCTGCCGGTTCTCCGTTTTTCCTCCAAACCTGCCATCCAAATGTCTGTACGTGAACACGATAACTAACATTTCCGGAAAACTCCGTCATATTTTGTATCGCTATAGATTCCAGACGTTTCGCACGGCCTGTCGTTCCGCTGATTGCACCATCATACACAAGACCTTGCCATCCAAATGTCTGCACATGTGTTTTATATGCAATATTGCCCGGAGATTTATAATACTGACTTGTATCTCCCGGAGCCTTACCACCTTTTTCTACAAGCATAATCTGAATTGCCTCCAGACGTTTTGCAGAGCTGGTAGAACCTGCCGTCTGTCCATTCTTTGCCCATCCAAGCCAGCCGAATGTCTGACAATGCACCCTGTAATATACGTCGTATGTATCGGCCAGTTCTCCGGTCAAACGTATACGAATGGCTTCCAGACGTTTTGCCATTCCTGTCATTCCCGCAATATCACCATCCATAACCCAGTCCATCCAGCCATATGTCTGGCAATGCACCTGATATTCTACGCCACCTTCAATACCGGTATTGTTTCGAATCTTGATTGCCTCCAGACGTTTTGCAGAACCAACCGTTCCGCTTATACCGCCGTCATAGCTTTCCTCCTTTTCCCAACCGTATGTCTGCACATGCGTTGCATATACAATACCGGCATCCTCCGGTGCTGTATCTCCGGTCGGAACCGGAATATTTGGAACAGATGATCCAAAAGTTCCATCCGTTGAATAATAGAAGTTCATATCCACGCGTCCTTCAATACCCGGAACTGTCCCTGAGCTTGTATACTGCCAGTATGAATAGGCACCTTTATACGAGGTTTTCGTTGTCCAGTTTGCCAGCCAAATCGGATATCTCTGAGCCAAGTCACCCGCATTTAAATGGTTATTCAACATATTCATATCTGCGTAAATCATAGGCGTATAGCCATTTGCAGTCACAGTATTGCAAAATGCCTGACACACCCTTGTTGCATCCTCCTTTGAAAGATTGGCTTCTCTCAATCTTCCACCTGTCGGTGCATCGCTGGCAAACTCCACATCCATAACAAGAGGCAGCTCAACACGAATATTGTTTTTCTGAAGGAAATTCACAAGATATAATGCCTCTTCCATACCTTCATATTCATTAATTGCCTGCGAAAAAACATATACACCCACCTTTAAACCGGCTGCCTTAGCACCTTTTAAATTCTGCAGTGCCTTGGAATCATTATACATAGTTCCCTGACTCCAGCCACGCCCTCCAATACGGATAATGGCAAAATCAATGCCGGACGCCTTTACTTGTGCCCAATCAATGTTTCCATTGTGCGAAGATACATCAATACCATTATACACATAACAATTTTTGAACTGTTTTGCATGCGTGTATCCTTCTCCATAAGCTTTTGATACCCCTTCGAATGTCGTAAAGAAAACCATAATACATGCAAGTATACACGCGATAACCCTTTTTATATAAGTGTATTGTTTCATAACTATACGCTCCTTTTATAATCCGTTTGTTTCTATGGCACCGACACGTCCGGACCTACATATGGCCGAACTGTACTTCCAGGTGCAGCCGCACCTTTGTTTACAAGAACAATCTGTATCGCCTCCAGACGCTTTGCATAACCTGCCGTTCCTGCCGGCTCTCCGTTTTTCGCCCAATCAAGCCAGCCATATGTCTGCGCATGCACACGATAATATATATCATATTGGTCTGCTATATCTCCGGACAGCTCTATTTGAATTGCCTCCAGTCTCTTTGCCTGTCCCATCGTACCTGCCGACTCTCCGTTTTTCTTCCAGGCCTGCCAGCCATAGGTCTGCACATGTACACGATAGCGGATATCACCTGAAAATTCTGTAATATTCTGAATCGTAATCGCTTCCAGACGTTTTGCACGACCTGTTGTGCCACTGATTGCACCATCATATACCAGTCCCTGCCAGCCATATGTCTGTACATGGGTCTGATAAGAAATCTTTCCCGGAGACTTATAATATTGCCTTATATCACCCGGTGCTTCCCCACCTTTTTCAACAAGCACAATCTGTATTGCCTCCAAACGCTTCGCATAATTTGTAGAACCTGCCGTCTGTCCATTTTTTGCCCATCCAAGCCAGCCATATGTCTGACAATGCACCCTATAATACACATCATAGGTTTCTGCAAGTTGTCCCGATAAACGGATTCGTATTGCTTCCAATCTCTTTGACAGTCCGGTCATTCCGGCAATATCGCCATCCATAACCCAGTCCATCCAACCGTAGGTCTGACAATGTACCTGATATTCTACACTTCCCTCTATATCAGTATTATTTCGAATTTTTATGGCTTCAAGCCGTTTTGCCGAACCAACCGTTCCACTTATGCCTCCGTCATAGCTTTCCTCTTTTTCCCATCCATATGACTGCACATGCGTTGCATAAACAATTTTTGCCTCCTCCGGTGCCGTATCTCCGGTAGGAACCGGAATATTCGGTGTAGAAGAAGAAAATGATCCATCAATAGAATAGAAAAAGTCCAAATCAACAGCACCCTCAATTCCCGGAACGGTACCTTTGCTGGTATACTGCCAATAAGAATACGCTCCATCGTATGTTGCCTGTTGTGGTTTATCAGCCTTAGGCCATTCTGCAAGCCAGATGGGATATTTTTTGCTTATCGTATCCGCATACAGCTGATTCGTCAGCATGGATTTGTTCGCATAAACCATCGGAACATATCCCTTTGTTGCAATCGCATCACAAAAAGCCATACACACATCTGTTGCCTGTTGTTTTGTAAGATGAGCGTTATATAGCTTGCCTGCCGGTCCGCTCTGATACTCATAATCCATAACTACCGGAAGATCGACAGCTATATTATTAGTTCGCATAATTTTAACTATATAATTTGCCTCTTCTATGGCCTCCTGTACAGTTGTTGCCTGTGAACGGATGTAAACACCGATTTTAAGTCCGGCATCCTTGGCTCCTTTGCAGTTTACCGGTCCCATTGTATCCTCATGTAGAACGCCGTTCTCCCATTCCCGATACGCAAGACGAACAAATGCAAACTCAACACCGGACGCTTTTACCTTGTTCCAGTCGATTAAACGCCTCGTTCCATCCGAGTTATAAGGTACATTGTATTGTGATACGTCAACACCATTATAGACTGTACAATTATGGAACTGCTTTGCATGTATATATTCAATCTCATCTTCCGCTTTTACGAATGGTAATGATTGTTCAACAAACAGACTCATAATAATCATGATGCCTGCAAGTATAAAAGCGAAATACTGCTTTATTTTTCTATGTATCATCCTAATATGCTCCCTCAAAACCTCATCAAAATTCTAATTTGAAACCGGTGCACCTATATAATGATTTGCCGTATTTCCGGGTGCTGCCGCACCCTTTGGAACATATAATATCTGAATGCCTTCCAGACGCTTCGCGTAACCAGCCGTACCTGCCGGTTCTCCATTTTTTGCCCAGTCTAACCAGCCAAAGGTCTGTGCATGCACACGATAATAAATATCATATGTGTCTTTCAGTTCTCCGGTCAGCCGTATCTGAATTGCCTCCAGACGTTTTGCCTGTCCGACCGTACCGGCATACTCACCATTCATTTTCCAGTTCTGCCATCCATAGGTCTGCACATGAACACGATACTCAACATTTCCCGGTATATCTGTCATATTCATGATACTAATGGATTCCAATCGCTTTGCCTTACCGGTGGTACCGCTTGTCATACCATCAAATACATTATTCTGCCATCCATAGGTCTGTACATGCGTTCTGTATGCGATGGAAGGAGAAACATAGGACTCCTTATCATCCTTTGGAGCTTCTCCGCCTTTTTCAACAAATTGTATCTCGATTGCTTCCAGACGTTTTGCATAACCGGATGTTCCGGCTGTTTCTCCGTTTTTCGCCCAGCCTAACCAACCATATGACTGTGCATGTACACGATAATATACATCATATACCTCAGCAAGCTGTCCGCTTAGCTTGATACGAATTGCCTCCAGACGTTTACCTTCTCCACTGGTTCCTGCCTTTTTACCATTACTTACCCAGTCCATCCAGCCATAGGTCTGACAGTGAACCTGATACGAAACATCACCTTCAATATCTGTATTGTTACGTATCATAATCGATTCTAATCTTTTTGACTCTCCAACCGTACCGCTCGTCTGTCCGTCATACTTTTCAGACTTTTCCCATCCATATGTCTGTCTATGTACACCATACGCAACAAGTGCTTCTTCCGGAGCATCCGGCAATGTTCCCGTCGTATATAACCGCATGGACGGATACTCGGACATATCAGCAACCTCGCTTCCCTCCTTAGGCGTCAATCCAAAATACTTAGCAATTGCCTCTGCATCAATCTGCCCCATCAGTTTTAAATTTTCGTCTTTTGTCAAAACGGAAGCATCGTATGGATTAGATACATAAGCATGCTCAATTAAAATTGCCGGTATTCCATTACTAACCGGACCATTTATCATAGTGAGATAATCCTGACCCGGATAGTTTGTTGATGGCCACTGCTGTATACCTGCATTTTTTATACCAAATTTTGAAGATAACCCTTTGCAAATATCAATCGATAACTGTTTTGTATTGGTTTTATATGGTTCTTGTATGGAATAATACACTTCACATCCGGATTTATCATGGTTTGAAGATGCGTTACAATGAATACTTACGGACAAAAGAGCATCCGCATCTACAATTCTTCTGACTCTTTGCGATAATGATGCAGATTCATAATCATTTCTTGTAACAACAACAGTCACATCTTCATACTGTTCCAGGTAGTCCTTACAAGCCATTGTAATTCTCCAATTGCACATCTGCTCTGAATAATTACCGATTGTGCCGTATTCTGCACAAACTGCTCCACTGTCTGCCCCACTGTGACCGGGATCAAGCGCAATCACAATCTGCTTTCTCGGATTTTCAGCCGCTTTCACTTTATAGCATCCTACATTTGTAGTAAACATTACCGAAAATGCCATAATAAATGCAAGGATAACAGCAAAACACCTTCTACTAATTTTTGTAAATCTACTTTTTTTCATCATTCCTACATCCACTCCTAATTTGCTTCGTACAATATTTGATTTGCATATTCCACAAGACCCGATACACATTCTTCCATGGTCAACTTGTCACATATAAAATCAAGCTGTGCATATTTCTCATACAGAGGAACACGTTCTCTGTAAATGTCCTCCATCGTTTTCCCTTTTTTCATAACAATCCCACGTGTCTTTATATTATTGACTCTTCGAATAATCTCGTCACAAGACAAATCGAGATAAATTATCTTTCCTAGTGTAGAAAGATGTTCCATTGCTTCTTTTCCAAAAACAGCACTTCCTCCTGTGGCAATGATTGTTCGGTCAACCTCAACATCCTTTAATACATCATTTTCTATTGCAAGAAATGCATCTACACCTTTTTCGTTGATTGTCTCATATAGTTTTTTTCCTGTTTTCTTTTGTATCAAAATATCCGTATCCAAAAAATCATAATTTAATGCTTTGGCCATTAAAACACCAATTGTACTCTTCCCGGAACCCGGCATCCCGATTAAAATAAAATTCATCCTGTTTTTCATATAGTACCTTTTCCATCTACATCTGTTTCCTGACTACGCTATATTCATCTCCATATTTATAATACGGACAATTGTAATGGCTGTCTTCATACAACCTGGCAATCTCGTCCTCATCAAGGCTGACATCACATACATATTCCTCATATTCCTCATCGTAAATCAAATACGCACATGTGTCACAATTGGACTGAATTTCTTTTTTCTGTTTTTTCATTCTGTTTCAAACACCACCTGTCCATCTGTTATTTCACAGATTGAATCCCATGCATCCTTTACAACCTCATCATAGACACCGATTGTAACAAACCCTGCATTTTTTGCTGTCTGAATCGCCCGGAAGCTGTCCTCAAACACGACACTTTGTTCCGGTGCAATGCCTATTTTATCGCACGCATAGAAAAATACATCCGGTTTTTCCTTGCTTGCTCCTGCTAACGTACAGCTGACCACCACATCCACAACAGAGTCAAGCCCTGTTCTATTTAACGCAAGCTCACAGAGTTCTATCTCGTTGGCTGTGGCGACCGCAATCTGATATCCATCCCATTTTAACACTTTTACAAGCTCATATGCAAGGGGCTTTAATGGAATATGATCCCGGTATTCCACATAAACCATATCCTGAAAATCCTGTACAATCTGCTCCGGCTCCTTCGGTATATTGTAACAGTCTCTGATATAAACAGCCGCCTGTGGCAATGTCATCGTTGCCACCTTGTGATGAAAATCCATATCCGGTGTGATTCCATACTTACCCATATACTGCACATCGAGGCTTCTCCACATCGGCATGCTGTCAAGGAGCGTGCCGTCCATATCAAAGACGATTCCCTTTTTATCCGACAATACCGGTGTCAGACTGTTATATAGTTCCTCAAACCTTTTCGTAGCAAGCAGCATATCCTCTGTTTGTACTTTCAGATTTTCCGCTGCAAGCAGAATGTCATCCGCACCAAAAACTGAAGAGACAACCGCTATCCCCGAGATCCCGGTTGCTGTCAGGCATCTAATATTTTGCCCGGTAATACCGCCGATTGCAACAACCGGAATTAAGACATGCTTACAGATTTCACGTAGCACATCTAGCGGCAACAAACTGACATCGTTTTTCGTATTCGTTAAAAAGACAGAGCCGGAACCAAGATAGTCTGCTCCGTCCCGCTCCGCAGCAAGTGCCTCCTCCACATTGTGAGCGGAAACACCGATGATCTTATCTTCTCCAAGTATCTGTCTTGCAGATTTTACATCCATGTCACCCTGACCCAGATGAACTCCTTCTGCATTGCAGGCCTTTGCAAGCTCCACATTGTCATTAATAATAAGCGGAACATTATATTTGATTGTAAGCGTATGTATATTTTCGGCTTCTTTCAAAAAATCATCAAAGGAAAGATCCTTTTCACGAAGCTGAATACAGGTTGCTCCACCTTGTAATGCAGCTTCGACCGCCTTATATAGTGTCGGGTAAACTTTATCATTTATAACGGTTTGATCCGTAACCGCATATAATGTAACGGTTTCTTTCTCTATTCGCATCCTCTATCTCCTATAAAATAACCATGATCAAGCGGTCCGCTTCCATGCCCCAGATTAAGCCCTGCAGCAAGTGCATCCGACAGATATCTTTTTGCACATTCAATACTCTCAACCAATGTATATCCTTTCGCAAGCCCACAGGCAATTGCGGAAGAAAGCGTACATCCTGTTCCGTGTGTATTATCATTTTCAATTCTTTTACCATGAAACCAATGGATTTCCGATTCTACCAGCACATCATCCGCATCTGCAACAGCATGTCCACCTTTTATAAGGACCCCCGTATGATACTTATCGGAAAGCATTTGGCCGGCACGAACCATATCCTCACGAGAATGAATTTTTTCACCGGACAAAATCTCTGCTTCCGGAATATTCGGTGTCAGGAGTGTTGCAAGTGGGAAAAGAGCCTGTTCCATGCACGCTATGGCATCCTCTTTCAACAGCGGACTGCCACTCGTTGCCACCATAACCGGATCGATTACGATATTATGTGCATCATATTTTTTTAAGCATTCTGCAATTACCATAATAAGTTCTTTCGATGCAACCATGCCCGTTTTTACCGCGAGCGGCGTTATATCTTCAAACACAGCGCAAAGCTGTTCCTGCAAAAAATCGGGTGCAACTTCCGAAACCGCACGCACACCCATCGTATTTTGTGCCGTCAGCGCAGTAATCGCCGTCATACCATAACATCCGTTTGCAAGCATCGTTTTTAAATCCGCCTGTATACCTGCCCCACCGGAGCTGTCGCTGCCGGCTATGGAAAGCACCGGCCAAACATTATTTTTTTCCTGTATTCCCATCTTTTTCATCTTTTTACCTATATATTACACATCGCATGCTTATTGTTATCACAATGAAATAGGGTTGTCAACTTGTAAAATTTGACAACCCCTTCATTTCATTCTAACTCTTATGCACCAACCACAAAGGTCAATTCTGCCGTGACAGCCACTTTACCGTCTACCTTTGCAACTGCTTTTCCGGATCCAATCGGTCCTTTCTGCTCCAAAAGCTCACACTCCATCTCCAGTTTATCCCCGGGAGTAATCTGCTTTTTAAACCGTGCATTTTTGATTCCACCAAAAAAGACAATTTTACCCTTGTTTTCTTCTTGTGTAAGAATTGCAATTGCACCAACCTGTGCAAGTGCCTCCACAACCAAAACTCCCGGCATCACATGCTGGGTCGGGAAATGTCCCAAAAACTGCATCTCATTCACGGAAACACATTTTACACCTTTTGCCCACTTGCCCGGTTCATAATCCGTGATTCGATCCACAAGCTGAAACGGATACCGGTGTGGCAATATCTCCTGAATCTGATTTGAATTTAATTCCATTGTTTTCTCCTTCGACTATGCCTCAAACTTCTTCAACAAAATACTTGCATTATGACCGCCAAATCCCAGAGAGTTGGAAATCGCATATTCTACCTGCACATTTCTTCCTTCATTCGGAACAATATCCAAATCACACTCCTCATCCGGAACCTTGTAATTTATTGTTGCAGGAATAAATCCATCATACAGTGCAAGCGTTGTAAAGACTGCCTCAACCGCACCGCTTCCTCCAAGCAGATGTCCGGTCATGGATTTTGTGGAGCTGACCATAAGCTTATATGCGTGCTCGCCAAATGTCTTTTTGATTGCCTTTGTCTCACCCGCATCATTCAAGTGTGTGGATGTACCGTGTGCGTTGATATACCCTACCTGCTCCGGTGTAATTCCTGCATCCCGAATCGCCATTGCCATACTTGCAGCACCACCGGAACCATCCGGGCAAGGTGCCGTAATATGATAGGCATCACAGGTTGCACCATATCCTACGATTTCACCGTAAATCTTTGCTCCACGTGCCTTTGCGTGCTCATACTCTTCAAGCACAAGTGCACCCGCACCCTCGCCCATAACGAAGCCTGCACGTTCCTTGTCAAACGGAATCGACGCACGTGTCTTATCCGTTGTTGTATTTAAAGCTTGCATGGATGTGAATCCACCGATTGCCATATCGGTGATAGCCGCTTCAGAACCACCACACAGCATAACCTCTGTATATCCGTCACGAATATAGTGGAATGCATCACCAACCGCATTGTTACCGGAAGCACATGCCGTCACAACGCATGTACAAATTCCCTTAAATCCGAAGCGGATTGCAATATTGCCCGCAGCCATATTTGAGATGGTCATAGGAATATAAAACGGAGAGATTTTATCAAATCCGCGACGCTGACCGGTACAATAATTCTTCTCTGTCGTATCCATACCACCGATTCCGCTTGAGAAGATAATACCACAACGCTCTGCATCCTCTTTCTCCATATCAATACCGCTTTTCTTAAATGCCTCATCTGCCGCAATCACAGCAAACTGTGAATAACGATCCATACGTTTTGCTTCCTTCTTATCAATTACGGAAAAAACATCCAGATCCTTTACTTCACCTGCAAGCTTTACTGCATGCTCGGTTGTGTCAATCTGCGTAATCTCATCAATTCCACAGACACCCTTTTTTACATTCTCCCAAGTGTCCTCGACATTATTACCCAACGGGTTTACGGTTCCAAGACCTGTAATTACAACTCTTCTGCTCATCTTCTTTTATCGTCCTCCTTCATTACATCGCCATACCGCCATCTACACAGATGACCTGTCCTGTTATGTATCGTGCCTGTTCGGATGCTAAAAATGTAACCAGATTTGCCACATCATCCACATTACCAAGACACCGCATCGGAATGCTCTTTAAATTTTCCTCTACGACAGCCTCCGGCAATTTTGCCGTCATATCCGTCTCGATAAAGCCCGGTGCAACTGCATTGACTGTAATTCCGCGGGAACCAAGCTCCTTGGCAACCGACTTTGTCATTCCAATCATACCTGCCTTACTCGCAGAATAATTTGTCTGCCCCGCATTTCCGCGTACACCGACAACACTGCTTATATTGATAATATGTCCGCTTCTCTGCTTTAACATAATTTTGGAAGCATGCTTAATAAATAAAAATGCACCCTTCAGATTTGTATTGATTACATCGGTAAAATCATCTTCATTCATCTTCAAAAGCAGATTATCACGTGTAATACCTGCATTGTTGACCAAAATATCTATACTTCCGTATTCCTCTTTTACTTTGGTAACAAGAGCCTGAACATCCTCGTTGTTTGCAACATCTGTCTGTACCGCCATTGCCTTTACGCCATATTCTTCACAAAGTCTGACTGTCTCATTTGCGCCCTCTGCACCATGTGCATAGCAGGTAACAACATTTGCACCTTCCTTTGCAAGTGCAACACAGATTGCACGTCCGATTCCGCGGCTTCCGCCTGTTACGATTGCAGTTTTATTTTCTAATATCATAAGCGTTCCTCCTAAAATAATATGTAGTGCCCCCTCGTTTCACTCGGCGGCATGTCGTCGGAACG
>JBJEMZ010000073.1:0-2730 GCA_051879935.1 Wujia sp.
AGCCTGTTTTCATACTCAGCAAGCACCTGCCCGACAAGCACCTCCACATCCATAGATTCTGGATGCACCTCAAGATTTCCGGTGGATGCCTTGCTCGCCTCAATCAGATCCTCAATCAGCTTTTTCAGACGTGCCGACTGTCTCTGCAGCACCTCCACATATTCCTGCTCGGTTGGGCTCAGACCTTCCTCCTTGGAAATCAGATCCACGTAGCTGATAATCGAAGTAAGCGGGGTCTTGATATCATGTGAGACATTGGTGATAAGCTCCGTCTTCATGCGCTCGCTCTTCATGCGTTCTTCCACGGCAACCTTGATTCCGTCGCGGATACTGTTTAGATTTTCGCCATGTTCTTTCAATTCGTGGGGCATATGGTCCGTATCAATCGTATAGGCCGTATCACCCTTTGCGATAATCTCTGCACCTTTTTTCAATGTATAGAGATTCCGAATCGTCCTTAACAGCATATAGACGATAAACAGGTCACAAATCACTGTTATTAAAAATGCAAATCCCGGGTCTGCACAATACCAGACCATTGCCTTGATGAATTCCAATCCGGCAAATGCACCGAGCCATTTCCAGTACAGATTAAAGTATCTGCCGAGGAAGGAAACAAGCTGCACAACCTTTTTCCATATAAACACCACAAAACGTTTGCACAGTACAAGCAGTTTCCAGATAATCGTGTTTTTAAACATCCCCCATCCGTCTACTTTGAGTCTCGTCGCGGTCGTCATAAGTGTCGGCGGGAACATGATTGCACACATGCCGCCAAAGACTACACACAAAAGTATTTCGGCACTCCTGCTGTAATCGTATCTCCATATATTCTCGTACCATACAGCAAACAAAAGAATATAGAAATACGCAAACAAATCATACGGAATCCAGTCAAACAGATTGCACGTAATTGTATCCTCTCCGGCTCTGTGTCCGGCAGCCGCAATCAGATATCCGGACAACACAAGAACGAGCAGAATCGATATACCGAACTCATATGGAACTGCTTTTACAATCGGCTTGCAATATTTCAAAAACAGGGAATTATAAAAGTCATCGTGTGCCGTAAATGTAGACTTCACATAGGAATCAATCTGGAAATCAACCGTCTCTACTTCCGCAAATGAGGCAGTAACATTTCCGGTTTCCGCATCATAAGTAAATTCGTTACAATAAAGCTCTTCTCCCTTCATTTCTTCTATAATCTTTTTGTATTTATTTTGAAATATTGTGTTCTCCGTAAGATTATAGCGAAAATTTGTTCCATCCAAAATCAGATAGATTGCCCCCTGATTAACCCCATGATCAATATCCTCTGCCTCACAGGTTACCCACACATCTTGGGCACTAATTGTCTCCCATCTGCCGTATCGTTCCTCAATCTCACGAGGCAAATACGCCGAGCTGCCATCCGGTTTTTGATAAAAATAACCCGTGTACTCCTCCTCATCGACATATTCTTCATCATACAGAATTGAATAATCATCCTCATAATAACCATCGTAAAGATTGGGATCATATCCGACATTACCCGCGCCGTCAAACACTTCTGCTGCAGCATTTTCCCATGCCCAAACAATCGTTGACAGTGGAATCTTACAGGTCAGAGTATGTTCCTTTGCATACAATGCTTCCTCATGATAGCTTGTTTCATGATATTGGTAATCATCCGTATAATAATTGGCAAGCCCCGGATACTGATCCGAATCCTCCGGTGTGATACGGAAAAAATAATTGCTGTTTGCTTCCGCAAAATCATTTTTATAGCTTGTTACATAATGCTCCATCCCGGAATTATCCTGTGACTGGATATAGATCATATAGTATTCATGCGCTCTTGTTTCCTTGTCATACACAATATTTCCCAGGTAATCATCATAGATGGCCTGTGCGTTATTGCGGCTCAAATCCCGGCTTCCAATCATCGCGATTAAAACGCCGGATACAAATGCGACAAGAAGAGATACGGTCAGCAAAACAGCCGCAAGAATCTTAACTGTTTTATTCTTTTTCATAGACATCCCTTTCCTTTTAGGTTTCAAACATGTAGCCCTGTCCCCATACCACCTTGATATAGCGTGGCTCCGACGGGTCTACCTCAATTTTTTCCCGCAGATGCCGGATATGTACCGCAACCGTCCCCTCCTGTCCAAACGGGGCATCCTCCCAGACTTCCCGGTAGATATCCTTCGGTGTGTACACCGTTCCCGGATGTTCCATCAGGAATTTCAGGATTGCATATTCCGTCTTGGTAAGGTTCACGTTCTCGCCATCCACCGTCACCTGCTTCGCCTTATCGTCAAGCACAACCCCGCCAAGCGTAATCGCATCCTGCTTTTCCTTTGCGACATTTCCGCCAAGCATCATATAGCGTCTTAGCTGTGCCTTGACTCTGGCAATGAGTACAACCGGATTGAAAGGTTTTGTAATATAGTCGTCCGCTCCGACCGAAAGTCCGAGTATCTTATCCGTATCCTCGCCCTTTGCAGTCAGCAAAACAACCGGCACATTTGAAGTCTGACGAATCCGGTTCATCGCTGTGATACCGTCCATGACCGGCATCATGATATCCATCAGCACGAGGTGGACCTCCTCCTTCGCAATGATATCGCACGCCTGTGCACCATCGTAGGCTTTCAAAACCTGATACCCTTCTGCAGACAGGTAGATGGCAAGCGCCTCCACAATATCCTTCTCATCGTCACAAATCAAGATGTTATACATACC
>JBJEMZ010000073.1:2830-13681 GCA_051879935.1 Wujia sp.
CAAGCGCCTCCACAATATCCTTCTCATCGTCACAAATCAAGATGTTATACATACCCTTTTCTCCCCTGGTCATTCTTTGAAATATCCGGTTTCCCTTGTAAACCTGATACATGTATTATGGCAAAAATTATTTTAAGATACTAGAACATAAACTTTTAAGATTTTATTAAGAATTGTTTGGAATCCCGTCGGTCACTCATAACCGGAAATGCATCCCGGACCGACTGTACATCATTTTTGATGTCATATAAAAGCAGCATTTCCTCCTCGCACGCAGAACCCGAAAGCCTTTTTATGACCGGTGCGACAAGCGTACCGCCCGGTGCATACAGGCAGGAATCCCCGGCATAATACTGCCCGTCCATATCGCCGCAGCAATTGACCGCTGCAATATAGCACTGGTTTTCAATTGCCCTTGCAGGAAGGAGTGCTTTCCAGTGGGCGCTGCGTCTGCCCGGCCAGTTCGCGGGCACAACAATCAGCTCTGCCTCCGGCGTCATGGCACGAAAAAGCTCCGGAAACCGCAGATCATAGCAGATGGCAGCGCCGACTGAAAAACCGGCAACCCTTCCGATACAAACATAGTCTCCGCCCCGGAAATATTTATCTTCCTCACTGTAAGAAAACGGATGGATTTTTGCATAATCAAGCAGTAAATCTGCCTCTGGTGAGACAATCGAATAATGATTTTCACACAAACCCGCTGTCTGCTTTACCCATCCAAACCCGATATTTGTCTGATATTTATGCGCAAGCACTTTTACCTTTTCCACGGATTCCGCATGTTCTTCGGCCGTCACATCCGTATGCATGGAAAATCCGGTCAGACTCATCTCCGGGAAAGCAACAAAATCCGCATCCGCCTCTTTTAAGACTGCTTCCAGCTTTTCGAGATTTGCCTGCTTATCCTCCCATATGATATTTGTCTGCGCAAGTGCAAGCTTCATGAAACTTCCTCCATCCTGTGTAAAAATGCCCCGACTTCCTCCCATGCGCTCTTGGATTCCGGAACTGCCGTTCCGCTCATCTGAAATACATGGAACATTCCCTCATAGATATGAAAACGAACAAGGACACCCTGTTCCTTTGCTTTTTTTGCAACAGCCTTTGCATCATCCAAAAGCATCTCATAGGTTCCGACCTGAATCAGCATCGGCGGAAATCCCGTAAAGTCTCCATACAGCGGAGATATGAGCGGATTTTTTGGATCCTCCTCACCGATATACGGGCTGTGCTGCAGCATCTCACCGCCTCCGTCTGCACCAAATACCGGATCAATCTCACGGTTTTCGATATAGGAGGCTCCCGTAATCGCAAGATCTGTCCATGGTGACATCGCCACGATACCTGCCGGAAGCGTTCTTCCCTGTCCCTTTAAATAGTGGCAAAGTGACATTGCGAGACCGCCCCCTGCCGAATCCCCCGCCAGAAAAATCCGGTTTTCTGTATATCCCTTTGCAAGCAGCCAGTCAAATGCCGCAAGGGCATCAAAAAGTGCTGCCGGGAACGGATGCTCCGGCGCGAGCCGATAATCGACTGAAAGTACAGCCGCACCGCCACTGACCTCTGAATAAAGACCTGCCATCTTTCGATACTGTCCCTGAAGGCCGGACACATAGCCGCCTCCGTGAAGCTGCATGATTACATACGGATTTTCCGAATCCTTCCAGGTCAGATATTCCATCCGAAACTGTTCCATCTCGATATGCTCCACCGACAGATGCTCCGGATATACAAAATCCGTATTCTGTATCGTTTTTTCCTTTTGCTTCTGCCACGCCTGATGCAGTACCGGATTTTGATTGACCATCGCAACGATATCCCGCATCAATTCTGCGCGTCTGCTTATTTTTTCTTCTTTTATTTCTTTCACAATTTTCCTCCGAGTCCCGATTTCATGTCAATTCACACATATAAAAAATCACTCACATGCGAAATCTCCGGTTTAATTCAAGTGTTGTACTTCTTCCGCCGATTAGAAATACACCGAACAGCTGAACCACTATCACAAACACGGCAACCATAGCAAGTGCTTTCCGTGTCACAACGTCCATACTCACAAGCAAAAGCAATACCGCTGCAAGCAGCGTCAGTTCAATCTGCGGAATTACATAGCTTCTCCAGTCTCTGCGCCGCACAAGCATCATAACAAAAAACACCACATCCACAACAATCATAACGACCGGAATCGCAATATTTACCGACCATCCCCGATAGCCAAGGGAAAAATCCACTGCAAGTGCAAGCGCCATACTGATGATGCCCTGAAACAGTATCTTTTCCTGTTCGTCCGAAAGCGGCTGTACCGTAACCGCAAATGTAAGGTATAGATAAACAATTGCAGCAACGCTTACAAGCGACCATTTGACGCCCCGGTAAGTCAGATAATTGACGATTCCAAGCACAAGACTTCCAACAATCGCACAAAATGCCACAATTCGAAGTGCAAGCCGCATACGCTGAAGCTTCGGGAGCATGTCCGGATAAGCCGGACGAGCAGGCTTTGCGTCGCTTAGAGCCCCCTTGCAGAGCGGACAAATCAGAGAATCATCCAGAATCTCTATATTACAACGATTACATTTACTCATAATACACCCCGTTCGTCTCAACCTTTACTTCGATTCCATCCTCCGAAAGCTTCCGGAAGAACACCTTCTGCACATCTGCCTCCCGAATCGCCGAACTGAAGGAAAATACAAGTGTATCCTTGTAGGAGATAACCCCTGCCTTTATATTCTGATTCGGTGACATGGACAACAGCGCATACAAAGACTCCACATAGCTGTCATACGGCTCTGCAAGCTTCACAACACCGAGGTTTGTCACGGTGCCGGAATTCGCCTTTGCCGACTGCTTGTATAAAAGCTTCATGGCAATATTTTTTATAAAAAGCGGTGTTGCACGCAAAAAACGATTTTTCTCATTTGACACATTGTATGCCATAATCTCTTCCAGATGTTCCTTCTGAATCTGACTTTTCAGACTTTCCGCTATCTGTCCGAGCACCTCTTCAAATGTATAGTCCTCCCGTTCGGAGCGAAACATCGCCGTCACGACCGCAAAGAAATTTTTTGTCGTTGCGGAATTATAATACGGACGCAGGTTGACAGGTACACATACCGTGAGCGGCCGTTTATTTGGCATACCATGCAGATAACCGACATAGACGCTCCACGCAAATACGCCGAGCAGATATTGATTCACGGTTACTCCATACTGCTTTGCCACCCGTTTCACATCTGCGAGCCGAAGATATCCGTGCATAATACCAAAATATTCCCGCGGCAGCATCTCCCCATGCAGAACAAGGGCTTTTTCCGTCTTGTAGCCCTTTTTTGCCGGACGCTTATAATGCTTTAAATAACTGTCTTCCCGATCGACCGTTGTATCCTCATGGAGAATTACACCCTCGCCATCCGCCAGTTCCGGATGGGCAAGACGAAGATACTGATACACAATCTCCTTCAAAAAAAGCAGGGCACCATTGCCGTCTGTCAGTGCATGAAACACCTCTAAGCTGATGCGTCTGTCATAGTAAAGTACCCGGAACAGATACTCCCGGTTCAGACGCGGATTGATATACTGGCATGGGCATCCATCCTCTGCAAGTACTTTCGGTGCGGGGTTCGGATTATCCTCAAAATAATACCAGAAAGCCCCGGTCCGCATACGGACACGCATAACATCAAAATACGGCAGCACCATATCAAGTGCCTGCTGTAATTTTTCTCCATCCACCATCTCCGTCAGAGTTGCGGCAATTCGAAACACATTGCTTGACTTGGAGCTTGCTATGACCGGAAACAGATTCGCCGTATTGTCAAGCTTGTCAAACCGCGCCTCGCGGAACCTGCGCGGCTCCTTTTTTTGCTTTTCTTTTTCCGGCTTTTTCTTTGTCTCCGATTTTTGTGCTTCCGGCTTTTTATTATTTTCAATTATTTCATTTTTGTTTGTCTTTTTCTTCGCCATAGTTTTCTTATCGAAGTACCTCATCCAATATTCCAGGCCAAAAATCTTTAACCAAAATCTTTATAGAAAAAAAGTCGTGCAAGACCATCCTGCACGACCCCTCCTGTTTATAGAAGCTACTGATCGGATTCGAACCGACGACCTATTCATTACGAGTGAATCGCTCTACCAACTGAGCCACAGTAGCGTACACAACAATCCATTTACACCGAAAAGTTTTGCTGCATGTGATACTCTACCACACTAACTCAGATTTGTCAAAGCATAAGTGAAGTTTGAATTTTCAATTTCAGAAACAATCGTTTTGTCATCCGTCAAGACAAGCACCTGTTCTGCCGGAATCTCCTCCAAACAGGTAAATATCGCCTGCAGCTGTTCCCCTTTCACACGCGGAAGACCATCCACAATCACAGGCATATTTTCGGAGCAAAGCCGTTTTGCGATACCGATACGCACAGCCAGTCGTACAAGTGAAAAATCATCCTCCGGAATCTGTGTGATATCCCGGAATGCTCCATTTACCTTTACAACAAGACGAAGCCGATTATCAATCTTCGCATCTTCATATTTCCCACAGGTCACACGCTGCATGATATCTGCCATATGATCGTTAATGATATAATTCCATTTTTCCACGAAATTGCCGGAAATCTCCTGAATCGTGTTGATTGCAAGCGTAACCGCATAGATTTCACGTTCAATGGATTTCTTGCGTTCTTCCCATACACGGAGCTCATTTTCAAGCTGCTCTTTCTGTTTTTTACGCTCAAGAATTTCCACTTCTGTCGCCTGCAAATCTTCCTTGACATCCAGGAATTTACGTGCAAAGCTCATATCAATCTCGACATCCTCATATGCCTCATTTTTACGTTCCAGTTCATAGACGATTCGCTTAAACTCTTCCTCGGACGGCGCCTGATTTTCTCCGTCCAGCCATCCTTTCGCCCGCATTCCGTCAATAATCGTCATGATGACAAACAAAATCGTACATACGACAAAGAGCTGTCTGACACCATTGTCAAACGGAAGGATATATACAAGCGCTGCTATCACGGCAACTACAAACAAACCGGTCAGCAGAATAAACCACATACGGTCCGTCAGTTTTTTCTTATAGTCCTTCAACAAATCGGCATTTAAGAATACACTACTCTCCCGCAGATTATCGAGATCTTCTGCAAGCTCTTCGTTCTCTTCATATTTTGTGCCCTTCTCTGTATCAATCAGACGGCGGGCTTCACGTTTCCGTTTCGCAGTCTCCATGGCAAACGCCTCATCATTTTCGGCTATCTGCTTACGAACCTGCTCTAACGCCTCCTCGTCTCCGTCATATTGTTTCAACTCCTCATGAATCTGTGCAATATGCTGCTCTGCCTCTGAAACATCCAGTGCATTTTTCTGTTCCCGCAGCGTTGACAGGGCAAGCCGCTTATCCAGATTGGAAGCACCGGTTGTGGCCAGATTTGTGACATATGTGTTTAACTCCTCCGCCTGTCCCTCATGTGCTTTCTCCTGACGAATATAAAGGGCATCACTATAAGTCTTTTTATCCATTCCCGTCAAAGACTGATACAGACTGTTTTTATGCGCAAGCTTTCCAACACGTCCGGACTTTACATCCAACACCTGAGTCGTCGTATTATGTTTGGAAAAGCTCCGTTCAACAAGATATTCGTTTTCTTCTTTTTTCACATACGCTTTTCCGGAAAATCCACGTCTGTCATGCGGTTTTCTATGTATCAAATCATCCTTTTCCGTCTCAGGAAATGCACCAATCCCGTAAAGCATGGCATATTCAAAATCTGCCACCGTACTTTTCCCGGCATTCCGTGCACCATAGACAACATTCACGCCCGGTTCCAGATTGATTTCCTTATTATGAAATTTTCCAAAATCTTTTAATAACAGTTTGCTAAAATACATCTATTTATCCTCTCAGGTTTTTACAAAAAACCTGACACATCCCGAAGCAGGGACTCCATACAATAATGCAATGCCTTCTCACGAATCTGCGGGTCTCCGCCTTCCGCCTCATCTGAAAAACGCTCCATAATTTCTCCGAGCAGGTTCCCATCATTTGTCGTGCGCAATTCTTCCATATCAAATCCGCAGATTGTCTTATCAATAATCTCGTTAATGCAGTACCGTCTGGTAAGCTCACTCAGATTAATCTCCATATTCTGCGCGATTCGACCACGAAGCATGATTCGATATATATTATCCACGCCGAGCTCCTGCATCTTTCCTTCTACCAGATTACAGATATCGCCATTCGTATAGGTCAAATTAACATCCAATGCCATATTCACATAACGGCGGCAGGAAAACGGAACAAATGTAATCGTTGTTTCTCCGGCATCGCTCACTTCTCCCAGAATATATCCATGCTTACCGGTTTCTGTGTAGGAAAGCGGCTCCAGCGTTCCCGCAAACGCCATCTGATTCTTTAAAACATGTGCCGGTTTATGCATATGCCCAAGTGCTACATACTGAAATCCAAGTCTGGCCACCCGCTCCTTAGAAAACGGCATGTGTTCCATGTCTCCGCCATGGCCAAGCAGAATATTGTATGCACCCTCTTTTCCCGGCCGCATACGCTCCAAAATTCTTCCCGTATAGGTGGCATGTCCATAGCTGTATCCCGTGACACACACATTCAAATCTTCCAAATACACACTGGCTGCCTGATCACGCGGCAGCACGATGGTGTTGCTCTCAAATTCATAGGTTTCCCATGGCGACCCCGGATCAATATAATCCCGGTCACCGGCAATGATGACCGTCTTTGTAGCAGGTATCTTCCGGAGCTGAAAATCAAGATCTTTTAAATCCTGCTCCGTCGGTTTTGTGTGATACAAATTACCGGCAATCAATAACAATTCAATTTTCTGTTCTTCGCAAACCTGTATTACTTTGTGAAATGTATCATAAATTTCCTTTGCACGTGTATCGCTCCAGATTCGTCCCCGATCCGGCTGTGCACCCAGATTTACGTCTGCAATATGAATAAACTTCATGTGTAATATATACTCCTCAGATTATAAGTATGCCTGCATGCTTTCCCGCTCCTGCATAAGCTCCTGAAACAGTTCCAATGCACTCCAGTGCATATTGTGTTCCGTTACAACTGCCCGGTAGTCGAGCCCGGTTATGTTTCTCTCCTTACACGCAGCAAGGAACCGGTCCAGGTCGCGACTTGAAAATCCGGAAAACACAAGCATCGGAAACGGAAGGTCTTTTCCTTCGTACCAGTCCGCCGTCTGCGCAAATCCGGGAATTCCCGCATGACAGCCGATACTCTGCAAAAATCTCTTTTTGGCAATCTTCTTGCAGGAAAATCCGATTGTCTGTGCCAGCTGTTCAATTTGTCTGTGTGTATCCGCAGGAACACTATATAACAGAATGGTTGGTGTCATTCCTTTTCTCCCATTTCATACTCCATGTATTTTATCGCATTGTGCCTTGTAAATCAAGCCTTATCCGTTTTTACACAGGGCTTATATGCCAGATAAAAATAAGACCGGTTATTTTTCCGGTCTCATTTTTGATTGCAAATTCCACGTGGGAATACTTGTCTTATGCAGATGTATGGGCATATTTTTCTTTCGTCGCCTGCCCACCGCGTATATGCCGCTCTGATTTATTTTTATCCAGTACTTTTCTCGCCTCTCTTGCAAGGCTTCGGTTCACCTGTTCCAAACGTTCTGTGACATCTTTATGTACGGTTGATTTCGAAATCCCAAATTTCTTTGCAGCCTGCCTGACTGTCGCGCCCTCCTCGATGATATAGTTTCCGATTTCTAACGCACGCTGTTCGATGTAGTCTCTCACTTGTACAAACCTCTGAATGCTTGTTTGTACAGTGTATGCGGTGATTTGACTGAGTATCACTTAAAAAAGATATTCATATTTTAAATTATTATATTAAAACAAGTGTTGGATTACACAATAACGCGTCAATCATAGAATGATAAATTATCCTGTCTTCTATTTTTGTAATGGATGTTATTTTCTTTCCTGCATCTTTTGAAGATGCTCCGCAATGATATATTTTCTCTGTTCGGGTGTTGTAGTCAAGAATGATATACCTATCGTGGTATTTACCATTTGTTTTTTGAAATGCAACAGGCGGATGCCCGTATTCCGATACATAATCATTGTAATCCGTAAGTCTTAACATATTCCGGATGTTATCACTGAATATGATTGCCGTAACTCCTGCCGGTGCTGTTTTCAGTAAACTCAACGTTTTCAATCCAATGTAATTGTCAACAACATATATGGTTTTCTTTGCCAGTGCATAGATTTCCGAATATGCCAAATCCGCTTCGACCGTTTGTCCGTTTAGAATTACATATTCTTTTGCAATTCTCTTGTCATTGAAGGATTTGATAAATTTATCAAGCTCTGACTTTGTAACCATTTCTTCTTTTATTTTTGCTATATCAGATGTGTTTTGAGCTGTTATGGTAGCAAGCTTGTAAAAATCATCAGAAGAAATAAGCATTTTGTTATCTGTTAAGTAATCTTTCATTCCCTTGAAAATACGAACAAGCATAATACTTTGCTTTACAGCCAATTCTCCTTTTAAAACTGTCATAAGCATATACACACCTTGTTCTGTAAAGGCATATGGATTACTTCGAGACATCGAGTTTAACTTTGTGGTCACATTTTGTGACCGCAAATTATCAATCTCATCATCATTAAGCTGGAACATCATATCTTCCGGAAACCTTTCTATATTTCTTTTTACCTGCTGATTAAAAGCCTTCGTAGTATACCCATAAATCTTCGCAAGATCCGCATCCAGCATAACCTTCTGACCACGTATGGTATATATTAAATTTTCAACATCTGATTGGTCTATAACCATGAACTCATTTGTATTTTCCATAAATTCTCCCTTCTTTTTTGGAAATATAAACCCAAAGTAATACACTCTTTCTTAAGCTAATTATTGTTCTCCCTCTAATTATCATATTCTTCTTGTATATCAACAGAATATATTGTATACTAAAAGTAGCAGCACAACAAGCAATACTTATACTATTATTACATTACAAAAAGTATATGCAGAAAAGGAGCATTTCTATGGAAACTGAAAATTATGGTACACTCATTAAGAATTTACGAATATCAAATGGTCTGACCCAAAATCAAGTTGCCAAATCACTGGGGGTTACCCCCGGCTACATCAGCAATGTAGAAAATAACCGAACGGCGATGTCTCTTAGAATACTGACATATTACGCCCGTCTTGTCGGGTGTTCTTTAGATTCACTTGTGGGAGAGTTAGAACCCGAATACGCAGAAACGGCACTTGACAGAAAATTGTATCAGGCAATCATGAAACTGGATATTGAAACAAAAGAAAAGCTGCTGAAAACCATTGAACTATGGTCGAAATGAGGCTTCATTTTATGTATTACGATAGGAGATTATAATTTATGAAAAAGCTATTAAAAAGATTTTTAGTAATTTGGATTTGCACGGCACTTACGTTATTTATAGGCATTGGTATCTTTATGAAGGTTCAACTTGGTAATGCTTTACAACCACCGATTAAAGAGAAATATCTTACAGTACAATCGGTGTACTCCGGCGAAAGTAAGCTTGATGACAGATTAACAGCAATATGCCTGAATGCAGCAATGTCTGACTGGGTGCATGAACAAGACATTGAAAAATTTGGTAAAATCGGCATGATTGATAATCGATTGCTGATTGATAGGAATGGCAATATTATTTGCGATGGAGTTGTTACAGGGGTATCATCTGAGAGGGGAACAAGCAATTTATCAGATAAAAAAGCCGGAATATTGATTGGGATGTTTTCTATAGATGATACATTTTCAAGAGAACAGATAAAGCGCATCGCCGAACTCCAGACGACTTACATGGATATTAGCATTTCTATTGACGAGTATTATGCCGATGATATGATTTTCTTTCCAACAAAGGTAACTATCTGGAGCGGTGATGACAAGCTGGAGGAATTTGATAAGCTCAGTTCCGGCTATAGTGACGATACTGACCTGATTAAAGATAAAACCCTTTGGATAAGTGGTGTAAATGATGTGTGCTGGTCTGATGCTGACTGGAAATATGAGGGCAAGGAAAATTTAGCAAAATGGGCTCAAAAGAATATTGACAAAATCTTCTCTGACAACACTACATACGATGAATCCTCTGTGTTTAAGGGGATCACAAGATATACGGTTGTAAACGATGGAAAATATGCCTTAATTATGCGTTCAGAGCTCGACGGATGGGCAATGTGCAAAATTTTTGCAGGCGTTTCCGCCGGGATTGCATTTACGTTCTCATTTGTCATCGTCCTCATTATGGGAACAATCATGTATGTTAAAAACCACAGGCAGCCTCGATTTCATAATTCCGCCAGATAAAAATTTTTTTCAAAAAACCCAACGAAAATACAATTTATTCCGTCTATATAACGAAAAAATAATATCCATTTTATATTAAAAGAGTTATTATAATGGATACGCAGAAAATTTTAGGAGGCAACGTAATTATGAAAAAAAGATTTTTGACGGGTGCATTATGTCTTGCAATGACTGCATCTTTATTTGGTTGTGGTAAGAAGGAGGCAGAAAACACACAGGCTCCCACCAATCAGGAACCCGTAACAACGGAAGTAATTGTTTCTTCATCGAGCGATCAAGAACGAGCACAAAAGCATATGTTTTTTACGATTGACTATTCGGAGGAGGCAGTATTGGAAACTCCGGAAAATGCATATTTGTATGCAGATAAGTTGACACTTCCAATTGGGTATGAGGATTTGTTAGATTATCAGACAGGTTCTCATGAGCATGTAAATGGTGACGAAGGTCCGCTTAAAACTTATTCGATTGC
>JBJEMZ010000074.1:0-2910 GCA_051879935.1 Wujia sp.
CGGATTACCGAAGATACCAAGCATTTTCTCTGCCTGAACGTCTTTGTATCCGTCAACCACATGTGTCATAATATCGTTCATCTCTTATCCTTTCGAAAAAAAAGCTGTTGCAAAAAGCAACAGCCTTAATAGTGTGTGATTTTAAGTGAAATAATGTTTGTGTTTTAATTACTTTCTAAGACCAAGCTGCTCAATGAGTGTTCTGTAACGCTCAATATCCTTGCTCTTCAGGTAAGCGAGAAGGTTTCTTCTCTGACCTACCATCTTAAGAAGACCTCTTCTTGAGTGGTGATCCTTCGGATGTACCTTGAAGTGCTCATTCAGATCGTTGATTCTGGCTGTCAAAAGAGCAACCTGAACTTCCGGTGAACCTGTGTCGCCAGGTGTACGAGCATACTTCTCAATGATTTCTTTCTTCTGTTCTGCTGTAATCATGTTTCTTTCCTCCATTTTTTAATTTTGTCCAATCACTGGGTTACGGTCGGAGTCGTCCGATAACTAAGTGACGGCATTTGCTATATTAACACAAGAATAATTCCTTGTAAAGCACAATTTATCGTTTATTTTGTTTTAAAACCGCCGGTACTGATGTAATCCTGTGCCTTTTCGCTTCCATGTGTAAACTTATATCCGTTTGCAAGCCACTCACTGTTTGTCTTGCCGAAATATTTAAGCGGATCTGCCCAGCTGTTATCTGCTATTTGCGGGTCAAAATTGTACCAGATTCCGTTGATTTTGATAACTGTCCAGTAATGTTCTCCATAGGTGTTATCCGCACGAATCGTCTCCCCGCCAACCCTATAGCTGTCAAATCCGAGTGCACGTGTCAACAAGACTAGTGCTGATGAATAGTTGATACACGTTCCGTATCTGCTGCCGTTCTTTCCGATTAAAACCGGATAAGCAAAACTCACAACCTGCTGATCTCTCTGATTTGCATAGGAAACACTCGGAAGATTCCACGATGTAGTATATCCACTCTCATATTTATAATATGCATTCTTTATAATCCAATCATAGCATGCATATACCTTCTCATAATTGTCCATATCCGATGTGATGATGGATGCCAAAATCTCCTGCACTCTTGCATCCATGACAGGGTCGTTTGTCTTCATCGGATTTAATATGACATTGTTTAGTGTCTGACGCAGATTTTCACTCGTCGCCTTGTCGTTTGCATCTTTTTCCGCTTCTTCCTGCTGTCTTTTTTCTTCCTCAATCTCTTCAGCAATTGTCTGATCAACAAACGGTCTCTCAGTCTGGCCCGGCGCTGTCTCACCCTTTTCTACAAGTACAATCTCGATTGCTTCCAGACGTTTTGAAAGCCCGGCTGTTCCGGATGTCTCTCCGTTACATGCCCAGTCTAACCAGCCATAGGTCTGGCTGTGTACACGGTAATAGACATCAAATTTCTCTGCCATCTCACCGGTCAGCTTTATACGGATTGCTTCCAGACGTTTTGCCTGCCCGCTTGTGCCGGATATCCTATTACTGGTAACCCAATCCATCCATCCATATGTCTGACAATGAACCTGATACATGATGCCACCTGCACAACTCGTATCCGGGATATCAATCTTAATTGCCTCCAGACGTTTTGCTTCCCCTTCTGTTCCGGAAAGTTTTCCGTTCTCCACAGCAGCAAGCCACCCATAGGTCTGACAATGCGTCGTATAACGAACCGTTGCATCCTGGGAAGTGCCTTTTCTCACTAGCTTAATCTGAATCGCTTCCAGCCTTTTTCCCTCTCCGGTTGTTCCACATGTCTCTCCGTTTTTTACCCAGTCCGACCATCCGTAAGTCTGTCGATGTACACGATATATAACATCATATACTTTCGCAAGTTCTCCGGTAAGGCGAATTTTAATTGCTTCCAAACGCTTTGCTTCTCCCTCGGTTCCGCACATCTCACTATCCCGCTTAACACCGAGATTCCATCCATACGTCTGACAGTGTGTCTCATACTCCACACTTCCGCTCAGATTCGACTCCACCCATATCTTGATTGACTCCAGACGTTTTGCCTGTCCCTCGGTTCCTGATAACTCTCCATTTTTCGAAACCCCAAGAGACCATCCATAGGTCTGGCAATGTGTCGCATAAAAAATATCTGCCTGCGGTTCCTCCGCTTTTACCTCATAGGCAGAATTTCCGGTTTGAAGTAAACCAAGTACCATAATTGCTGTAAGTAATCGAACTAGAAATTTCTTCATGACTTTACCTCTTTTTAACTTTTTTCTTCATTTTGTAACATTTTTGTAACATTATTGCACAAAAAAAAGAAAAAATCAACAGCTACTTCCTATTTTTATGAAAAAGATGTATAATGACTTCATATGTTTACATAAGAAAGGATTTTACCAAATGGCAGGTTCAACATACGGAAAATTGTTCACAATCACTACATGGGGAGAATCCCACGGAAAGGGGCTCGGTGTCGTAATCGACGGTTGCCCGGCAGGCATTTCCCTGTGTGAGGAAGATATTCAAGCTTATCTGGACCGGAGGAAACCCGGACAGAGTCAGTTCACAACCATGAGACAGGAAGGCGACCGGGTGTCAATCCTTTCCGGTGTTTTTGAAGGCAAAACAACCGGCACGCCAATCTCTCTTCTGGTCATGAATGAAGACCAAAAATCAAAGGATTACAGTGCGATTGCAGAAAGCTATCGCCCCGGACATGCAGATTACTGTTTTGATGAAAAATACGGTTTCCGCGATTACCGTGGCGGCGGACGCTCATCCGGACGGGAAACCATCGGTCGTGTCGCTGCCGGTGCTGTCGCTGCAAAGGTGCTTTCCGAGCTTGGAATTACACTTACTGCATACACCCGCTCGGTTGGTCCATATTCTGTCGATGAGGCTGACATGGAATTTGATGTTATAAACAAAAATTCTCTCTATATG
>JBJEMZ010000075.1:0-13606 GCA_051879935.1 Wujia sp.
CTTCCGTTTATCACAGCAACACAGGATGGACCAAAGCACTTTGATATGGATCTGACACGTGCAAAGTTTGATGAGCTGACTGCACATCTTGTAGACAGAACAAAGACTCCGGTACAGACAGCACTGAAAGATGCTGATCTTACTGCAGCAGATCTGGATAAGGTACTTCTTGTAGGTGGTAGTACACGTATTATCGCAGTACAGGATATGGTTAAGAAGCTGACAGGTAAGGATCCGTTCAAGGGTATCAATCCGGATGAGTGTGTAGCAATCGGTGCTTCCATTCAGGGTGGTAAGCTTGCAGGTGATGCAGGTGCCGGCGAAATCCTTCTTCTCGATGTTACACCGCTTACACTTTCTATCGAGACGATGGGTGGTATTGCAACACACTTGATCGAGAGAAATACAACAATTCCTACAAACAAGAGCCAGATTTTCTCAACAGCTCAGGATAATCAGGACGCCGTTGATATCAACATTGTACAGGGTGAGCGTGAATTCGCACGTGATAACAAGAGCCTTGGACGTTTCAGACTGGATGGTATTGCACCGGCAAGACGTGGTGTTCCGCAGATTGAAGTTACATTTGATATCGATGCAAACGGTATTGTTAATGTATCTGCTAAGGATCTTGGAACCGGTCGTGAGCAGCATATCACGATCACATCCGGCACATCACTTTCTGATGACGATATCGAAAGAGCAGTAAAAGAGGCTGCTGAGTATGAGGCACAGGATAAGAAGCGTAAGGAAGCAATCGAGGTTCGTAACGATGCAGACGCTATGGTATTCCAGACAGAGAGAGCACTTGCAGATGTAGGTGATAAGCTTTCTGCAAATGACAAGACTAAGGTTGAGGCTGATTTGAAGGCACTGAAGGATATCATTGAGGGAACTGATCCGGACGCTATGACAGATTACGATGTAGAGAAGATTAAGGCAGGCAAGGAAACCCTTATGAACAGCGCACAGGAATTGTTCTCAAAGCTTTATGAGCAGAATGGACCTGGTGCAAATGCCGGAACAGGAACAGGCACTCCGGATTATTCCGATGATGTAGTTGATGGGGACTACAAGGAAATCTAATCTACGTGAGAGATTCATTTGTTGAAAGCAGATTACGAATATAAGGGTGAGTGCAAATGGCTGATAAAAGAGATTATTATGAGGTACTCGGAGTCGCGAAAGGCGTCTCCGAGGCGGATTTAAAAAAGGCCTATCGTAAGGTAGCAAAGAAGTATCATCCGGATACAAATCCTGGCGATAAGGAAGCAGAAGAGAAATTTAAAGAGGCGGCAGAGGCATACGCTGTTTTGTCCGATCCGGAGAAGCGTGCCAAGTATGATCAGTATGGTCATGCAGCATTCGAGCAGGGTGGCGGTCCTGGCGGATTCGGCGGATTTGATTTTTCAGATATGAGCGATATATTCGGCGATATATTTGGCGATATGTTTGGAGGCGGAAGCCGTCAGAGACAGTCTAATGGTCCTGTGAAAGGCGCCAATATCAAAACAACCGTACGAGTAAGCTTTACCGATGCCGTTTTTGGTACACAGACTGAGCTTGAACTTCCGCTTAAGGATGAGTGTACAGTCTGCCATGGTACCGGCGCACAGCCGGGACATCAGCCGGAGACATGTAGTAAATGTGCCGGTAAAGGTCAGGTGGTATATACACAACAGTCCCTGTTCGGTATGGCAAGAACTGTTTCTGCCTGCCCGGATTGTGGCGGTTCCGGAAAGATTATCAAGTACAAGTGTAGTAACTGTGCAGGATCCGGTTATGTAAAGAGTAAAAAGAAGATTCAGGTCGCAGTACCTGCCGGTATTGACAACGGACAGAGTATTCGTATCCGTGCAAAAGGTGAGCCGGGTATCAACGGTGGTGAGCGCGGTGATTTGCTTGTAACGGTACTCGTTGACAGACATCCGACCTTCCAGAGACAGGAGTATGATTTGTATTCGACAGAGCCAATCAGCTTTACACAGGCTGCACTTGGCGGCAAGATTACGGTTACAACAATCGATGGCCCGTATGAGCTTGAGATTAAGCCGGGTACACAGACGGATACAAAGGTGAAGCTGAAGGGCAAGGGTGTTCCAACGCTTCGTAATAAAACGGTGCGTGGTGACCATTACATTACACTCGTCGTACAGGTGCCGGATAAGCTGACAGAGGAGCAGAAATCCATTTTGAATCAATATGCAAATACAACCGTAAATGCGCGTTCATCTACGGATGCGGCTTCGTCGGGAGCTTCCATTTTCGGTGATCATAAGCGAAAGAAAGGATTCAAAAAAGGATTATAGGTAAAATAATATGATGTGGACAAAATTAACAATCGACACAACTGTGGAAGCAGTTGATCTTATGAGTGCCTTCCTGGATGAGTTGGGTGTGGAAGGTATTATGATTGAAGATAATGTGCCACTTACCGAAGACGAAAAGGCAGCTATGTTTGTCGATATTCCGCTCGTTGCGGGTGACGATGACGGGAGCGCAAGGATTTCCTGTTACATAGATGATTCTTTCGACATAGAAACTTTAAAGGCGGATATAGCTTCAGAGCTTACCCGCCTTGAAGCTTTTATACCGGTAGGCAGCAAACAGATCACACTCTCTGAAACAGAAGATAAGGACTGGATGAATAACTGGAAACAGTTTTTCCATCCGGTGCGTCTGTATGATGATATCGTCATCAAGCCGACATGGGAGACACTGGAAGATCAAAAACCGGGCGATATGGTGATAGAAATCGATCCGGGTATCGCATTTGGTACCGGTTCGCACGAGACAACCAGGTTATGCATCGGGCAGCTCAAAAAATATTTGAAACCGGGTGATACGGTGTTTGATGTCGGCTGCGGAAGCGGTATTTTGTCGATTATCAGTGCAAAGCTTGGTGCAGGATTTGTACATGGTATGGATATTGATGAGATTGCAGTGCGTGCCAGTGAAGAAAATGCGAAGCTCAATCACATGAAGCCGGAGCAGATTCAATTTTCCTGCGGCAACCTGCTTGCAGACAATTATATCGGAAAAGGTACAACATTTGAACTGGATCGTTCCGTTATAAAGGAAACACAGCATTTGGAAGCGGATAGGCAGTATGATATTGTCGTGGCAAATATTCTGGCGGATGTAATCGTTCCGCTATGCAGTGTGATACAGCCATTTCTGAAAAAGGACGGTTATTTTATTACATCCGGTATTCTTGAGAGCAAGGAAGAGGATGTGAAACGTGCAATGCTGGAGAATGGATTTACGGTTATTGATGTTGTGCATATGAATGACTGGGTTTCCGTGATAGGAACAAATAGCTAGATGCATATAGATAAAATGGGGAGAAAGCGGAATGATATCAAGTCCGTCAAGCAGAAGCATGCATGACACCCGGTGTTTAAAGCCGGGTGTTATTTTGAAGCAGCGATATAGAATTGAAGAAGTGATAGGTGCCGGGGGATTTGGCATAACCTATAAAGCTTGGGATCCCGTGTTGCAGTCCTATGTTGCAATCAAGGAATATTACCCGTCAGGGGTTGCTACCCGAAGTGCGACGTCTTCTCAGGTTTGTGTTCCGGTGGAAAGTGAAAAGAAGGAATATCATCGGGGTTTGATTCGGTTTCTGAAAGAAGCACAGGACGTTGCCAGATTTCAGTCGGAACCAAATATAGTCAGTATCTATGATTATCTGGAAGAAAATGACACCGCCTATATGATTATGGAGTATCTGCAGGGATGTACGCTGAAGCAATATATAAAACAGCATGGGGGAAAACTGGACCGGGATTTTTTGGTCCATGTCTGCCTGTCTGTTGCAGATGCGCTTATTGTTGTGCATCAGGCAGACATGATTCACCGGGATATCAGTCCGGAAAATATATATGTATGTGAAGATCTTACAATCAAGCTGATAGATTTTGGCGCGGCAAGACAGGTGTATTTTGACCGTGAACAGACGGTATCGGTTGTGCTTAAACCCGGATATGCACCGCCGGAGCAGTATGCAAAAAAAGATAAGCAGGGACCTTGGACAGATATTTACGCCCTTGGAGCAACGCTTTATTATGCGGCAACCGGAGAAAAACCCGAGGAATCCATCAGCAGAGTGTTGGAGGATACTGTAGAAGCACCGGATAAGCGGAATCCTGAGCTTCCGCATTTCCTTTCGCAGGTAATCATGAAAGCGCTGTCTGTGAAGATAGAGGATCGTTATCAAAGTGCGGGAGAATTGCGGGAGGATATTTTATTCTGTGCGGACAAGAAAGGAATGGTATCCGTAAAGGCGCGGAAGGGTTATGGGAAAAGAAACGGCAGACGAAAGAGAAAATATTTTGTCATAGCCGGTGTATGTGTGCTGGTGATTGGTATTATTTTTGTAACCTTAACGCGAGGGACCGGTAACCGGAAAAAGCAGCCTGAGCAGACATCGCTATCGACTGCGACAGATGCTACTATGACGGATGCCACTGTAACGGATGCTACTATGACGGATGCCGAAGAGGATGCGAAATTATCGCAAGGTCATAATAATTCCGATAATCCTTTGATTATGCATGTACCGACAAAGGAAGAACAGGAAATTCAGGATGTTTTGACAATCACGTCTGCCCAGTCGGAGGGGGTAAGCGTAGACAAATTTGAATACTGGCCGGATGAGAACCGGGGTGGAAAAGGATTTGCTTCGAAACAGGACGTTACGCTGATGGAGCCTCTGCCGTACGAAGGTGACTGTATCCGTATGGCATTAAAATATCTGGATACACTAAAGAAAAATCCTCCTTCCGTATTTGATGAATTTGGTTGTATGTTTTCGGTCAAAAAACGGGATGAAAGCGGTCAATATAAACCAATTTCAAAACCAGGTGGAGAATGGGGGATTTACGATTATTCCACTTGGTTTACTCCGGAATACCATTTCTCAGATGAATGGTTTACATTATATATTCCGTTGGATGATTACTTGGAGGATGGACAGTATCAGATCTATTTTAAGTATTTAACCTCTGATACAAACCAGACGGTTTTTCAGACAACCGTGGAATTCACATTGCACAGAGGATATTAGCCTCTGTGCAATTTTTTTGTGCCATGCCTTGTCATATAGCGGCTAATGCTAAATTTGACAAATATTTGTATAAAATTTGCATTTTTTGTTTTTGCCATTTCTTCCTGCTATTATGTTTTTAGGGTATAAAAATGCCCTCAAAACATAAATTATATCGAAAATACAGCATAATCAGCAGGATTTCGTTTTTTGTATATTTTTTATGCTAATATTTACTAAATGAATATTTGGTACTGGGGAAGATGGCAGAAGATGAAAATAGGAATTTGTGATGAAAGCAACGAGAAAAGATGCGTAGTAAGGGAGATGCTACAGGCATTATATGCAGAAGAACAGGATTTTTCCTTTCAGACATATACGCCAAATGAAATCAAAATTGATGTGGAAGATATGATGTTTGATTGTGCAATTCTGATTATGAATACGGATTATCCGGAGAGCGGATTAAATGGAGTTGCACTTGCAAAACAAGTCAATGTGGCATTTCCGGATTGCAAAATTATTTATCTGACGGATAATGACAATGCAATTAAAGATGTTTACGAGACAAATCATTGTTATTTTATCCGATACAAAGATGTAAACCAGGTGTTGGAATCGGCTATGCATAAGGCTATAAAAATGGTGAATCAGGATACACAGCGAAAAATGCTGGAGATTATCTGTGAGGGACATCATGTATTTATTAATCATGAGGATATTATTTATATTGAAAAATGCGGACGGACGATTAATGTTGTCACAAGTTATCGGGAGTATATCTGTTATGAATCTCTTGCCGGCATTCAAAGGGTATTAGGCAGCAATATGGTAAGAGTACATGGCGGGTATGTTGTAAACCTTGCATACGTTACCTATTTAGGAGTTGAATACCTGGAAGTACAAAATGGAAAAGTAATTCCGGTTGGAAGAACCTATTGTAAAGATTTGAGAAAAGCCTATCAGGATTATTGGAAAAAATAAGAGAACATGGTACAATACATATCGGGTACTTCGGTGCTCGATTTTTTTGTGCGAGGGAAACAGACATGTTACGGGTTGGAATTTGTGACGAAATCACACAGGATAGAGAACAGGTGCGAAAAATTGTGCTTTCAACACTGTTTCGCTATGATGAGGTAACCTGCGTGGAATATGCGGATGCTGAAACATTGGAGCAGGAAATTAAAAATACGCACATGACATTGGATTTGCTTATAATGGAAATTCGCTATAAAGATAAAAACGGATTGGAGCTTGCGACGATGATTCGTGATGCAAAGCTGGATATGGATATCATTTTTGTGACAAACGAAAAAAAATATGTATATGAGGGATATCGTGTTCAGGCACAAGGGTATGTTTTAAAAGAACAGCTGGAACAGGAATTACCGGATTGCCTGGAACGGTATATTGATAATTATATCAATGAAGGAATGATAACTGTAAAGTCTGATTCCGTTGCTAAAACAATTTCGCTTGCATCCGTTCAGTATGTGGAAAGTGATGCGAGAATGCTGATTTTGCATACGAAAGCGGAAACCATACGGTTTTATGGCAAGCTTGCAGATGTTGAAAAGGAGCTTCGACAATATGGTTTTTTGCGTATCCATCAGAGCTTTCTTGTAAAAAAATCAGAGATTCGAGAGGTTGGCGGATATGAGGTTTTGGTGGGGGATACACGTCTTCCGGTCAGCAGAAGATATTACAGGGATGTGCAGGAAATGTTTAAACCGATGAAGCAGAGAGAAAAGGCAATCGATATCGGAGATAATACAATTACAAAAAGTCTTGCCATGCGAATGGAAGACAATGGGGCGATTATCGGAACCAAAGGAGAACTGTTGGGGATTATATATCGCATGAAAAAGGGAGAGCAGCTTAGACTTGGCAGGGATGCCGGAGAATGTCAGCTTGTATTGAAAAACCCGAATGTCAGCCGTACACACTGTATTGTTACGAGATTAAAAAACGGAAATTATGAGATAGAAGACTGCTCAAAAAACGGTGTATATATAGAGGGGAGTTTCATCGGAAAGGGATGTAAAAAAGAGGGCCATGCCGGAGAACGGGTGTGGATATGCGATGAGGCAATGGAATTTCGTCTGGGATAACAGATAGACGGGAAGGATAGACCATGATTATAAAATGTGAGAAGGGTAAGCATTATTTTGACAGAGACCGTTTCAAGGACTGTCCGTTTTGTATGGAAGCGGAGAAAATTGCCGGGGAAAAGAACCGGGAGTCGTTGCAAAGTATGGATAAGAATGACACAGTCAGTCAGACTGTAACATTTATCAAATAATGAGAAAATAGTGGAAAAAGATAAAAAAAAGAGTATAATAAGCAACGGATTTTATAAAATCAGATGGGATATAGGATCAAATGATATTTAGCTCAATTTCATTTTTAAGCGGTTTTTTGGTGATTGTATTTTTACTGCATACCATAATTCCGAATACAAATATAAAAAATGCTTTACTGATTGTGTTCAGCTTAGGTTTCTATGCGGTTGGTGAACCGGTTTATGTGTTGCTGATGGTGGGTTCTTCGATTGCAAATTATTTGTTCGGCCGTATGATAGGGAGTGCAGACTGTCAAGGGAAAAAGCGGTCAAAAAAAATTTATCTGATTGTGGCAATTGTATCAGATATAGCACTTTTGGTAGTATTTAAATATGTCAATTTTCTCATCAATATTGTGAATGATGTATTTCATGCTTTGATACCACCGGTTGAATTGGTGATGCCTATAGGAATTTCTTTCTTTACATTCCAGGCAATGTCTTATGTGATTGATGTTTATCGTGGAAATTGTAAATGTCAGAAAAGCTTTTTTAAAGTATTGCTTTATATTTGCTTTTTTCCGCAGCTTATTGCAGGACCAATTGTGAAATATCGCGATATTGAAGCGGAAATAACAGTACGAAAACAGACATTAGAGGATATTGAAATCGGAATACGCCGATTTATTACTGGATTATCTAAAAAAGTTTTGATTTCTAATGCACTTGCACAGCTTGTAGATAGCCTGATGCCGGATTATGCAAAGCTTGGTATGGCGGCGTCATGGCTGATGGCGGTAGGATATACATTGCAGATTTATTATGATTTCAGTGGATATAGTGATATGGCAATCGGTCTTGGCCGTATGTTTGGATTTCATTTCAAAGAGAATTTTGATTATCCGTATGCTTCATTATCCATAAAGGAATTTTGGAGAAGATGGCACATTTCACTTTCTACCTGGTTTAAGGAGTATGTGTATATCCCGCTTGGCGGAAATCGAAAAGGACGTTTGCGTACAATCATAAACAAATATATTGTGTTTTTCCTGACCGGATTATGGCATGGTGCAAATTTCACGTTTATTTTGTGGGGGCTGATTCATGGGACATGTTCTGTACTCGAAGAAAATAAGAAGTTTACAATCAATCGTGTTCCGTGGAAATGGGTACGCTACCTATATACGATGCTTGTGGTAATATGTGCATTTGTGCTTTTTCGTGCCGATACGCTGACGCAGGGATTTGCAATTATCGGGAATATGTTTCATTTTCGGGATTCCTCTTATGGCAATATGCTTGCATTGGCACAGCTTACGCCATATGCTATTACGGCACTTATATGTGGTATAATATTTATGATACCGTGGAAAAGATATATTCAGATGAAATTACAGGAAAAAGAATTTAAACACAAGGCGGTAATGATAAAAACGGTACATATTGTGAGTGGTTTTATATTGATTGCACTCCTTTTGCTATGTATGATTCAGCTTGCATCGGATTCCTATAACCCGTTTATTTATTTCCGGTTTTAGTATTCATGAAGTGCCAGGAGGAAAGTTGGAATGAAGCTGTATAAAATCATATATTGTTCCTTGTTTTTTATTATTCTGGCAATTCCGCTTGTTGGCATGCTGTGGTACAAAGAGCCGGAGGTAACAGAAAATAAGGAACTTGCAGAGAAACCAGGACTGCTGTCGGGCGGAATGGTCAATATTCGTTTTCTATCAGATATGGATGAATATTTTTCGGATCATTTTGCATACCGGCAGGAGCTTGTGACAGCGAATGCAGTCATTATGGGGCAGGTGTTTGCACAATCGAGTGAGGAACTTGCAATTGTCGGGAAGGATGACTGGTTATATTTAAAAGTAACACTTGATGACTATCAGGGTACAAACCGCATGAGCGAAAGAGGGATAAACAATGTTGTATCCGTGATTCGTTTAATGCAGGAATATACAGAATCTCAGGGAAAACAGTTTGTGTTTGCGGGCGCACCAAATAAGAACACCTTGTACCCGCAGTTTATGCCATATTATTATACCCGGTCATCAGATTTAAGAAATCTGGAACGTGTGACAGAGAAGCTTTCTCAAAGCGGGGTAAGCCATGTGGATTTAGAGGCGTTGTTCCAGGAGAAGAATGACATCTTATATCATGTAGGGGATTCCCATTGGGATAACCGTGGTGCAGCCATGGTTCAACATGCATTGCTTGATGAAGTGGCAGTTCCACATACGGATTTTACAAAGTTTGAAGCTGCTGTCCGGAATGATTTTCAGGGAGATATCGATAAGATTTTGTACCCACAAAACAGACACCCTGAGACAGAATATGATTATACAAAATACATGACTTACGTGTATGAGGACACGTCGGATGTGACTGCGATGACGGTAGAGACAAGCCAAAAACAGGGAAATGGTATGAGATTACTTTGTTTTCGGGATTCCTTTGGCAACTCCCTGCTGCCTTTTCTGGCACAGGATTTTGATTATGCAAAATTCTGCAAAGCAATTCCGTACCGCATGGATTTGATAGCCAAAGAAAACTATGATATCTGTATTGTGGAGCTTGTGGAGCGAAATCTGGTGTATCTGATAAAATTTGCTCCTGTTATGCCGGCACCTCTCCGGGCATTTTCGGAGGTAACCGAGTCCTATGAATCGGATAAAACCATATACGAAAAAACAGAGTTTGAGGAATATTATAAATACAGCGGAATGACAGATGCGGCGTATACAGACGATACGTCTCCAATCTATATCCGGTTTTCCGGAGATGTAGCAGATTATGTGGTGGAAGCCATGCCTTGCGATGAATCATCGATTTCCGGAACGCCGTCGGATTTCGGATATGTTGCTTATGTCGGCATGAATGCATTTCCGGCAGGTACATATCGTGTAGAACTGATTACACAGAAAGAAGGAAAATATTATTCTCAGGTAGTTGAGGATGCATATATAATACCATAAAAGAGAGGACATAATACGATGAGGAAGAATGTGAAAAAACTGTTGGCAGTTTGCGCGATAGGTGCATCGATTTTTGCATTTTGCGGATGCGGAAATGACAAAAAAGAAGATGTGGCAACAAAGACAGATGCAGAAAGTGCAGAGGAAGTAACTTCGGAGGAAGAAACAACAGAAAAAGAAAAGACAGACGATAAGAAGGATAACAAAAAGACAACGGAAGAAAAAACGACAGAGGAAAAGACAACGGAGGTACCGGCCACGACGCAGGCACCGGTCACAACCCAGGCACCGGCGACGACGCAGGCACCGGCCACAACCCAGGCACCGGCGACGACGCAGGCACCGGTCACAACCCAGGCTGCAACAGAGACGCCGGTAACAACCCAGGCGGAGATAACAACGCAGGCTCCACAGAATGGAGAGCGTTATGTGGAATGGACAGCACCGGATTGTGAAAGAGGCGGCGTGATTGTCCATTACAGTGACGGAAGTGAGGAATGGATACCGGAATAAGTTTTGGTAAAACAAATATGTGACGGGTAAGGAGAAATTTCGAATGCCAAGATTTTATGTGGATGGTTGCAGTGATGCGGAAAAAAGCATTACAATTACCGGAGAGGATGTCAATCATATAAAAAATGTATTGCGTCTTAGTATAGGAGATCCGATTACTGTCTGTGACGGGGCAGGAAAAGAATATGAATGTAGGATTTCCCGGATGGAGCGGGATGCTGTGGAAGCAGATATTGAAGATGTCAGTCAGAATGCTGCTGAGCTGCCTTGCCGGATTACGCTCTTTCAAGGCATGCCAAAGTCAGACAAGCTGGAATTCATTATTCAAAAGGCGGTAGAACTTGGGGTATACGAGATTGTTCCGGTCATGACAAAACGGACAGTTGTAAAGCTTGAAGATAAGAAAAAGGATAAGAAGAGGGAACGGTATCAGACGATTTCGGAGGCTGCCGCAAAGCAGTCCGGACGGGGAATGATACCTTCTGTGCATATGTTTATGAGCTTTTGTGAAGCTTTGATTTATGCAAAAGATTATGATTTTCTCATATTGCCGTATGAAAATGCAGATGGTATGGAATTTGCAAAGAAAACCATGGAGGAAGCCGCAAGGCTTCCGGAAGGTGCAAGAATCGGTGTGTTTATCGGACCGGAAGGAGGATTTTCGAAGGAAGAAGTTGAGGAAGCTATGCAGGCAGGGGCAAAGATTATTACACTTGGGAACCGTATTTTACGGACAGAAACTGCAGGACTTACAACATTGTCAATACTTATGTTTTTAATGGAGCAAAGATGAGAGAGGAGAAAAATATGAAATGGAAAGCAGGTAAGCGTGGTTTAGTTAGTTTTTTATTAATTGTATGCATGGTGATTATGTGTGTGCCGCAAAGCGTGAAAGCAGAAGAACAAACATCGGCGATTTCTGTATATTACAGCGGACATATGCAGTCATATGGGGAGTTGGCACAGGTAAAGGATGGAATTACCCTTGGTAATCTTGGGATGGGAAAGCGTCTTGAGGCAATCAGCATACAGTCCAAGGCAACTCTTACGTATTGTGCGCATGTACAGGGAATTGGATGGCAGGACTGGAAAGTAAACGGTCAGCTGGCAGGGACCAAAGGGCAGTCCAGACGGTTAGAAGCGATTCGCATAAGACTTACAGGTACCTATAATGATAATTATGATATCTATTACCGAAGCCATCTCAGTGGCGGAGACTGGCTTGGGTGGTCAAAGAATGGCGAGATATCCGGCACATGTGGATATGGTGCGAAGCTTGATGGAATCCAGATTGTGATTGTTGCGAAGGGTGAAAACGCTCCGGGTTCAACAGAATTTACAAATCTGGATAAAGATAATATCGGAGATATCGTGTATTCCGGGCATGTTCAGTCCTATGGGAATCTGTCTCCTGTAAAAAATGGTGAGACACTTGGAACAATCGGTCTGGGGAAACGTATGGAAGCACTTTCCATATATCTTGAGAACAAGGCAATTGACGGAGGTATTTCCTACCGTGTTCATGGTCAGACTTATGGGTGGCAGAGCTACCGGTCAGATGGAGAACTGGCAGGTACTATGGGGCAGGCCAAACGAATTGAAGCAGTGGAAATGTATCTGACTGGAAATATGGCCAAATATTATGATATATATTATCGGGTTCATATTCAGACATACGGGTGGCTCGATTGGGCAAAAAACGGTGCTCCTGCAGGGTCAACCGGCATGTCAAAGCGGGTGGAAGCGATTCAGATAAAGCTTGTTGCAAGAAGCGGTTCTGCTCCCGGGAAAACAACAACGCCGTTCGTGAAGTCAGTTTTTGATACAGCAGACGGAAGCCGGGTTGTAAAAGGAATCGGAAATGTGGATTTGTGGCTTGGAGATTCCCGTATGGTCGGATTTGGAGGTGCAATCTATGGATATGCAGTCAGAAATGAATCCTTTTATCCGAATCTGATTGCAAAAGTATCTGCCGGGTATGTATGGCTTAACCAGACCGGATATGGAAAAATTAAAGAAATTCTAGACAAAAAACCAAATGCCGTCATTGTTTCAAACTTCGGTATCAATGATATCAATAATTATGAAAATTATCTGGCATTTTATAAGAAGCTGCATGCTACATATCCGAGGGCAACGATTTGTATTATGTCTGTAAATCCGGTAGGACCAAATTTCCGATATAGCAACAATTATGGGGCAGCCGGCTTCAATGGCAATATTTGTACATTTAACAATTATATGAAAGCTCATGTAGCAGATTTTGACGGATATTATATAGATACTTATTATGGAGTAAATCCTGCGACAGTTTCGGATGGCGTGCATTATACATACGATACATGCTATGAAATTTATCGATATGTTACAGGTGCAAAATAAGGAATGAATATAAAGAATAAAAGGATATAAATCATGGAATGTTATTTTGACAATGCAGCCACGACGGCTGTATATCCACAAGTAAAAGATCTGATGCTTCGCCTTCTGGATGAGGATTTCGGAAATCCGTCCTCCCAGCATAAGAAAGGTCTGCAGGCGGAAGAATATATACGGACAGCCACAAAACAGGTTGCCGGAACGTTAAAGTGTCTGGAGAAAGAACTCGTATTTACATCCGGCGGTACCGAAGCGAATAATCTGGCTTTGATTGGTGGCGCGATGGCACATCGGCGTGCCGGAAAACATATTATTACAACGCCGATTGAACATGCATCAGTGCTTGCCACGGTGGACTTTCTGCAAAAAGAAGGGTATGAGATAAGCTATCTGGATGTGGAT
>JBJEMZ010000076.1:0-13606 GCA_051879935.1 Wujia sp.
CGAACAGATTGTCACAAAAATTCCGGCACCATCCGGTGATTTTGATGCGCCGCTCAAGGCGCTCATTTTCGACAGCCTTTATGATGCATATAAAGGAGTCATCGTATTTTGCCGGGTATTTGATGGTATTGTAAAAAAAGGAAGCAAAATTCGTATGATTGCAACCGGAGCGGAGGCAGAGGTTGTACAGGTTGGTATTTTTGGAGCGGGACAGTTTATTCCGTGTGACGAGCTGTCGGCAGGCATGGTTGGCTATATCACAGCAAGCCTAAAAAATGTAAAGGATACAACGGTTGGCGATACAATCACGGATGCGGACAACCCTTGTGAACAGGCACTGCCGGGATACAAAAAAGTAAATCCGATGGTTTACTGCGGACTGTATCCTGCAGATGGAGCAAAATATCCGGATCTTCGGGATGCCCTTGAGAAATTGCAGTTAAATGATGCATCCTTAAGCTATGAACCGGAGACATCCATTGCACTTGGTTTTGGATTTCGGTGCGGCTTCTTAGGTTTGTTGCATCTGGAAATTATACAGGAGCGTTTGGAACGGGAATACAATCTGGATCTTGTTACGACGGCACCGGGCGTTGTCTATCGTGTGCATAAGACGGACGGGGAGATGATTGAGCTTACGAATCCGTCCAATCTGCCGGATCCATCCACCATTGATTACATGGAGGAACCGTTTGTATCGGCAGAAATTATGGTTACAACAGAATATGTTGGGGCTATTATGCAGCTTTGCCAGGAGCGGCGGGGCGTCTATAAAAGTATGGAGTATATGGAAACGACAAGGGCGTTATTAAAGTATGATCTTCCGCTGAATGAAATCATCTATGATTTCTTTGATGCATTAAAGTCGCGTTCCCGGGGATATGCATCCTTTGATTATGAGATGAAAGGTTATGTACGCTCCGATCTTGTGAAACTCGATATCTTGATTAACAAAGAAGAGGTGGACGCATTGTCATTCATTTTGCATAAGGATACTGCGTATGAACGTGGCAGGAAGATGTGCGAGAAACTGAAGGAAGAAATTCCACGTCATCTGTTTGAGATTCCGATTCAGGCAGCAATCGGAACAAAAGTGATTGCGCGTGAGACTGTAAAAGCGATGCGAAAGGATGTGCTTGCAAAGTGTTACGGCGGTGATATTACGCGGAAACGTAAGCTTCTGGAAAAACAGAAGGAAGGAAAGAAGCGGATGCGCCAGGTCGGAAATGTAGAGATTCCACAGAAGGCGTTTATGAGTGTACTGAAGTTAGATGAGGAGTAGATGTACGTATGAAAAAATATGTGAGCTTATATGTTCATATACCTTTTTGCGTTGTGAAGTGCAAATATTGTGATTTCCTGTCGTTTGACGGCGAGAGCTACGGAACGATGCTTCGCTATGTAGATTGTCTGTGCCAGGAGATAAAGATGTATGCACCGATTGTGGCGGATTATGGCGTGAGGAGTATCTTTATCGGTGGTGGAACACCGTCTTTGCTGGATGAATCACTGATTACCAATATCATGGCATTTATCAGACGATATTTTCATGTGGAGAAAAACGCAGAAGTCACAATCGAAGCAAATCCGGGAACACTCAGACATCAGAAGTTAAACGGCTATAAGGCGGCAGGCATTAATCGGATCAGTATCGGATTGCAGTCCTGCGATGACGATATGTTAAAGAAGCTTGGGAGAATCCATAACTTTGACCAGTTTGTTGCAAGCTATAATGCAGCAAGACGGGCAGGTTTTCAGAATATCAATATCGATGTGATGTCCGGTCTGCCTGGTCAGACGATTCACAGCTATGTGGATACATTGTCCCGGGTGCTGGAATTTGCACCGGAGCATATATCGGCGTATTCGTTAAGCATAGAAGAAGGTACGCCATTTGCGAGAGACCCTGAAATCTTAGAGCAGCTACCTCCGGAGATGGTAGACCGGAGAATGTACGAGATTACAAAAAAGCTGCTTGCGGCACATGGGTATGACCGGTATGAATTTTCGAATTATGCAAAACCGGGGTATGAATGTAAACACAATATGGTTTACTGGACAGGTGGCGAGTATATTGGGCTTGGTATCGGTGCTTCCTCCTATTTCCAGGGGAAGCGGTTTAACAACAAGCGGGATATATTTGAATACATCGAACTTATGGAATCCTTGTCGGATCAGTTTGTAGAAAATGATAACATGGAGCTTTTATACAACGATACAACAAGAAAACTCCGCGAGAATGTTACAAATATGTACATTGATTCCCGTATGGAGGAGTTTATGTTTTTAGGGCTTCGCATGACGTGTGGGGTAAGCCGCGAGGATTTTGAGGAGCGCTTCAACAAAGATATCTATGAAGTATACGGACCGGTCTTAAATAAATATATCGGTGAGGGTTATATGGCAAGTGAAGGAGACCGGATTTATCTGACGGATGCCGGAATTGATGTGAGTAATGTGATACTTGCGGATTTTCTGCTTGACAAATAGATAAATCAATAAGCATTCAATAATCGTAATAACATATAAAAATGGGACATTTCATGTTTGGATGAAATGTCCCGTTTCTTTTATTTTGCGTTATTATCCATATTTTTACGTGCAGTAGCAAGCATCAGCTTGATACGGTTTACCTGATTGACTTCAGATGCTCCCGGATCGTAGTCGATGGCAACAATATTGGCATCCGGATAAGCATGCCGGAGTGATTTGATAACACCCTTTCCAACGATATGGTTCGGCAGGCAGGCAAACGGCTGGCAGCAAACGATATTGCTTGCGCCGCTCTTGATAAGCTCAATCATCTCACCGGTTAAGAACCAGCCTTCGCCGGTCTGGTTTCCGATTGATACAATCGGCTTTGCGTATTCGGCAAGCTTTTTGATATGTACAGGCGGATGGAACCGCTTGCTCTTTTTTAAGGCATGAACAATCGGACTGCGGAGTGCCTCTAAGGCTGCAATTCCAAGATTTCCGGTTTTTGCTGATTTCTTAGGCTTACCTAAATATTCATATTTGTAATTGTTGTTGTAGAAGCAGTACTGGAAGAAATCGAGCAGATCCGGCATGACAGCCTCTGCACCTTCCGCTTCCAAAAGCTCTACGAGATGGTTGTTGGCAGATGGCAGGAATTTTACCAGAATCTCACCAACAATACCAACACGTGGTTTCACAACATTTTCTTTTAATGGTACATTATCAAAGTCTTTTACGATATCATTTACAAGCTTTGTGAAACCGCGTCCGCCATTTTGCATGCAGCGGATGGCAGCGTGTTCCCATTTCCGATGAAGCTTGTTAACGGATCCCTTTACTTTCTCATACGGTCTTGTGTGATAGACAACCCGCATAAACAAATCACCGAGTGCCAATGCCTGCATTGCACATTTCACGGTCTTTAAATTCCAGTTGAAACCTGAATTTTTCTCAAATCCCTGTACGGACAGTGCAATAACCGGAATCTGAGGGTAACCGGCTTTTGAAAGGGCACGTCTTATAAATCCGACGTAGTTTGTTGCACGACAGCCGCCGCCTGTCTGTGTCATGATCAGAGCAAGCTTATTGACATCGTACTTTCCGGATGTAATTGCATGCATCATCTGCCCGACAACAATGAGGGAAGGATAGCAGGCATCGTTATTTACATAGCGAAGACCGGTATCAATTACCTCTTTGGTTGCATCCGGGAGTATCTGGATATTGAGTCCCATATGACGCATAGCAGGTTCCAGAATATTAAAATGAATCGGAGACATCTGAGGGACAAGAATGGTGTAATCCTTCATGTCGCTTGTAAATTCTACACGATTGATATTACTTGGAACCGGACATGGTTTATAGTTATGCTTGCGCCGCTCGTTTACGGCACTGATGAGGGAACGGATACGGATTCGGGCTGCACCTAAGTTACTTACCTCATCAATCTTCAGAACCGTATAAATCTTGCCGGAGTTTGTAAGGATATCGTTTACACAGTCGGTTGTAACGGCATCCAGACCACATCCAAAGGAGTTCAACTGGATAAGCTCCAGGTTTTCACTTGACTTCACATAATTTGCGGCCTTATACAATCTGGAGTGGTACATCCACTGGTCTGAAACAATAAGCGGACGTTCTACTTCAGCAAGGTGTGAAACGGAATCTTCGGTCAATACTGCAATATCAAAGGAGTTGATCAGCTCCGGCAGACCGTGATTGATTTCCGGGTCAAGATGATAAGGACGGCCGGCAAGTACGATTCCGAGTTTGTTTGTTTTTTTCAGATAATCGATTACTTCCTCGCCTTTTTTCTGAATATCAGCCTTAACCTTATCTGCTTCCTTGTAAGCTGCTTCGACAGCTTCACTGATTTCCTCTTTCGAAATCGTGGTATATTTTGAAAATTCACGGTGGAGACGATCCTTTAATGCTTCCTTGTTGTCAAGTGCAAGGAACGGACGGATATAGGTGATATCCGGAGCCGAAATCTCTTCCATGTTATTTTTGATATTTTCTGCGTAGCTTGTTACAATCGGACAGTTGTAGTGGTTGTTCGCATCCGGTGTCTCATTTCTCTCATACGGGATACAAGGGTAGAAGATAGTCTTGATTCCCTGTTTGATTAACCACATGACATGTCCGTGGCTGATTTTAGCCGGATAACATTCGGACTCACTCGGGATGGATTCGATACCTAGCGTATAGATATCACGGGACGATTTCGGTGATAATAGTACACGGTACCCAAGCTTTGTGAGGAATGTGAACCAGAATGGGTAGTTTTCGTACATATTAAGCACACGAGGAATACCGATAATGCCACGGTATGCTTCACTTTCCGTAAGTGGCTCGTAAGAAAACAGCCGGTTAAATTTATACTCAAACAGGTTTGGAACATTATTCTGATTTTTCTTTAATCCAAGACCCTTTTCACAACGGTTTCCGGTTATAAACTGTCTGCCGCCCGTAAAACGGTTGATTGTAAGCAGACAATTGTTGGTACAGCCTTTACAGCGAGCCATTTTTGTTTCGTATGTAAGTGCTTCAAGCGCCTCTTTGCCAAGCATGGATGTCTGATCGCCTTCCTCAAAGCGGTCCCTTGCGATAAGAGCAGCACCGAATGCGCCCATAATACCGGCGATATCGGGACGGATGGCTTCACGGCCGGAGATAAGCTCAAAGCTTCGCAGTACGGCATCGTTGTAGAAGGTACCGCCCTGAACAACGATATTTTTGCCCAAAGATTTCGGGTCTGTCAGCTTGATAACCTTTAAAAGCGCATTTTTAATGACAGAGTATGCAAGTCCGGCAGAGATATCTGCGACGCTTGCGCCTTCCTTTTGTGCCTGCTTTACTTTTGAGTTCATGAAAACAGTACAACGGCTTCCAAGGTCAATCGGACTTTCTGCAAACAAAGCAATTTTCGCAAAATCCTTTACCTCGTAGTTCAGAGATTTTGCAAATGTCTCGATGAAGGAACCGCAACCGGAAGAACATGCTTCATTGAGCATAACGTTGTCAACGACTTCGTTTTTGATTTTGATACATTTCATATCCTGACCGCCGATATCGAGGATACAGTCGACCTCAGGGTCAAAGAATGCAGCTGCTGTATAGTGTGCAATTGTCTCAACCTCGCCGTAGTCAAGCATGAGAGCGGATTTGATCAATGCCTCACCGTATCCGGTGGAACAGCCGGCTGCAATTGTAACTCCTTCCGGGAGAATCTCATAGATTTCCTTCATGGCACGGAGTGTCGTGCGGAGAGGACTGCCGTTGTTGCTGCTGTAGAAATCATATAACAAGCTCCCATCCTCAGCGACAAGTGCCACTTTGGTTGTTGTGGATCCTGCGTCAATACCGAGGAAGCACTTCCCTTTGTAGTCAGCTATATTGGAACGGAGTACTTTGTGTCCCTCCTGTTTTTTGATGAAAGCATCATATTCTGCTTCGGAAGAAAACAGCGGTGGAAGACGATCGACATCCACCGTAATTTTCAAGTCGTCAGTCAGCTTTCCGCTGATTGTATCAAGTGTGAATGTAATTTCTTCCTTTGCCTGCAGCGCTGCACCGACAGCTGCAAACAAATGGGAATGTTCCGGTGCGATGATATGTTCCGGTGTCAGATTTAGTGTCCGGATAAATGCCTCTTTGAGCTGATCCAGAAAGTGCAGAGGACCACCGAGAAATGCGACATTTCCCTTAATTGGTTTTCCACATGCCAATCCGCTGATTGTCTGATTGACAACTGCCTGAAAGATGGATGCGGCAAGATTTGGTTTTGTGGCTCCTTCATTGATGAGCGGCTGGATATCGGTTTTTGCAAATACACCGCAACGAGCCGCAATCGGATAAATTGTATCGTAATCTTTTGCATATGTATTAAGACCGGATGCATCTGTCTGAAGCAGGGATGCCATCTGGTCAATAAAGGAACCGGTACCGCCTGCGCAGACACCATTCATTCGCTGTTCCACACCGTTCGTAAAATATATGATTTTCGCATCCTCGCCGCCAAGCTCGATTGCGACGTCTGTCTGTGGTGCATAATCTGTTAATGCTTCGGATACACAGACAACTTCCTGTTCAAACGGGATTCCGATTACCTGTGCCAGTGCAAGACCGCCGGAGCCTGTAATAGTAGGTGCAACCTCGATATTTCCAAGCTTTTCGGAAGCAAGGCATACAAGCTCCCGCAATGTCTCTTTTATATTTGCAAAGTGCCGTTTGTATTCGGAAAACAGAATGTTATGTTCTTCGTCGATTACAGCGACTTTTACGGTTGTGGAACCGATATCGATACCAAGTCTCTTCATTTGTTCTTACCTCATTTTGTTAGATTCTTACCTATATTTATATCAAATTTCGACAAATGACATTATATAGGAATAAACATGCAATTTCAACTGTAAAATTTAGTACATTTTGTTTATCTGTGCATACAATAATCAGAAAGGACATTTTGGAGTCTGTTATGGAACATGAATGTAAAGGAACGGTTCATAAGGTTGTGAATGGAGATACACTCTATAAGCTGTCAAAATTATATGGTGTGCGGCTGATTGATATATTAAAAGAGAATCCGTATGTCAATGTATATAATTTACAGCCGGGGGATGAAATCTGCATTCCGACGGAGGTTTATGAAGAGGAGGAGCGGAGATATTATACGGCAAGGGTTGGTGAGACACTGGGAAGTCTCATAAAGGAGCTTGATACCAATATCGAGGATCTGATGAAATATAACCGTGAGATGTATGATATCCGCGTACCACTGGGGACGATTATTCGAATTCCGCCGAAATAACACGTTTTTGGACACAGTAAATTCATCATCCTCTGCGATTATCCGGTTGTGTTTTATGCAAATATAAGGTATAATAGGCAGGATACAAATAAAATAATTTGCAGGAATCTTACAATTTCCGCAAGTACGAAATGAGGATGATGAATTTGAGTTTTTTTGCTAAGATGGAGCGCAAATTTGGAAGATTTACAATAAAGAATCTTCCGGTTAAGATTGCGATTGTTATGGCAATCTCGTATTTTTTGTGGGCTTTTTTGCCGGGATTTGCTTCGAAACTGATTTTTTCTCCATATGATATTCTGGTCGGACATGAGTTCTGGCGCCTGTTTACCTGGATTTTTTCAATTCCGGGTGATATTGATTTTATCGGAATTCTGATGATATTCTGTCTGATTCTGTTTGGAAGACAGATTGAAGGTGCCATGGGAACCTTTATGTTTAATACTTATGTGTTTGGATGCTGGTTATTAAATACAGTCATTATGCTTGGAATCAGTTTGTATTTCTTTATCACTATGGGAGATGTGGATTTTATGATGTGGGCTTTTGGAAATACTGGATTCCTTGCCATGTACTACTTTGACTATGGTATTTTTCTTGCGTTTGCACTGATGTATTCGGATTCGTTAGTGTTGTTTATGTTTGTATTGCCGATTCGGGCTTTCTGGATTGCCATATTAGACATGTTCCTTCTTGCATACGAATTTATTCGTGCAGGTTCCGTGCTGAATCGTGGTTCCATTATTGCGTACCTGGTAAATTTCTTTATCTTTTATCTGATTATGGCGCGGGGTGTCGGGATGCGAAACAGTAACAGCAAAGCGGCAGAACTTAGACGAAGAAAAGATTATGAGCGGCGTATGGCGGAACTTGGAAGCCGTGTGAACGGAGAGGCGGAACGAAGGAAAAAGACACAAAAGGGCGAAACTCCGGCAGGTATTACAAAGCATAAATGTGCCATCTGCGGCAGAACCGAACGGGATGGAGATGATTTGGAGTTTCGTTTCTGTTCAAAGTGTAACGGTAATTATGAATATTGTAATGAGCATTTGTTTACGCATGAACATGTGAAGTAACCGGGTAATACGGACAAGGATGAAATATAAAATAACAGGAGAGTAAGACATGATAGCAACATGCAAAAAATTAGTAACGGATATACAACGGGAAGCAGATTTGGAGAATAAACTTCCTGCGTATGTATCTCTGCTTGAGAAGCAGTACAATTGTTATGCCACCGTAAAAGGCAGCATGAATTACTATACCATGAAAGAAGTCTGTGATGAACAGGAAGATAAAAACACAGATGTATGTAAGTATTTCTCTATTTTGACAAAGCTTTTGGACAAGCATCTTGCGAAGCGGCAGGCTGTGGATGCAGAAGCGCAAGAGGCAATCAGGCAGCTTCGGGACAATGTCGAATATAAGATGCATATTCTCACTGCATATACAGATGCTTATGAGATTTATGAATATATTTTAAATCGTGTGGAGATGGGAATAAAGGGGACTGCATCTCCGGTTGATGCAAAGGGCCTGTCTGAGAAGATGTTTGCATATGTCTTTTCGGAAAACGATACAGTTGTCATAAACAGCAAGCTTCAGCTTCTGATGGCACAGCTCCCGGTTCGTATGACAAAGAACAAATTTTATGACATTGTAAGTAATACATTGAATATTTACGAAGGCGGGGAGACAAGCTCCGTAGATGCGTTTATTGATATGCTTCGCGGAAGTGTTCTTATCAAAAAACCAAAGGGCTTTGAATCGGAATATCCGTTTTTGTATCATGTGTACTCCGATCTTGCAGCAGCAGATTTTGCAAATCTTACGGAAGATGTATTTGATGACCTTACAACACGACTCAATCAGGCAGCTTCCATTATAAAAAATGAAGTGTCGGCTTACATGCTCCTGCAGGAAGTCATTAATGATGTGTACACGATATTGCTTACAATCGATGCCGCTTATGAAGAAAATACGAATACGACTCCGGGATATGTGAGTGCCTCCAATATTATAAAAAGCTGTATCCGTGCGAAGACGGTGGAACAGCTTCCGGATGAAATTATGGATGAATTTTTCACAATTGAGGGTGTACAGGAGCGTGTTTATGAAAGTATTATGATTCTGGAGGCAGTTTTCGATGATATACGGATTGGGAAAGCAGAGCTTGCAGAGAAGCTTGGTCTTACAGAAACATTGAATAAACTGGATACGGTAGGAAAGCTTCTGTCTACCAGCCTGTTTATTGATCTCGATCAGGTGGCAGGTGAGTCAAAAACGGCAGATCATGCCTATATTACAGAGAAGAAAGAAGCTCTGATTGCTGAATTTGCGGAATTGTTTGGACAGGTGAAAAAACCGGTGTACCGAAGTATGATGTGCAAGCTGCTTGCTGCTATGCCGATTTTTATGAATTCCCAGCAGGAGATTCGGGATTATTTCGATTATGTGATTGATAATTGCAGGGATGACAGTGAGCTTGCGGCATGTAGTAAACTGATTTGTGAATTAATTGAGGAGTAATTGTGAAGTTTTCAGATGGGTTATATACATACAACATAAGCAAAAGAAAGCAGAATCGTATATGTGAATATATACGAAAGCACAAGTCTGCCCGTAATTTGTTTTTGATTGTATTACCGCTTCGCAAGGATGACGGTCTGCTGGAGATTTATCCGTACAATCAGTTACTGCAGAGCTATTACCGACAGTTTGATTCTGAAATTACAGTTGTCGGACTCGCGAAAAGCCGGGAGGATGCTCAAATGCTTGTTCTTGAAATCATACAGGATATGTATGATACAACCGGAGAAGAATTTGATGTGAGAAAATTCTTTTTGTGTGAACAATGAACCTTAAAATTTAGGAGATAACATGTTGCATGTAATATTGTTGATCTTAAAAATCATATTGTGGATTATTCTTGCAATTATCGGTTTGCTTGTTGTTTTGTTGCTTTTGGTGTTGTTTGCTCCGATTCGGTACAAGGCGGATGTTTCTTACCGGGGTGGCAAAACGATGCAGGCAATTGTCAAGGTTCGATATTTAATCGTAAGCTTCGGATTGCAGTTTAGTCAGGAAACCGGAGCGATGGAGCAGACAATCCGGATATTTGGATTCAGACTTGGCAAAGGGAAAGAGAAATCGAAAACCGAGAAATCGAAAACCGAGGAAACAAAGACCGAAGAATCAAAACCGGACATTGAAGAACCGGACAGAAAAACCGAAGAACCGGATAGAAAAACCGAAGAGTCGGACAGAAAAAATGAAGAACCCCAAAAAATAATTACTGAGGGTATTGCTGAAAAAACAGAAAAAGAACAATCAGATGAGGCTTTGCCGGAGACCTTTGATCTAGAATCGGATATTGGGGATGAGATACCTGAATCCGAAAAGAAGGCACGCGGAAGACTGAAAACGTTCTTTGTGGGAATCTGGAATAAATTGAAACGGATCTGGCGATTTGCAGAGGAACATACACCGGATAAGATTGCAGAGACAATACAGTCAAAGGTGGAGCCTGTTAAAAAGAAGGTCCGTAAAATACAGAAATTCTGGAATTTGTCGTGTACGGTAAAAACAAGGGATTATTTGAAAAGATATATTCCGAGCGTTTTTCGACATATTTTGCCAAGACGCATAAAAGGTTATGTGCATTACGGCTTTGATGAGCCGTATAAGACTGGACAGATTACGGGATATTTAAGTCTTATGCCGTTTTTGTATCAAAAGCAATTATCGCTGCAGCCGGACTTTTATCAAAAGGTATTGGATTTGCATCTGATATTAAACGGAAAAATAAGAATTGGTTATTTAGCAAGAATTGCATTAAATATCAACCTATGGCGCACGCTAAAGGTAGCTAAGAAAATTATGAACAGTAAATGAGTTTAAGATAGGGAGGTAACACAAAATGGCAAATGATTTTAATCAGACAGTAGGATCTTTGTTTCAGGGGATGGATTCTCTTCTTACAACGAAGACCGTAGTAGGAGAACCGACAAAGGTAGGGGATACAATCATTCTTCCTCTGGTGGATGTGAATTTCGGCGTTGCAGCAGGTGCATTTGCAAAAAGCGGAAGCTCCAACAGTGCCGGAGGCGGTATGGGAGGCAAAATGTCACCGACGGCTGTGCTCGTGATTCAGAACGGACATGCAAAGATGATTCCGGTAAAACAGGGAGATACGGTAAGCAAGATTATTGATATGATACCGGAAGTTGTTGATAAGATTACAACTGCGATGGGAAAGAATGCATCGGTTGATACGGACGATGAAGCAATCAGGGACGCAATCGATCAGATTGCAGGTGATGAGCAGATATAAAATCTGATTCTTGTTTTTAATCTTTGGACATATAGTAATAATAGCAAAGCATTGTGTGAGGGATAAGTGTGAGGGCGCTGCTTGGTTTTTCTATGCTGTTTATGGCAATCGGCATGATACTTTCTTACTTTGTGAGTGGATTTTGTGAATTCCTGATTATTACTATTTTACTGATTGGAGCGTATGTATTGCTCTGTTTTGACTGTTAGGAGGAAATGGTGGGAGATTACAAATTTGAAAAGCTTATTTCTTTGCTAAAAGGACATAAAGTATATCTACAGACGCATAATTTTCCGGATCCGGATGCGATTGCCAGTGCATTTGGTTTACAGAAGTTTTTGGAACACTTTGATATTTCATCCAGGATTTGTTATGTCGGAAGCATCGACCGTTTTAATACAAGAAAGATGATGGATGCGTTTGATATTGAAATTTTTTCCTATGATGACATAACAGATATGCAGGAAGAAGATTATATTGTGCATGTGGACTGTCAGAAGCCAAATGCCAATACGACGGATTTGCCTGGGCGTGAGGTGGCATGCATCGATCACCATCCGGTCTTTATAAAAACAGAGGATTATCTGTATGAAGATATTCGGATTGTCGGGGCATGTGCCAGTTTAGTTACGTCTTATTATGTCACTGCAGGTATAGATATAGAAGAAAATGTGGCAACAGCACTTGCCTATGGAATCAAAATGGATACGGCAGATTTCATTCGTGGTACAACTGCCATGGATATGGATATGGTTGCATTTTTGTTTGAGCATTTAAATAAAGAAAAACTCAATCAGATGTACAATTCCACGATTGAGTTTCAGGATCTGAAAGCATATGGGGCTGCGATTGAACATATTGAGGTATTTGACTATGTAGGATTTACCTACATTCCATTTGAATGTCCAAATTCTCTCGTTGCTATCATTTCTGATTTCATATTATCGCTCGATGTGGTGGATGTTGCTATTGTCTATTCCGTAAATCAGGATGGTATAAAGTTCTCAGTTCGGAGTGAAAAACCGGAAATAGATGCAGGACAATTGATTTACAAAGCATTAGAAGGCGTTGGCTCCGGCGGTGGACATGCCGCGATGGCAGGTGGATTTGTCGGTTCGGATGCAATAGAAAAAATCGGAAGAGGTTATGACCGGAAATTCAAAGAATTGTTTATGCGTGCAATTCGAAGCTTGTAGTTTTTGTAAAAGAGGTGTTGAATATGAGTATGGCGACCGATATGAGCATGGAAGTCTTGATGAACGCGGAGAACCCGGAAAAGGTTTTACAATCCATGCAGCCATTTGTTGAACTTATGATGCATTACGAATGTGCATTGATGGAAATTGAGACAAAATTGAAGGTTTTGAATACGGAATTTGCATCCCAGTACAATCGAAATCCGTTCGAATCTATCCGCTGTCGTTTGAAAAAACCAATCAGTATCGTGGAAAAAATGCGGAGAAAGGGACTTGAAATCACAATTGAGAACATCGAGGACAATCTGACGGACATTGCAGGTGTGCGGGTCATCTGTTCGTTTCCGGAGGACATCTATACTGTTTCGGAGCTTTTAACAAAGCAGGATGATATCAAGGTTGTATGCGTAAAAGATTACATACGAAATCCAAAACCGAACGGATATCGCAGTCTGCATCTGATTGTAGAGATTCCGATTTTTCTTTCAAACGAGAAAAAATATATGAAGGTCGAGGTTCAGTTTCGGACGATTGCTATGGATTTCTGGGCGAGTCTTGACCATAAACTGAAATATAAAAAGGACAATTTGAAACATCCTGAGATTATCGCAAAGGAACTGAAAAAATGTGCAGACACGATTACTGCAATGGATTATAAAATGCAGGAAATCCGGAGTCTGTTAGAGTGATGAGACATTACAATTTGTGAGGGTTATTTAAAATGAAAAAACAAATTTGGAAACCGGGGAATATGCTGTATCCTGTTCCGGCGGTGATGGTAACGGTCGGTGA
>JBJEMZ010000077.1:0-13551 GCA_051879935.1 Wujia sp.
CATAAACTTCTACTTAGTGTACCACAGAGTAGAAAGAAATGGCAAGAAGTAGTCATGATATTTGTATTTTCTATGAAAATATAATTTGTATGAGAGAAAGATTGCATTCCTGATATTTTTATCTTAGAATAAAAGTATCCTCTGGATATCTTTATCCATTCAGCACCCGGAGAGGCGAATAGATAAGGAAAAGGAGGTACTTAAAGATGAAAAAAACAAGGATGAAGTCGAGCAGTCCTGAGAGGCCGGTTGACAGACTGAGACCAATTGACGATACTTTCATGCAAAAGTTAGGTGAAGACAGAGAATTCTGCGAGGAGATGTTACGAATTATTATGGCTAAGCCGGCGTTGGAAGTAATCAGCAATACGACACAAAAATCTATACATAATATTGATACGCGTTCTGTTACAATCGATATCAAGTGTATAGATGAGGCTGGCACAGTATACAGTGTTGATGTGCAGAAAGCAAACGATGACGATCACCAGAAAAGAGTTCGGTATAACGGATCCTGTTTGGAAATTCAGTTATTAGAAAAGGGTAAAATGTTTAAGGAATTACCGGATGTTTGTATGATTTTTATTACCGAAACTGATTTTTTAGGCAGAGGTAGGGTAATATACCATGTAGACAGAACGATTCGGGAAACGGCTGAAATTATTTCAAATGGATACTCGGAAATATATGTAAATGCTGAGGTTGATGATGGAAGTGACCTGGCGGAGTATATGAAGATTTTTAAAAGTGAAACTGTATGTAGTAACATTAAATTTCCGAGGATATGCGATTTGACAGATTATTACAAGAATGGAAAGGGGCGAGCGGAGATGTGTAATGTGGTTGAGGAATACGCAAAGGAATATGCAGAGGAGTATGCAAAAGAATATGCGGAGGAGGGTGCAAGAGAAAGTGCAAGGAAGATGATTGCACATGGCGATGATGTCAAATATATTTCGGAAGTAACAGGCTTATCGATTGAAGTAATCGAGGAACTTCGCGGAAAATAGTTCATTATAAACAGATTTTGTTTATAGAAAAGAATGTAAGAATATAAACAGGAATTGTCTTTTTGGGAAATGGCAATTCCTGTTTTCTCATTTGAATGGTGGTAACGTGGCAACAAATGTCATGTAAAAAAAGAGTGCATAATGTAAATTCTTATGATATAATATGCTTAATCATGTTTTTATGGATATAAAATATATGAAATGGATTGCGAAAGGAGAATTGTAAAGATGGATGTAACTTTGAAGACCACGTCTTTCGGCGGATATGACAAAAAGGCAGTAGAGAATTATATAGACAGTTTAAATGCAGAACACGAAAAAGAGGTTGCCGACTTAAAGGCAAATGTACTGAAGCTTTCAGAGACTGTAAAAAATCTTCATACGATGCGAGAGGTGAATTTAAATGAATCCTCAAGCACGATTGATAACCTCAAAAAAGTAAATGATGAGCTCCAGGTGGAGGTGACACAGCTGCGGGATCAGATGGCAGCGTACAAGACTAGAGAGGAAGAGTCTGCAAACCGTTATGAGTCTATTTCCAGAACTTTGCTTGAGGCACGAGAGAGCGCAGATGCCCTTGCAAGACAGACGGAGAAGGAGTGTAATGATCTTCGTGCAAAGACCGAGGCAGAGTGTGATGCACTGACAGAGGAGACAAGCGAGGCATGTCAGCGCATGTCAGAGGAAACAACCGCAGAGTGTGAGCGTATGCATGCAGAGACAGTTGCTGCCTGTGAGAAGCTTGATGCTGAGACAAAGAGTGCCTGTCAGGAACGCAAGGAATCTACCTACGCAGAATGCGACAAATTAAAGCGTGAGACACGCCAGGAGGTAGAGACTCTTCGGGAGGAAACAGAAAATCATTGCAGAATTATGACGGAACAGACAGAGGAAAATTGTGCAAATATGCGTGCGGAGGCTACAGCAGAATGCGAGGAGATGCGCAGTCAGGCAAGAAGTGAGGCATACAGCACACGTATGGCAGTGAAGCGGGAGTGTGAGAATGTCAGTGAATATATGACACAGATGAAGCTGGCACTTGATAATGTTGTTATGTCCGTAGACAGTACATTGCAGGTTGCAGAGCAGGCATTTCCGGAGTTAAATGCAAACTAGTGATAGAATTGGAAGCAGTATATACGGGGGCTGTCATACGGGAACGTGTGGCAGCCTTATTATACATACAGTTAGATAAAGGGGGGAGTGCTCCATGGTAATTGAAAATCGTTATCTTAGAAAAGCAATACAAAAAACCGGATATGTTGTACTTGTGGAACGATTTATTATAGGTGAGGCAGGTACAAATGTGGTATATGTTTCTCCTAATGCCGCAGATATGGGAATGAATGTGGAAATGCTGAATAAGGGGCTGAAGCTTTTCCAGGATTATATTTTCCCTGCAGACCGGGCGAATGTCGTAAAGACAATCCGCAATGCGATACAAAATAACATTTCAGAATATGCGCATGAATTTCGTATGGTCGGCGATGATGCAGAGGTTCGACAGGTATTTGCTAACATATCGATTGATGTTTTGTCCGAGGAAGAAAACGCATACAGCGTAGAATACTACATCCGCGATGTCACATCGGTCCGGGAGAAGCATACAGACAAAACCGAAAGTATAGACAATACGGCTACGTTGAAGAAGATGCAGATTTCAAAAGCCGGCACGCTTAAAATCAGCAAGGCAGATACGCCGGGGATGATTCCGCAGCTCGAAAAGGTCGATATGATTATGAGCGGTTTTGCAAAGCTTGCAGGACTTTATTCCGTGCTTGTGGATGAAGACGGTAAGGTTTTGTCCGAACCGGTGGGACCGGCTACGAATCTGGGCGATTTTTATGATCTGTTTGAGATTCCGACATATAAGGAATACTATAGTTATATGAAGGAGCAGGTGCTTTCGAGTATGGAACCATCTGTGTTTGACCGCGAGGAAGGCGGTGTCGGGAAGCTTGCGCTTGCGCCGATTTCGGTTGGTGACAGTCTGCAGGGCTTCTGGGTGCTTGGTTCCTACACGGAAGAGGAGACAAAACGTTTACAGGAAATCTATCAGCTCCATTGGACAACGGCAGATCTGGTATCTGATTTCCTGTTGCAAAGTTATAATTCGATTGTGGAGTCGGCAAAATCCAGAGGTGCCGGCAAGAAGCTTCGCGAGGAACTGGCGAGACAGAGCATCATCAATGCTTCACTTACAAAAATAAACAGCAAATTGAGTGACAATGTCGAGGAGGTTATAGCTGAGACGATTCGTGAAGTTGCGCTCCATATGGAGATAGACGAAGTATTTTTATACACATTTGACAGAGACAATCCAAAAGAATACAAGCTTCGAAGTTATTTTGATGTGGCAGGTGAGATGCCGGGTGATGATATGCTTACGTTACTTCCCGAACGTCTGTATCTGATGGTTGATGCGATTAAGAAGGGGGACGGATGCTGCCTGCTTGACCGTACAACGATGAAGGAGCGGGATGTCATCAATCTGATGCGGTATAATTTCCGCGCGGAAATTACATATCCGATTTACTTAGAAGGTAAATTATATGGTATGCTCATTTTTGCAGAGTGCAAATCAGAACGTATCTGGACAAAAGAAGAATTACGTTTTTCACAGAGTATTGCATTGATTATTCAGAATATGCTTGAAAATTCAGATGGTGATGATAATGTTCGAAACGTGAATAAACATCTGATAGAAACATACAATAGTTTCAGTGAGGCAATTTTTATCCGGGATATATTTACCGGACATGTTTTCTTTTCAAATAAAGCATTAAATGATATGCTTGGGTACGATCTGACCGGGGGAGACAGCCGTAAGATTTTGAAAAATCTGCGGGATAAATTTGAGAATATGGATGGAATCCGCAAGGAGCTGGTTGCCCGTAAAATTAGCAACTGGTGCAGTTATGTGCCGGCACTTGATGAGATTATGGATATCACAGAGGTGCCGATTGAATGGTTGCAGGGCGGAGATGCGACCATGATAATTATGAGAAAAGCTAAGGATAATTAGGAAATTTCCGATATATATAAAGGAGGGACAAACGTGGCAGGTTCAGACATTGGAATCGACTTGGGAACGGCCAGCATCTTAGTCTATGTCAAGGGAAAAGGCGTTGTATTAAAAGAACCGTCCGTTGTGGCATATGACAGAGATACGGAGCAGATTAAAGCCATAGGTGAAGAAGCAAGGCTTATGCTTGGCAGAACACCGGGTAATATCATAGCGGTGAGACCGCTCAGACAGGGTGTTATATCCGATTATAAAACAACAGAAAAGATGTTAAAATATTTCATCCAGAAAGCAGTCGGAAAAAGCTTTTTCGGAAGAAGACCCCGCATCAGCGTGTGCGTGCCATCCGGAGTTACGGAGGTGGAAAAACGTGCGGTTGAGGATGCAACCTATCAGGCGGGTGCCCGGGATGTTTACATCATTGAGGAGCCGGTTGCAGCGGCAATCGGAGCAGGTATCGACATCTCGAGACCATGCGGCAATATGATTGTGGATATCGGTGGAGGAACATCGGATATCGCAGTCATTTCCTTAGATGGCGTGGTAGTGTCATCCTCGATTAAAGTTGCAGGAGATGATTTTGACGATGCGATTGTTCGTTTTATGCGAAAGCGGCATAACCTGCTGATTGGAGAACGTTCGGCCGAGGAGATTAAAATTAATATCGGAACATGTTACAAACGACCGGAGAATATTACGATGGATGTCCGCGGACGGAATCTTGTAACCGGTCTCCCGAAAACTGTGACGGTATCTTCCGACGAGACGGAGGAGGCTTTGCGTGAGGTGACATCCCAGATTGTGGATGCGGTACATTCCGTATTGGAGCGTACACCGCCGGAGCTTGCCGCAGATATTGCGGACCGTGGAATCGTTCTGACAGGCGGCGGCGCATTGCTCCATGGTTTGGAGGATTTGATTGAGGAGAATACCGGAATCACGACGATGACAGCAGAGGAGCCACTCACGGCAGTGGCAATCGGCACAGGAAAGTATATTGAGTTTTTGAGCGAACGAAAGTAGGTATGAGATGGTAAGAGCGTTGTACACGGCATGGACAGGACTCCGAAACGAAGAAAAGCGTATGGACGTCGTGACGAACAACATGGCAAACGCGGATACAACCGGCTACAAGAAGATTGATGTCACATCCCAGTCATTTGACAGGCAGCTTGCAGTCAAGATTGATGATGAGACGATCGGACTGAATCTAAAGCAGGGTATCGGCGGCGTGAACCTTGGTGTTAAAATCGGAGAGACCTATTATGACATGTCGCAGGGTAATTTCAGACAGACGGAAGACCAGTATAATTTCGCACTGTCCGGAAATGGATTTTTTACCATCAGCACAACGGACAAGAGTGGAACCGAGCACACCCGTTATACACGGGACGGGGATTTCACGGTAACCAAGGATGATTTTCTTGTGACAAAGGATGGCGATTATGTGCTGGCGGAAGGCGGTAATCGTATACAGATACCGGATGCAAATCTTGTGAAAATCAGTGTAAATCAGCTTGGTGAGATTTATTCGGATAACACCTATGTTGCAACTTTGCAGCTGGTGGACTTTGAGAGCTACGAGGCATTGTCGAGCTACGGCGAGAACATGTACGAAGCGGTAGACGGAGCTGTACTTACAGACGCGGATGCAACCGTGCAGCAAGGGTATCTGGAGATGTCCAATGTTAACATGGTTACCGAGATGGTGGATATGATTGCGATAACGCGAGCGTATGAGACGAACCAGAAGATGGTGCAGACAATCGATAAAGCGCTCGATAAGGCAGTCAACGAGATAGGAAGAGTTTAATTAGGAGGAATGCATCATGATGAGATCCTTATGGACCGCTGCTTCCGGTATGCGTGCACAGCAGGTCAATGTTGATACAATTGCAAATAATGTATCAAATATCAATACAATTGGATATAAATCACAGCAGGCAAGCTTCAAATCCCTGTTGTATCAGAATTTACAGTCAAAGTCGACAAACAATGCAGGGGAGAACAAGCCGGTCCCGGCAGAGGTCGGACTTGGCACCCGTGTTGCTGCGATTACTTCAAACTTTACAAAGGGCAATCTGACAGCAACGGAGGATGCGTTCAGTATCGCAATCGATGGTGATGGATTCTTTCAGGTTCGTACACAGAATGGAGATTTGCAGTATACAAGAGACGGTTCTTTTATAGTTTCGCCGGTTGCAAATGGCAATATGCTCTGTACATCGGACGGCGAGCCGGTGATGGATGCAAACGGTAATTCCATTGTACTGCCAAATACACATGTAGCAACGGAGATGGTCGTAAATCAGGATGGAACGATTGCATTTCCGGATGCGACAGGGAATCCGGTGGTAATGACAGATGCGAACGGACAGCCGATACGATTTGGTATCTATCAGTTTAATAACCCGGCAGGTTTATATAAAGAGGGCGGAAACCGGTTTTCTGTGACAATCGCATCCGGAGATGCGATATCCGAAAACGGCGGTGCGAATCTCAAACAAAGCCGAATTGTGCAGTATTATACAGAGGCGTCTAATGTGGATGTCGCAAATGAAATGGTCAATCTGATTGTGGCACAGCGGGCATATGAGATGAACTCCAAGGCGATTCAGGCATCGGATGAGATGATGCAGCAGGCAAATAACCTGCGTTAATCAGTAACCGAAAAGGAACGGGATACATATGGATTTTATGAATACAAATTATACAGATTATGCCTCCTATATGAATATGGCAAATACAAGCGGGCTTACGGGCCAGCTCGAAGGCACCCGTTCTTCTGCGTCAACGGACGAGGAAATGTTAAATGCCTGCAAGGAATTTGAGAGCTATATGGTGGAACAGCTTTACAAGCAGGCGCGAGAAATGACAAAGATGTCGGATGACGAAGAGGATGGCTATACACAATATGCGTATGACCTGCAGGCACAGCAGTATGCAAAGCTTGTGACAGATCAGGGGAAGCTTGGACTTGCTCAGCATCTGTATGAATCTATGAAAAAACAAGATGCCGGAATTAAACCGGAGCAGATCGAAGCACAGGAGGAAGCAGCGCTTACAACGAGTGAGGGAAGCGCCGTTTAGATATGACGAGAGAAGGCTATATCGAAAAAATCATATACAAGAGCGAAGAGACAGGATATTGTGTATTATCTGTCGAAGGCGAAGAAGGAGAAGAGATCTTTGTCGGCAACCTGCCCGGTGCCGGCGAGGGTCTCTATGTTATTGCAGAGGGAGAATATGTAAACCATCCACAATATGATATTCAGTTTAAATTCTCTTCCTGCGAGATTCGCATGCCGAAGGATACAATTGGAATCGAGCGGTATCTTGGGTCTGGAATTGTGAAGGGTGTCGGAGCCGTGCTGGCGAAAAAGATTGTGAAGAAGTTTGGAGATGATTCCCTACGGATTATTGAAGAAGAACCGGAACGTCTGGCGGAAATCAGTGGCATATCAGAGAGAAAAGCACGTGCGATTGCAATTTCTTATTTGGAAAAGAAAGAATTTCAGGATGTTGTTATTTTCCTTGCCGAGTATGGGATTTCAGTAAATCTTGCCATTCGTATATACAATACATATGGAAGTAAAGTATATGATGTTGTAAAGGGAAACCCATATAAGCTGGCGGAGGATATATCCGGAGTAGGATTTCGGATTGCCGATATGATTGCAAGACGGATGGGCGTCGCCAGTGATTCGGTATTCCGTCTTCGTTCCTCTATTTTATATGCGCTGAATATGGCCGGAAATGAAGGACATATGTATCTGCCAAAACAGGTTTTGATTCGTAAATGTGTGGAATTAACAAGGGATGCAGGCAATGACGTAGAGGGAATCTATGGTCAGTCTACGTTTGGATATGGCGAATACGAGGATGAGACAAGTGGAGCATCTGCGTATGAACAGGCGGCATCCCTGCTGGAACAGCAGCTTGTGGAATTAATGATTGCGGGCAAGGTGGTTGCAAAAACGTTGGATGGCGAGGATGTCATCTACAGTGCACCGAATTATTACGTGGAGTTAAACACGGCTCGTCTGCTTACGGATCTGCAGCTTCGTTATGATATGGAACAGGATACGCTTCTTCGTGAGATAGAGGAAATCGAAAAAGAGGAGAAGCTGACGCTGGATGTGCTGCAGCGCGAAGCAGTTATGTCTGCAATTGAAGCCGGCGTAGCTGTTATAACGGGAGGACCCGGAACAGGAAAAACGACAATTATTAATGTTATAATTAAATATTTCTCTAAGAAAGGCATGGAGATTAAGCTGTGCGCACCCACCGGACGAGCAGCTAAGCGTATGACGGAGTCAACGGGATGGCCTGCCCAGACCATTCACAGACTGTTGGAAATCAGCGGAGTGGTTGACGATTCAGCGCAGAATCAGGAGGACCGAGGCATGCATTTTACAAGGAATGCGGATAATCCTCTGGAGTGCGATGCAATCATTGTGGATGAGATGTCCATGGTTGACAGCTATATTTTCTATGCGCTTTTGCAGGCGATTCCATATGGTACACGTCTGATTATGGTCGGTGATGTAAATCAGCTTCCGTCGGTTGGAGCAGGTAATGTATTAAGGGATATCATCCGCTCGGATGTGTTTCCGGTTACAACGCTCAATCATATTTTCAGACAGGAGGATGGCAGTGATATCGTATTTAACGCACATAAAATCTACCGGGGCGAGCATATTACAATGAGTAATAAAAGCAAGGACTTTTTCTTTATTGTGAAACGGACGGCTGCACAGATCGTGGAGGAGGTGCAGACGCTGACGATGAAAAACCTGCCGAATTATTATGGATTTACGTCGCAGGAGATACAGGTATTATGCCCAACGCGGAAATATGAGGTTGGCGTGGAAAATATGAACCGTCGTCTGCAGGATAAACTGAATCCGAAGTCGTCCGCCAAAACGGAACACAGCCGGGGCGATGTGATCTTCCGAAAAGGCGACAAGGTGATGCAGATTAAAAACAATTATCAGATGGAATGGAAGATATACGGCATATCCAAAACCGGAAATGGGAAAGGCTATGTTATCGATGAAGGAATCGGTGTATTTAATGGAGATATGGGTGTCATCACCGATATCAGCGATTTTGATGAGGAACTGACGGTGCTTTTTGATGACGGACGGGAATGCGTATACGGATTCCGGGAGCTTGACCAGATTGAGCACGCATTTGCAGTTACAATACACAAATCGCAGGGTAGCGAGTATCCGGCTGTTGTGATTCCGTTGCTCGGAGGAAACCGGAAGCTTATGAACCGGAACCTCATTTACACAGCGATTACGAGGGCGAGACAGCTGGTGGTTATCGTTGGCGATGTGGGGCTTGTAAATCAGATGATTGACAATACGGAAGAACAAAAACGATATACTTCGCTTACACAGCGGCTGCAGGAGATGGTGGGAGGAATGGAATGAGTTTGCTTGAAAAGATAGAGGACCTTGTTTTCCCGCCTGCATGCGCGTTATGTGGGGACGTATTGCAGCAAAATGAACGGTATGTATGTAAAACGTGCAGACCGATGATAGCCTACCCGACGGAACCGACCTGCCTTCGGTGTGGTTGTCAGATATCAGAGGCAGAACAGGCATATTGTGATGACTGTGGGCGGATGCACAGAAGCTACCGGAAAGGATTTCCGGCCATGCTGTATCAGTATCCGCTGGATGAAAGTATTGCGGCATTCAAATATCATAACAAACGGTATCATGCTCCGTTTTATGCAGACGAAATCGTAAAACAGCATGGCAAAGCGATTTTATCGCTACCAATCGAAGTGCTTGTACCGATTCCGATTCATAAAAAGAAGCGTGAAAAACGTGGCTATAATCAGGCAGAGCTGCTGGCAAATGAACTTGGGAAGAGACTTGCGATACCGGTGGATACGGAGCTTATATACCGGGTCGAAAATACGGAACCGCAAAAGACACTTTCTCCGCTTGAACGGGAAGATAATTTGAAAAGGGCTTTTCAATGTACGAAAAATAATGTAAGCTATAGATGTGTGATGTTGGTAGATGATATCTATACAACGGGAGCAACGATAGAGGCGTGTACAAAGCTGCTTTGTGAAAAGGGAATATCAGACGTGTACTATACAAGTATATGCATTGGAAACGGAGCATAGGAATCCGAATATAGGGAACGAAAAACACAAGGAGGAAACAAAAGATGGAACTGGCAAATTGCAGAAACTGTAAACGATTGTTTAACTATATTACAGGAGAGCGGATCTGCCCGGCCTGTAGGGATCTTTTGGAGAAAAAGTTTGAGGGAGTAAAACGGTATGTGGAGGAACATCCGGGCGAGCACATAAACAAGGTGGCGGAGGAATGTGATGTTTCTGTGCGTCAGATTAAGCTGTGGGTGCGGGAAGAACGGCTGGCATTTACGGACGACTCCCTCGTCGGACTCGAATGTGAGCGGTGTGGACGGATGATACACAGCGGACGGTTTTGCAGTTCCTGCGCAGGCGGACTTGCAGACGCCATGAATGCAGCCTTTCGGAAAGAAATCCAGTTAAAAGGGAAAAAGACATCATCGTCAGGAAAAATGCGCTTCCTCGAGTAAGGAAGCGCTTTTTTTATTCGGCGTCGCTTAAACGTCTGCTCTTTTTGTTGAATATGATTGATACAACCACGACAATCAGCAAAAGGATACTAATCCATTGTGATGTTGAAAGTCCCATGATATATCCTCTCGCATCATCGTATCTGAAATTCTCCAATATGAACCGTAATATTGCATATAAAATCAAATAGGTTTCTATGGTATAAAACCATTTTTTTCTGATTTGAAGATATAAAATTAAAACAGAAATAAGTATTAAAAAAAAGGCTTCCACTAATTGAACCGGAAACAGGCTGATACCCGTTAGTGCATAGGAACCTTCCGGAAATGTAACAGCTCCGATACCGTTATAAGGAATTCCGTAACAGCATCCCGCCATGAAGCAACCCAATCTTCCGAAACAGTGGATAAAAGGTATCAGAAAGATGAAGTTTCGTATGTATTCGCTTGCATTTATCTTATGTATTTTTCCTGCCGCCAGAGCGAAAATCAATCCCAAAATCAATCCGCCGTAAAACACGAAGCCTGTCAACATGAGATTGTTGAAATATGATATATCCGTGATTCTCGACCAGTCGATGCTCTTGCGAGAAACAATCAAGTATAAGACCTTGGCACCTATGAAGCCGCCCAACATACAATATGCTTCCAGTATGGCAAAATCGTTAAAATCCTGTTTTGTGTGTTTTAACACAAATACCGCGACAATATTTGCGATTACAACACCGAGTGCAATCAGAAAGCCGTAGGTTGGTATTGTCAGATTAAAAAAATGTAAATATGTGTGCATGATTTGCTCCTATCTAAGTTGAGTAGACCGATATCGGCTTGATGAACATTGACCGTCATATAGAAATTCGTGCGAGCACGATTTCGGTACGACGGTTTATTACACAAAAAAGGACTTCGTATAATACGAAGCCCCTCTTGCATTTTTAAAACTACATAGATGCTAAGCCGCCAATACAAGCTGCGCATGCGATGTATAACAGCAGGCATAGAACCAGGCCGATTATAGAACATACAAAACCTGCAGTAGCAATTCCCTTTTTTTCAGGATTCTTTTTGCCAAGTGCTCCAAGAATAACACCGATAATTGCGAGAATAGCGCCTAACCAACCAAAAAGTCCGCTTGAAAAAACTCCGATTACGATGGAAATGATTCCAAGCACTAATGATGCAACGCCCATTGATTAAATCCTCCCTCTTTAGAATTCAACGTTATTATCCCAAAACAGACATAAATTGTCAATAATCGACAAGTTTTTTTTTTTACATTTTATTTTTTAATTGTTTTATATTTTAACTAAATGGGGTTATGATAAACAAAAAAAGTCCGATAAACATATTGAAAAACTATTTTAGGTGAACAAATATTTATCCAAGGAGGGATAGCTATGAGAATAGGGTCTTACAATATGATTAGCCAGATCTATGGTAACTCCGGCGCAAAAAAGACGAAGTCATCAGGAACATCCGGGCAGGCAAGCTTTGCGGATCAGGTGATGCTGTCAAGTGCAGGCAAGGATATGCAGACTGCAAAATCAGCACTCGCAAGCGTTTCGGATGTCAGAGAGGCAAAGATTAACGACATCAAGAGCCGCATGGATGCGGGAACCTACGATGTGGATGTAGACGATTTTGCGCAGAAGCTGCTTGATACCTATGCTGCAAGATCAAGATACTAGTCTTATGACAGGAGAAAAGCATGGCAAGTATAATTGAGAATCTTATTACAGAGTTAAACGAAGAATACGCATTGTACGAACAGCTTTTACAGGTTTCGATGGAGAAGACCGGTGCCATCGTGTCCAACAGCCTTGAACGGCTGGCTGAGACAACGGACAAGGAACAGCGTCTTGCGGATGCGCTTGCGAGCGTTGAGAAAAGACGGCGGGAGACGATGGATAATGTTGCAAGTATATTAGGAAAACGTCCGGATGAAGTGAAAGTGATGGATGTTGTTGATTTCCTGAAGGGACAGCCGGAATTCCATGACCCATTACTTGAAATTAATGAGAAGCTGGCAAAGCTTGCGCGCCGTGTCCGGGAGATAAACGGGCACAACCAAAATCTGATTCAGGAAGCATTGTCTATGATTGAGTACAACATCAATCTGATTCAGAACCTGAATCGTGCTCCGGAGACAGCAGAGTATTCAAAAGACATGTTTAAGGGCAACGGTGCTTATAATGCGGATGCACCGACCGGAAGATTTGATGTACAAAATTAGACACATAACACGATCGTAAAAGGAGCGGCAGTATGGCAGGAACCATGGGAAGGATGACAATCGGTGTTACCGGACTGCAAAACAGTCAGTATGCACTGAATGCAACCGCACACAATTTAATAAATACACAGACTGAGGGCTATACGAGACAGCAGGTTCTTTTGACGGATCGTTCTTACAATAAAATCTCTACCGGATCGTATTATACGAATTCTGTCGGTATGGGTGTATTGACAGCGGAGATTCGACAGGTAAGGGATAATTTTGCGGATGCTGCTTATCGTACAGAATCCGGACGTATGAATTATTATAAGGCACAGTATGAGACAGTGTCAGAGATAGAGAATTATTTCGGAGAGCTTGAGGGGAAGGATTTTAATACGACATTAAATGACTTATGGTCATCCCTGCAGGAATTGCAGAAGGAGTCGAACAGTATCGTTACCCGAAGCTCTTTTATATCCAATGCATTAACATTTGTTGACCGCGTACATACGATACGTTCGAGTCTGATTGAATATCAGCGAAATCTGAATACGGAGATTAAAGATCAGGTAAAACGAATCAATGACCTGGCTGACAGTATTCTTGAGTTAAATCAGAAGATTCAGGCAGTTGAGGCAGGCGATATAGAAAATGCAAATGACTATAAGGACCAGAGAAATGCGGCGCTTGATGAGTTATCCGGC